>NZ_CP067396.1:3384218-3691875 GCF_023617245.1 Lysobacter enzymogenes
CGCGTTCGTCGATGCGCTGGCCCTGGACGATCCAGCGATCGCTCACGCTTTCGCCGAGCGTGGACAAATCGTCCTTGTCGTAGACCCAGCCCAGCGCGGTGCGCACGTCGGCCAGGCGTTGCGGCGACAGCGTCGCGCGCCGGACCACCGCTTCGCGCAGCAGCCAGATCAGGCCGAAGCGCTCGATCACCGCCGGCGCGCCGGCGATGCCGGCGGCCATGGCGTCGGTCGCGGCCAGCAACTGCGCCGACAGCGCCGGCGCCTGCGCGTCGACCATGCGCGCCGCCATCGCCGTCCACTCGGCGCGTTGCTGCGCGCCGAACGAAGCCAGCCCGCGGCGCAACTGATCGCCGATCCAGCGCTGCAGTTCGGCGGTGCCCTGGTCGATGCGCTTCCAGCGCGCGGCCTCGCGCTTCGCGGCCGCGGCGGCGGCGGCTTCGGGATCGGCCGCCTGCGCGGCGACCGCCTTGGCCGCGGCCTGTTCCTTCTTTTCGGCGCGGTCGCGGCGCGAGTTCAGCCATTCCTCGACCCACGCAGGCCGCGCGTCCGCGGCGATGCCGCCGCGCGCATGCATCAACAGCAGCGCCAACGCGTGCTTGCATGGAAACTTGCGGCTGGGACAGGAGCAGCGGGTGACCAGCGCGCCCAGATCGACCTGGGCCTGATAGGGCTTGGCGCCGCTGCCCTTGCATTCGCCCCACAAGGCCTCGGCGTCGCCGCCCAGGCTCACCCAATGTCGGTCGGAGGCCAGGCCGGTGGCGGCCTTGGCCGAAGCGCCGTCGGGCGCCAACGCAAGCGCCTGTTCGGCGGTCAGGGCAGATTCCATTGCGAACCGGTCCCCACCGGCGGCGTCCTTGTAATGGACGTCAGCATAACTGAGGAGCGAGGAGTGAGCGTAGAGGAGTGAGGAGCGAGCGAAAGCACGAGCCCCTCGGACTTCGCTTTCGCTCGCTCCTCACTCCTCCACGCTCACTCCTCGCTCTAAAGCCTCGGCGTCCACTCGGCCGAGATCATCCGCCATTCGCCGTCGCGCTCGCGCCAGCCGGTGCGCACCTGGTAGAGCTGCGCGGCCTCGGGCAAGGCGTTGCCGGCGCCGCCGCCGAGCGCGGCTTCGAACTCGACCGTGGCGCGGTCGCCCTTGACCTCGAAGCGCAGCGCTGCCACGCGCACCCATACGTCGCGATAGCGCAGGAAGCTGGCCGCGGCCAGCCGGCGCGCGCCTTCGCGGTCCAGGCCCTGCGGGCCGACGAAGTCATCGGCCAGTTGCGCCCGCACCGCCTTGGCGTCGCGCGCCTGGATGGCGTCCTGCAACTGGGTCATCGACGCGCGCAGGCGCTGCTCCGGCGAGCCGCCGCCGCAGGCGGCCAGGGCCAGCAGCGCGGCCGCCAGCCAGCCCATGCGCGCGCCCGCGCGGGCGGCGCTCCGTAGCGGCTGCGTCCGGTCGATCGCGAACAGTGTGAACATGGCGGATTTCCCCTTCTGAACGCTGCAACGGACGTATTCGCACGACCGTTCGCCCACTCGGCCGGCGGCGCGGCGCCGCGCGGTCCGTGCCGGAGCCAAGCCCGGCTGCCGCCGATCCTGACAGGTCCGCGGCGCTCGCCACAACGCCGCCGGGCACCGCCTTGCCACCCGCTAGAGCCTATGCTCCAATCGAGAAAACACACCGTACGCCGGCGCACTTCGCGGCAAGCGGACAGAAAATCGACGAGCGATTAAAGAGGGGATCGCGATGAGTTTGAACCGTCCGTGGCTTGCCCACTATCCGCAGGGCGTGCCGGCCCAGATCGACGTGGAGGAATTTCCCTCCGTGGTCTCGGTGCTGGAGAACGCGATCGAGAAATTCCGCGACCGCCCCGCCTTCCGCAACTTCGGCAAGACACTGACCTACGGCGATATCGACCGGCTCAGCGCGCAGTTCGCCGCCTACCTGCTCGGCGAGCTCAAGCTCAAGAAGGGCGATCGCGTCGCGATCATGATGCCCAACTGCCTGCAGTACCCGATCGCGACCTTCGGCGTGCTGCGCGCCGGCCTGACCGTGGTCAACACCAATCCGATGTACACCCCGCGCGAGCTCAAGCACCAGCTCGACGACTCCGGCGCGAAAGTCATCTTCGTGCTCGACAACTTCGGCAAGACCGTGCAGGACGTGGTCGCCGGCAGCTCGGTGCAGGTGATCGGCACCGGCCTCGGCGACATGGTCGGCGGGCTCAAGGGCCCGGTGATGAACTTCGTGCTGAAGTACGTCAAGAAGATGGTGCCCGACTACGACATCCCCGGCGCGGTACGCTTCCGCGACACGCTGACCCTGGGGCAGATGCACAAGCTGCCGCAGGTCGATATTTCGCACGACGACATCGCGTTCCTGCAATACACCGGCGGCACCACCGGCGTGGCCAAGGGCGCCATGCTGACCCACCGCAACCTGGTCGCGAACATGCAGCAGGCCGCGGCGTGGATCGGCACCAACGCGCGCATGGGCGAAGAGATCATCATCACCGCGCTGCCGCTCTACCACATCTTCGCGCTGACCGCGAACGGCCTGGTGTTCATGAAGTTCGGCGGCCTCAACCACATGATCACCAACCCGCGCGACATGCCGGCGTTCGTGAAGGAGTTGCAGGAAAACCGCTTCACCGCGATCACCGGCGTCAACACGTTGTTCAACGGCCTGCTCAACACGCCCGGCTTCGACAAGGTCGATTTCTCCGGCCTGCATCTGACCCTGGGCGGCGGCATGGCCGTGCAGCGCTCGGTCGCCGAGCGCTGGAAGCAGGTCACCGGCGTGACCCTGGTCGAGGCCTACGGCCTGACCGAGACCTCGCCGGCGGCGTGCATCAATCCGATGGACCTGGCCGAGTACAACGGCGCGATCGGCCTGCCGATCTCTTCCACCGACGCCTGCCTCAAGGACGAAGACGGCAACATCCTGGCGATGGGCGAAGTCGGCGAGCTGTGCATCAAGGGCCCGCAGGTGATGAAGGGCTATTGGCAGAAGCCCGAGGAAACCGCCAAGGTCATCGACGACGACGGCTGGCTGCACACCGGCGACATGGCCAAGATGGACGAGCAAGGCTTCTTCTACATCGTCGATCGCAAGAAGGACATGATCCTGGTCTCGGGCTTCAATGTGTACCCGAACGAGATCGAGGACGTGATCGCGCTCATGCCCGGCGTGCTGGAAGTGGCCGCGGTCGGCGTTCCCGACGAGAAGTCGGGCGAGGCGGTCAAGGTGGTGATCGTCAAGAAGGATCCGGCGCTGACCGCGGAGGACGTCAAGGCGCACGCGCGCGCCAACCTCACCGGCTACAAGCACCCCAAGTTCGTCGAGTTCCGCAAGGAGCTGCCCAAGACCAACGTCGGCAAGATCCTGCGCCGCGAGCTGCGCGACCCGCCGCCGGCGGCGTGAAGACGCGTGAGCATGGGTGGGACGCGGTGCGGGTAAAATAGCCCGCGCAACGCCCCGGTCCTGCAGAGAAACAAGCAAGAACCCGCGCAAGCCCCTCTCCGGAGGGGCTTTTATTTTTGCGGCGGAATCGGGGTGTAGCATCGATGCGTGGGCTCCAACCATCGCCGCTCGCGGCCCACCGCACCCTGCCCTGCGGGCGGCCATCGCCGAGGACCGCATCCATGAGCACCATCGAAAAGCTGCACCGCGTACGCGCCTACCCCACCCTGCGCATCGAGTCCGCCCCCGACGGACTGGCGCACTGGCTGTACATGCACGAGGACGTCGGCCTCGGCGTGCGGCCGTGCTTCCGCACCCCGCTGATGGAAGACATGTGGGCGTTCCTGTCCTCGATCAGCCTGCGCGAAGGCCAGGCGCCGAGCGAATTGCGCCACGTGGTGCTGGCCTCGTCGGCGCCGGCGTTCAACCTCGGCGGCGACCTGGAACTGTTCTCGCGCCTGATCCGCAGCCAGGACCGCGAGCGCCTGCTGTCCTATGCGCGGCGCTGCGTCGACGGCGTCCACCACATCCACGGCGGACTCGGCGGCGACGTGCACACCATCGCCCTGGTCCAGGGCGATGCGCTCGGCGGCGGGCTGGAACTGGCGCTGTCGTGCCACACCATCGTCGCCGAGGAAGGCGTCGACATGGGCCTGCCGGAGGTGGTGTTCGACCTGTTCCCGGGCATGGGCGCGTACTCGTACCTGTGCAAGCGGGTCAGCCCGCGCGTGGCCGAGAAACTGATCATGGACGGCGCGCTGCTCAGCAGCGAGGAGATGCACCGGCTGGGCGTGGTCGACGTGCTGGTGCCGCGCGGCCAGGGCGAAGCGGCGGTGGCCGACCTGATCCGCCGCCAGCAGCGTTCGCCGCACTCGCAGCTGGCGATGAACAAGATGCGCCAGATCGCCCAGCCGACCAGCTACCAGGAACTGATGGCGATCACCGAGCTGTGGGTCGACACCGCGCTGGCGCTGCCGGACAAGGCGCTGCGGACCATGGACCGGATCGTGCGCGCGCAGGAGCGTCGGGCCGTGGCCGCGTAACCGCCATGTTCCCCTCGACGGCGTTTCAGGGGGAGCGCTCGTCGCCGTCACGCGCGTGGCGTTGCCGCTCGCGTGCTTCGAGCGCTTCCCGGCCCTGGGCCAGACGCTCGTTCAACGCACCCTGCCGGGATCGCCACTCGGCAGCGACCTGCCAATCCGGCAGCCGCATCAGATCGCCGGCCGCGGCCGCGAGCCTGACCAACCCCAGATTGCTCGCCACGCCCTTGAGCGCGTGGCCGTGTTCGCGCACGCGTTCCCACTGGCCGCGCTCGCCCGCGTCGGCCAGGGCGACGATGCAGCCGTCGGCGTCGCGCAGGCACTGGGCGACGAATTCGCGCTCGAAGCCCTCGCCCATGCCGAGGCTGCCGAGTTCGTCGAGCACCGAAGGATCGAAACCGTTGTCCTGCTGAGCGCCGGACGACGCGGCCTCCGTGCGCGCCGGCATCGGCGCGGCGGCGGCGATGCGGCCGGCGGCCGCGATCTCGGCCAGCGTATCGAGCAGGCGCACGGTCGATACCGGCTTGGCCAGGAACGCGCGCGCCCCGGCCTGCTGGCAGGCCTGGATCGAATCGGGCGTGACGTCGGCGCTGAGCACCACCACCGGCGTGCGCCGGCCGCCGCCGGCTTCCATCACCCGCAGCTCGCGCAGCAGGTCCAGGCCGCTGATGCCGGGCATGTGCAGGTCGGCGACCACCGCGTCGTAGTCGCTCACCGCCAGCGCGTTCAACACTTCCTCGCCGCCGTCGACGCAGACCGCGCGATGGCCGGCCTTCTGCAACAGCCGCTGCAGCACCATGCGGTTGGCGGCGTGGTCGTCGGCGACCAGCACCTGCAGGCTGCGCACCCGCGCGCGGTGGCGCAGGAACGGGTCGGAAAAGGCGATGACGTTTTCCGGATCGTTGCGCGGGGTCGGCTCGACCGCGTCGGCCTCGGCCAGGGCCGGCTCCGGCACCGGCGCCACGCGCTGGAACGGCAGCTCCACCCAGAACCGGCTGCCGCGCTGCTCGGTGCTCTCGAAGCCGATGCTGCCGCCCATGGCTTCGGTCAGGCCCTTGGCGATGGTGGTGCCCAGGCCGGTGCCGCCGTAGCGGCGCGCCAGGCTGACGTCGGCCTGCTCGAACGCCTCGAACAGGCGCTGGCGCATCGCCAGCGGAATGCCGATGCCGGTATCGGTCACGGTGAAACGCAGGCGCACCCCGCCGCTGTCGGCCTGGCCGACCACGCCGAGTTCCAGCCGCACGCTGCCGTGGTCGGTGAACTTGACCGCGTTGCCGGTGAGATTCAGCAGCACCTGGCGCAGATGGCCGACATCGCCGCGCAGCAGCGCCGGCACCTCGGCGGCGATATGGGTCTCGTAGCGCAGCTGCTTGGCCCGCGCCTGCGGTTGCAGGATCAGGCCGATGCCCTCGATCAGTTCGCGCGGCGAGAACTCGGCGAGATTCAGCTTGAGCTTGCCGGCCTCGATCGCGGAAATGTCGAGCACGTCCTCGACCAGCGCCAGCAGGCTGCGGGTCGAGGCCTGGATGGTGTTGAGGCACTCGCGCTGCTCGGCGTCCAGGCGCGTGGTCGCCAGCAGTTCGGACATGCCGGCCAAACCGTTGAGCGGGGTGCGGAACTCATGGCTCATGTTGGCCAGGAACCGGCTCTTGGCCTCGTTGGCGCGCTTGGCCTCGTCGGTGGCGCGCACCAGCTGGCGCAGCAGGCCGGTCAGGTACAGCGGGATCGCCGCCAGGCCCAGCTCCAGGCCGATGCCGAGCACCGGGTTGCCGCGCCAGTAGTCGCTGAACCACAGCACCGAGCCGAAGCTGGCCAGGGCCATGGCGACCGCGCCGAACAGATAACCGGTGCCGAAGCGCAGGCCGTTGCCGATGGTCACCCACATCAGGATCACGTAGACCCAGGCCAGCGGCTCGCCGATGTGGATCATCGCCGCGGCCATCAGCCCGTAGTCCGAGCACATGCCGATGATCCGGCGCAGGTGCGAGCGGCCGGGCGCGGCCAGGATCCAGCCGATCAGCACCACGCCGACGCTGAAACCGGTGACCACCATCAGCAGCACGTTGTTGTACTGGACCACCGGCATGCCGCCGCCGCTGCCGCGCGCCAGCATGTAGGCCAGCACCACGAACAGCACGGCGATGCGGACGAAGGCCTGGCCGTGCTCGCTGTCCGCGCGTTGGGACAGCGTGGACCGGAACCAGTTCAGCAGGCGGATCATCGGGTTGCTCCAGGTTTACTCCAGGCCGGGCCTGCTGGGTACCGTGGAAAAACGCGCGCACAGTTCGTCCAGGCGGGTACGGCTGCGGATCAAGGCATCGACGCAGCGCGGGTCGAACAGGCGGCCGCGCTGGGCGTACAGGTAACCCAGCGCCGCGTCCACGTCCCAGGCCTTCTTGTACGGACGCGGCGAGATCAGCGCGTCGAACACGTCGGCCACCGCCACGATACGCGCTTCCAGCGGAATTTCCTCGCCGACCAGCCCGTCGGGATAGCCCGAGCCGTCGTAGCGCTCGTGATGGCGCAGCGCGATCAGCGCGCCGGCTTGGATGAAACGGTTCTGGCTGCCGCTGAGCAGTTCGTAGCCGATCTTGGGATGGCGGCGCATGATCGCCGTCTCTTCCTCGGTCAGCGGACCGGGTTTCATCAGCACCGCGTCGGGAATGGCGATCTTGCCGATGTCGTGCAGCGGCGCGGCCATCTCGATGACCCGGATCTCGTCCTCGAACATGCCCAGCTGTTCGGCGATGAGCCCGGCGATGTGGGCCATGCGCTCCAGGTACGCGCTGGTGCCGGCGTCGCGGAACTCGATCGCCCGCGCCAGCCGCGACAGGGTCTCGCGTTCGCGCTCCTCGACCTCGTGCATGCTCGACAGCAGCCGCTGCTCCAGCGACAGCGCGCGCTGCTTGACGTTCTCGGACTGCTGGCGCAACGCCAGCAGGTTGCGGCAACGCGCGCGCAGTTCGCGCGGACGCACCGGCTTGACCAGGAAATCGATCACCCCGGCCTCCAGCGCGGCCTGGCGCACCGGCTCGTCGCCGACCACGGTCACCAGGATGATCGGGATGTCGCGGTGCATCGGCAGGCGGCGGAAACGGCGGGCGAATTCCAGGCCGTCGATGCCGGGCATGCGGTAGTCGAGCAGCAACAGGTCCGGCTGGTGGCTCTCGCACCACGCCAGCGCGGCTTCGGGCTCGCCGAAGTCGTGCACCTTCAGTTCGGACGCAATGTCCTCGATGATGTGGCGCAGCATCGTCCTGGCGGACGCTTGGTCATCGACGATAACGACGTTCACTCAACGGTACCCGTAGTGAGGCCGCCCCCTGCGGCTGCCGGTCTGCGAGCATACTCCGCCGCGCCGTGCCGAGGCAGCCGCCGAAAGTCCCGGCACACCCTGCGTGGGCCGGCATTCACCTGAAGCCATGAGCGATTGCGCGGCATTCATCACGCTTTGTACGCAAACCCGATAAGCCAACGGCCAGCGGGGGCTGGCCGTTGTCGATGGTGCACGACGTGGCGGCCGGGCGCCCTGGGCCGCTCGGCTCCAGTGCGCGGACCGCCGCAGTATGCCCCGATACGGTCGCGCGCGCTGCGACCCGCGCGCGGTCGGCGCGGGCCTGTCTGCCCTGGCGCGGCGGCCGCTGACGCTGCGCGGTTCGCGCCAGGATGGTTCCAGGCGATGCCGCCAGCGCACGAACAACCGACGCCGACGACACGCGCGCGGCGGCGCGCGGACCGCCGCGGCCGGCTCAGGCGCCGGCTTCGGGACGCATGTACGGGAACAGCAGCACGTCGCGGATCGAGGACGAACCGGTCAGCAGCATCACCAGCCGGTCGATGCCGATGCCGAGGCCACCGGTCGGCGGCAACCCCACCTCGAGCGCCCGAATGTAGTCGGCGTCGAAGTGCATGGCCTCGTCGTCGCCGCCGTCCTTCTGCGCCACCTGCGCCTGGAAGCGCGCGGCCTGGTCCTCGGGGTCGTTGAGCTCGGAGAAGCCGTTCGCCAGTTCCTTGCCGCCGACGAACAGCTCGAAGCGATCGGTCAGTTCCGGGTCCAGGTCGTTGGCGCGCGCCAGCGGGCTGACTTCCACCGGGTGGTCGGTGATGAAAGTCGGCTGGATCAGGGTGTGTTCGACGGTCTTCTCGAAGATCTCCAGCAGCAGCTTGCCCCAGCCGTAGGACGGCTTGACCGCGACCTTCAGGCGCGCGCAGTGGGCGCGCATGGCGGCCAGGTCGCGCAGTTCCTCGCGCTTGATCTGCGGGTTGTGCTCCAGCACCGCGTCGGTCATCGACCAGCGGCGGAACGCCGGGCCCAGGTCGATGGCGTTGCCGTCCCACTCGACCTGGGTCGTGCGCAGCACGTCGTTGGCCGCGTGGCGGATCACCGCCTCGGTCAGGTCCATGATCTCGGTGTAGGTGGCGTAGGCCTCGTACAGCTCGAGCATGGTGAATTCGGGGTTGTGCCGGGTCGACACGCCCTCGTTGCGGAAGTTGCGGTTGATCTCGTAGACCCGCTCCAGGCCGCCGACGGTGAGGCGCTTGAGGTATAGCTCCGGCGCCACGCGCAGGTACAGCTGCAGGTCGAGCGCGTTGTGGTGGGTCGTGAACGGCTTGGCCGTGGCCCCGCCGGGGATGTAATGCATCATCGGCGTCTCCACTTCCAGGAAACGGCGCGCATCGAGCCAGGCGCGCATCGCGCGGATGATCTTGGAGCGCTTGACGAACACCTCGCGCGAATCGGGCGAGACGATCAGGTCGACGTAGCGCTGGCGGTAGCGCTGCTCGACGTCGGCCAGGCCGTGGAACTTGTCCGGCAGCGGGCGCAGCGCCTTGGTCAGCAGGCGCAGCGATTCGGCCTTGACCGACAGTTCGCCGGTCTTGGTCCGGGTCAGCGCGCCTTCGGCGGCGACGATGTCGCCCACGTCCCAGCCCTTGAACTTGTCGTAGGTGTCGCCGAGCGCGTTGGCCTGCAGGAACAGCTGCAGGCGGCCGGACTCGTCCTGGATCTGGACGAAGCTGGCCTTGCCCATGACCCGCTTGAGCAGGATGCGGCCGGCCACCGCGACGCGATGCGCCTTGGCGTCGAGCGCCTCCTGGGTCCACAGGTCGGCATCGGCGTAGAGCGCGTGCAGGTCGCCGGCGTAGTCGCCGCGGCGGAAATCGTTCGGGAACGCGATGCCCTCCCCGCGCAGCGCCGTGAGTTTCGCCCGGCGCTCGGCGATCAGGTGGTTCTCGTCGATGGGCGGCGGCTGGGTTTCGTCGGTCATGGTCTTGGCGATGCGGATGGGGGATGCGTGAGGGGGCAGATTACTGAAGTCCCGCGGCGCGTGCGCGAAACGCCGGCCGCGGTCGGCCGGCGATGCGGCGGGGCCGGGCGGGAATCCGCGGCGAAAGAGCGTCGCGATGAAGCCCTGGGGTTCCCGCGTTCGCGGGAACGAAGGCGGGAGGGATGCGCGTTGCGCCGGATAGCGCGAGCGAACGGAACGGACGGGAGGAACGGGGCCGACGCGGTAAGCCGGAGGGCGCCGCGGGCGCGCGATGGCGCCCGGGGCCGGGCCGGAGACGGCATCGCCGCCTCCGGCGCGCGGCTTACACCGCGTCGCTGCGTTTCGAGCCCACTTCCAGGCCGGCCTTGAGGCTGGCCTCGACGAACTCGTCGAGATCGCCGTCGAGCACCTTCTGGGTATCGCTGCGCTCGATGCCGGTGCGCAGGTCCTTGATCCGGCTCTGGTCGAGCACGTAATTGCGGATCTGGCTGCCCCAGCCGATGTCCGACTTGGTCGCCTCGACCGCGTCGCGCTCGGCGTTGCGCTTCTGGATTTCCAGCTCGTACAACTTCGCCGCCAGCATCTTCATCGCGCGGTCGCGGTTGGCGTGCTGGCTGCGCTCGGTCTGGCACGCCACCACGATGCCGCTGGGGACGTGGGTGATGCGCACCGCCGATTCGGTCTTGTTGACGTGCTGGCCGCCGGCGCCCGAGGAGCGGTAGACGTCGGTCTTCAAGTCGGCCGGATTGATCTCGATGTCGATCTTGTCGTCGACTTCCGGCGACACGAACACCGAGGTGAAGCTGGTGTGGCGGCGGTTGTCGGAGTCGAACGGCGACTTGCGCACCAGCCGGTGCACGCCGGTCTCGGTCTTGAGCCAGCCGTAGGCGAAGTCGCCTTCCACCCGGAACGTGGCCGACTTGATGCCGGCGACGTCGCCGCCGCTGACTTCCATCAGCTCGGCCTTCCAGCCGCGCGATTCGGCCCAGCGCAGGTACATGCGCAGCAGGATTTCGGCCCAGTCCTGGGCCTCGGTGCCGCCGGCGCCGGCCTGGATGTCGACGAACGCCGAAGCGCTGTCCATCTGCCCGGAAAACATGCGGCGGAACTCGAGCTTCTCGACTTCCTTGGCGTAGCGCTCGACGTCCTCGACCACCGCCAGCGCGGTGGACTCGTCGTCCTCCATCTCGGCCAGTTCCAGCAGCTCCAGGCCGCCGACCAGGCCCTCGGTGAGGGTGTGGATGCCGTTGACGACCTTTTCCAGCGCGGCGCGCTCGCGGCCGAGGTTCTGCGCCCGTTCGGCGTCGTTCCAGACGTCGGGGCTTTCCAGCTCGCGGTTTACTTCTTCCAGGCGCTCGACTTTGGCGTCGTAGTCAAAGATACCCCCTGAGCGAATCCAGCCGGCCCTTGAGGTCGGCGATTCGCTGGCGGACGGGATTGAGTTCGATCATGTCCGGGTGTGTGCGTGTGCGGATGAACCGGCGATTCTAGCAGGCCACGAGGCCCCGCGCGGCCCGCCGCCCTTGTAGGAGCGGCGCGAGCCGCGACGCACCGTCGCCCGCCGCGGCGCAACCGACCGCCGCCCGCGCGGCGGCACGGCGACGGGCCGCATCGGCGCGGGAGGATCGGACCCCGGGGTTCGACGCGGCGGGCGGTGGCGTGGTCGCGGCGTGCGCCGCTCCTGCAGGCAGCCACCGCCGCCGCGTCGCGGCGGTCACTTCACTTCGAACTCGCCGACCAGGACGGTGTCGCGCGAATCCTTGAGCCGCAGGGTGACCTTGCGGTCGACCTGCCCCGCCCCGCCGAACCCGGTGCTCAGCCACAGCTGCAAGGTGGTCGCGCCGGTCACCAGTTGCTGGCGGCTGCCGAAGAAGTTGGCCTCGACCTTGTACTTGCCCGGCTTGGGCTTGCGCAGCGAGAACTCCTCGGGGCCGTAGCCGCCGGTGAAGTCCTCGGTGATGCGGCCGCCCTGGAAGGTCTGCTTGTGGCCGTAGAAGCACTTCTCGCCATTCGGGTCGGTGACCCACAGGTCCATGTCGGAGTTGTCGCTGTCCCAGCTCAACACCGCGCGCAGGCCCAGCGGCAGGTTGCGGCGCAGGCGCGGATCGACCTGGGCCAGATCGGTCTCGCCCGGATGCGCCGCGGCGATCGCGTTGAGCTCGGCCAGGGCGATCTCCTCGATCCCGGGGAACCGGTCGTCCCAGTCGCGCACGACGACTTCGTAGAGGTTGTCGACCGCGCGTTGCGGCTGGCCGGCGGCGGCGTAGGCCAGGCCGAGGTCGCGGAAACTCTGCGGCTCTTCCTCGGCCAGGCGCAGCACCCGCTCGAACACCGGCACCGCCAGCTTCGGTTCGCCGATCTGCAACAGGCGATAGCCGAGCACGCGCAGGACGTGGCGGTTCTCCAGATCCAGCTCGGCCAGGTTCGACAGCACCCGCAAGGCCAGCTCGCGTTGGCCCTTGGATTCGAGCACGTCGGCGACATCGAGGTAGAACGCGGTGCTGACGGCGTGCGAATCGCGCTCGTCCAGGTACAGGCGGTGGACCTGCGCGGCCGGCGCGGCGCGCAGGCGGCGGGCGTAGGGCGAATCGGGCTGCCAGGGCTGCAGGGCGATGCTCGCCGCGCGGCCGTCCGGGCCGGCGACGGCGGCCTTGGCTTCCTCCGGGGAAGCGATGCGGCTGCCGGTCACCGTGATCGTGTCCAGCGAGGAGGCCCGCGCGGCCGGCGCCGCAGCGACCGGCATTGGCATCGGTTGCGCGGGCGGCGCCATCGCCGCCGGCAACTCGGGTATCGACACCGCTTCTTCGCGCACGGCCTGCGGCTCGGACCGGCGGCGCAGCGTGTCGGCCTCGCTCGCGGCGGCGGCGGCGGCGGCAACGGGCGCGGCGTCGGCGACCGGCATCGGCGGCGCGTAGTGCACGCTGTCGTCGCCGTTCTCGTCTTCCGGGTCGTAGCCGCCTTCGACCGCACGGTTGACCCGCGCCACCAGCCCCTTCGGCGGGTTCTTCGGCCAGTCGCGCTGCCACCACTCGATGCGCCGCGCGTACAGCTCGGCGACGCGGTCCAGGCTGGCCTTGCGGGTGCTGTCGCGCTCGCTCGCCTGGGCCGCCTTGAGGCGCTGGAACTCGTCGCGGCGATCCGGCGGCGCGATGTCGTAGCGCACGTAGTCGGCGATGTCGTCGAGCACGATCAGCGAGGTTTCGCCGGTGACCACGCCGAAGCCCTGGCCCAGGCGCGCGATCGCGGCGCGGTTGGTCTCCGGGTCGGCTTCGAGCCGGGCGATGGCGTAGCGCGCCCACAACCGCGCGGGAAACGCCGAGGCCGGGGCGTCGGCGCCGATCTTCACGCTCTGGCGGCGCTCGCCCTGGCCGTCGGCCACGCGCAGGTTCAACTCGGCGCGGGCGTCGCGCAGGCGGCCGGCAATGCGCAGCAGGCCGTCGTCGGGAAACGCGGACTGCACTTCGATCCGGTCGGCGCCGAGCGCGTCCGCGCCGAGCAGGCGCGGGCCTTCTTCGAGCAGTCCGGCGGCGACGCGGTCGAGTTCGCCGGCGCGCTGCCAGCTCAGCAAGCGGCCGCCGTGGGCCTGGGCCAGCGCGCCCAGGCGCGCGGCGTCGGCGTCGGCGCCGGCCGAGTTGAGCGCGTACAGGCGTTGGCCGGGCGCGAACTGCGGCAGGCTGCCGGCGCCGTAGTTGAACAAACCGTCGCCGAACAACAGGTACTCGCCGACCTGCGGCCGCGCCTGCCAACTGTCGGCAGCGGTGGCGCCGTCGTAGACCGTGCTTTCCAGTTCGCGCCGCAGCGCCGACCAGTCGCCGTTCTCGACCTGGAACACGCGCGCCGGTTCGGCGCGGTCGCGCAGCCGGATCAGGCTCGCCTCGATGCGGCCGGCGCGGCGGAAATAGCGGTCCAGCAAGGCCAGCTCGCTGGCGTGGTCGCGCTTGCGGCCGGAGGCCGAGCTGTCCCAGACCACCGCCACCGACGCCGGCAGCACGCGCGGCGCGCTCGCGCCCTGCAGCGGCACTTCGGCGAGGAAGTAGCGCTCGCCGTCGTGCTCCTGGACATAGGCCCGCGGCCCGGTCGCGGCGGCCACGCTGACCGCCAGCCGGCCGCCGGCCGGCGCGCGCGCCAGGGCCAGGGTGTAACCGCCGCCGCGCGAACTCACCCGCGCCTCGCCGCCGGGACCGTCCACCTGCGGCTTGGCCGCGCTGCGCAGTTGCAGGTCGAAAGCTTGCGCGCCGGCGGCGAACGCCAGCGGCAGCTCGAAGCGCCACTGGCCGTCGTGGCGGCGCAGCGCCTCGCGCAGTTCCAGCCGGACCCGGCGCGTGCCCTGGGCCGGGATCGGATAGATGCGCAGCTTGAACTGGTTGCCGGCGGTCTGCTCCAGCAAGGCCGGGTCGGCGCCGCGGCGCTCGATCGCCTCGAACACTTCGCGGCCCTTGTCCTTGGGCACCGGCACCGCCGGGCGCAGGCGGCCGTCGATGTCCAGGGCGAAGCCGTCGATCTGCTGGCCCTCGCTCAGCGGGAACTGCAGTTCGCCTTCGAGCACGCGGTTGTTGGGGTTGCGGAACACCAGCTCGATCGCGGTGTGGGCCAGGCCGCCGCTGAGCTCGGCGTCGATGCGCGCCGATTCGAGCCGGATCGGGGTTTCGGCCTCGCGCGCCACCAGCAGCGGCGCCGGCGGCGGCGGCGCGGTGACGTCGCCGCGGATCGGGGTTGGGCGGGACGAAGGCTGGCCGAACGCGGCCAGGCCGATGGGCAGGGCCAGCATCAAGCCGGCCAGGGCGACGGGAAGACGGGAACTCACCGGGTGCGTCCTTGTAGTGGGCGATGGGGCTGTCAACGCGCGGCGTGGCGCGATGGGGTCAGCCGGTCCTTCGTCCAGCATCGGCGCGAACCCGGGCGCGGCGCAATCCCCGCGCCGGGCCGGCGGGAGCGGCCACGGCGCGAAGTCGACGGCCTTGCGCCCTCGCCTTCGCGCCGCGGCGGCGCCGGTGCGCCGCCGCCCTCGCCCGCCTCAGCGGCGGTACAACGAACGCAGGGTCAAGGCGCGCTCCAGCGCGTCGAGGTCGGCCGCCGACTTCAGCGCGATCCGCACCGTCTCGCCCGGCAACACCGTCAACGCGTTGTCGTCCAACGCGACATCGCGGTCGCCGAAGTCGATCCACACCGCGCGCGCCAAGGCGTCGGCGTGCAGTTCAAGCACGTAGCCGCCGCCGTCGCGGCGCAGCGTCGCGCGCAGCTTCGGGTCTTGCCAGGCCAGATTGCGGGACTCGCTGAAATACACCACGTTGCGCGACACCGCGCGCCCGTCCACCCACAACTCGAACACCGCCGCAGTGCGCTTGGGATCGGCGCCGCGCAGCAGTTCGGCATCGCTCCAGCGGCCGGCGCGGGTCGCGCTCAGCGGCGCCAGCGTCGCTGGCTCGCGCTGCTCGTGGCGAACGCTGCCGTCGAAGTCGATCACCCGCAGCCGCCATTCGCCGCGCACCGGCTGCTGCCGGTCGGAGATCAGGCTTAGCTCGGTCTCGCCCTTGGCCGGCCGCCGCAGCGGCGCGATCGCCAGTTCGGCGAAGAAGCGCTTGGCGTGGAAATGCAGCGGCTTCCAGCGGCCGAAGTAGTCCAGGCTGGCCCAGGACGCGCCCGGCCAGACATCGTTCAATTGCCAGTACAGCGAGCCCATCGTGCGCGGACGCGAGGCGCGGTGGTGCAGCGCGGCCAGTTCGATGCCCTCGGCCTGGACCTGCTGGCTGAGATAGACGAAGTCGGCGAAATCGCGCGGCTCGCCGTACTCGCCGCGCACGTACTTGAGCAGGCGGGTGTTGCCGTCGCCGGCGAGGAACTTCTGGTGGGCGCGGATCACCGGCGTGTCGATGCCCTGCTCCTCGGGTTTGGCGAACGCGCCGATGGTGCGCAGCGACGGCCAGCCCTGCAGGCCGTATTCGGACATGAAGCGCGGGGTCTCGTCGAGATAAGCGGTGGCCGGCAGCGCCGGGCCGCCCCACACGTCCCAGTAGTGCTTGTCGCCGTTGTTGGAGTCGTTGGCCTTCTCGGCCAGGTCGTTGCTCGGCGAGCTAGACCAATACGGCACGCCGGCGCCGTCCTGCGCGACCACTTCGCGCAGGTCCTTGCCGAACAGCGCGACATAGCCGTTCCAGACTTCCTCGGCGAACTTCGGATCGGCTTCCCTGAGCTTGCTGCCGTGGCCCCAATCCTTCCAGGCGGTCTCTTCCTCGTTGTTGCCGCACCACAGCACGATGCTGGGGTGGTTGCGCAGCCGGCGCACGTTGTCGCGGGCCTCGGCGACGACGTTGGCGCGGAAGGCCGGATCGAACCCCGGCGGCATGCCGCCGCCGAACATGAAGTCCTGCCACACCATCAGCCCGAGTTCGTCGGCGAGTTCGAAGAAATCGTCGGACTCGTAATAGCCGCCGCCCCAGTTGCGGATCATGTTCATGTTGGCGTCGCGCGCGGACTGCAGGTCGCGGCGCAGGCGCTCGCGGGTGACCCGCGCCGGGAACGCGTCGAACGGGATCGCGTTGGCGCCCTTGGCGAACACCTCGATGCCGTTGACGACGAAGGCGAAGCCCTGCCCGCCGGCGTCCTTCTCGCGCTTGAGCTCGACCCGGCGCAGGCCGGTGCGGCGCTGGGCCTGGGCCTGCACGCCGCCGGCGTCTTCGATGCGGGCCTTGAACGTGTACAGCGCCTGCTCGCCGTAGCCGACCGGATACCACAGCCACGGACGTTCGATCGCGAGCGGCACCGACACCGTGTTGCGGCCGGCGCGCAGCCGCGCCGGCTGGCGCAGCGTCGTCGGCGCGCCGTCGGGGCCGGCGTATTCGATGTCGATCGCGGCGCTGCCGGCATCGACGCTGTCGATCTCCAGCACCACCTCGCCCTGCGCGCGCTCGCGGCTCACCGCGTGCGGCCGCACGTGCAGGTCGGCGATGCGCAGGCGGTCCCAGCTTTCCAGGCGCACGCCGCGCCAGATGCCGGCGCTGACGTAGCGCGGGCCCCAGTCCCAGCCGTAGTGGTAGCCCGGCTTGCGCGCGAAGTTGCCGGTCATCGCATCCTTGGGCTCGTCGCCGTAGGGCGAGGGATAGTTGCCGGCGATCTTGTTCGGCATCGCCTGCACCCGCGGCAGCAGCTTGCGGATCGGCGACTCG
This sequence comes from Lysobacter enzymogenes, assembly GCF_023617245.1. Lineage (NCBI taxonomy): Bacteria > Pseudomonadati > Pseudomonadota > Gammaproteobacteria > Lysobacterales > Lysobacteraceae > Lysobacter > Lysobacter enzymogenes. The sequence continues at coordinate 3,401,137 of NZ_CP067396.1, forward strand.
AACGTCACCCGCAACTCGTTGCCGCGTTCGCGCAGGCGGCCGTCGACCGGCACCCGCCAGGTGCGGAAGCTGTTGTCGGCGCGCAGCAGTTCGCGGCCGTTGAGGGTCACGGTGGCGAAGGTGTCGAGGCCGTCGAACACCAGTTCGTTGCGCGCGCGCTTCAAGGTCGCGGCGTCGAGATCGAAGGTGGTGCGGTATTCCCAACCGGCCAGGCCGATCCATTGCAGCTGCGCTTCCGGCGCGCCGACGTAGGGATCGGCGATCAGGCCCGCCGCGAGCAGGTCGGTGTGGACGTGGCCGGGCACTTGCGCGCCGCGCCATTGGGTCGCCGCGCGGTGCGCGGCGGCTTCGGGATCGCCGGGCTGCAGGCGGAACTGCCAGCCCTGGTGCAGCTCGCGGCTGGACAGCGGCGCGGCCTGCGCGGCGGCGGCGAACAGCAGCGCGGCGAAGGCGGCGAACAGGCGCCAGGAGGACGGAGGCCGTGCGGTCTGGGGCATGGGGTCACCTGTCGGAGTCGGGACGCGAGCGCGGCCCGATAGGAAGTCGGCGGCGGCGGAGTCCGGCCGCATGCGGCGGCGGAAAAAAACGGGAGCGCGCTTCCCGCGCTCCCGTTCCGAGGTCCGGACAAGACCTCGCGGCACGCATTCCGAGGGTGGCCGCGAGGGTTTACACCGCCTTGCCCGGGAGGTTCCGCCGCCGCACCGGCGCGCATCACTGGAGGAGATGCGCGCCGGCCCGGCCGCGGGGTGCTGCCGTCCGCGCGGGCCCGGGCGGCCCGCGCGTCCGATTCGGTACGCGACGCGATCAGTCGAACTTGTAAACGAATTCGGCCGAGATTTCACGACCCACGCGGGTGAACACGCGTTCGTTGGCGTAGGCGAAGAACTTCTTGTAGGGGTCCTTGTAATCGGCTTCGTCGAACAGGTTGTCGACGTACAGGTTGACCCGGGCCTGCTCAGTCAGCTGATAGCCCGCGGTCAGGTTAAAGTACACCGGCGCCTTGAGCTTGCCGACCATGTGGCAGGAGGTGTCGGTCTGGCCCGGCAGGATCGGCGCGCACTCGTTGTAGCCGTCGCCGTTGACGTGGCCGATGCGGTTGGCGAACAAGGTCGCGTTCCACGGGCCGCGACTCCAGCTGGCGCTGGCGCGGGCGAAGGTGCGCACTTCCTTGTCGCGGTTCTCCTGCATCGGCGAACCCGGGTCGCGCTGCTCGTTGTTCTTGAGCTGGTTGGTGTAGTTGAACTGGAAGCTGAAATCGCCGAAGCGGGTCGCCGGGATCTTGTAGCGGGCGGTGAAGTCGACGCCGGCCACTTCGCGGTAGGCGATGTTGATCGGGCCGCTGAACACCGACACCACCTGCCCGATCGGATAGTTCGGGTCGGCGACGCCGAACGAATTGGTGCCCGGCGCGCTGCGGGTCACGCGCGAGACGATGTCCGAACAGGTCGACGAGCCCGGCGTGACCTGCATGCGGTCGCTGGCGCGGCGGGTGCGGCCGTTGCGGCACTGGCTTTCCAGGTCGAGGATGTCGGCGATGTCGAAATCGCGGACCTGGTTGTCGATGGTCATGCGCCAGTAGTCGGCGCTGAACGACAGGTTCTCGGCCGCGTCCCACACCAGGCCGGCGCTCCACGACTTGCCGGTCTCGCTTTCCAGCTTGAGGTTGCCGGTGCGGGCGATGTTGTGGCGGTAGTACAGCGCCTGCGTGCTGCAATCCGGGCCGAGGCCGCGGCTCACGCAGGTGGACACGTCGGTGTCTTCCTGGGTGCCGGTGCCGCTGGTGGCGAACAGGTAATGCATGTCCGGCGCGCGGAACGTGGTGTTGTAGGCGCCGCGCACCAGCAGGCTTTCGATCGGGCGCCACTCGATGCCGGCGTTCCAGGTGAAGTTGCTTTCCTTGCGCGCGTCGTCGTCGTAGCGGTCGAAGCGGCCGGCGGTGGTCACGTCGAGGGTCTTGAACACCGGCACCTTGAACTCGACGCCGACCGCGTAGCGCTTGCGGTCGCCGCCGCCCTGGTTGGTGCCGCCGGGCTGGTCGTAGAGCTTGTTCGGGCCGAAGGTCAGCGGATCGGGCTTGAGCCGGTAGCCCTGCGAACCGGCCTCGATCACGCCGGCGAAACCGACCGGGCCGGCCGGCAGTTCGAACAGGTCGCCGTTGACCGAGAACTGGGCCTGGTTCATCCACGACTCGGCGCTGCTCTTGCCGCGGGTGGTCAGCTGGCGGAAGGTCTCCGGCGTCATCGGCGACCAGAACTTGCCCTGGTCCAGCGCATACACCGGCAGGCCGTTGTTGGTGCCCAGTTGCGGACCGAGGAAGTAGCTGTCGACCGCGCCCTGCAGCATGCCCGGGAAGCTGAAGTCGACCTTGTACTCGGTGCGGCCGACGGTGGCGTCCCAGTTGAAGCGCTCGCCGAAGCGGCCGCGCAGGCCGGCGGCGAGGTCCCAGGAGCGTTCGCTGGTGTTGAACAGGAACGGATCGCGGCTGCCGGCCTCGGGCACGGTGAACGCGCGCCGCGCCTGGTAGGTGTTGCCGGTGTTTTGATCGTAGAACGCGCCGCCGCGGTTGAGCTCGAAACGCAGCGCCTCGTCCTGGCGCGACTCGCCGTCGCTGTCCCACACCGACGCGCTGACCCAGGCCTGCATGCCGTTGTCGAAGTCGTAGCTGAAGTTGCCGAAACCGGAACGGTTGTCGGAGCCGTTGCGCAGGCTCCACAACGAATTGCCGCGCGACTGCGAGCAGCTGTAGCCGGGGAACTCGGGCGCGTTGCCGTCGTTGCCGAGGAAGTTGTGCAGCGGCAGGTCCTGGAAGCGGTCGCAGGCGCCGGCCGGCGGGGTGACGCGGCGCTTGGCGGCGGTGTCGATCAGCTCCACGCCCCACACCCACGGCCACGGGTCGTTGACCAGCGGCTTGACCGTCGCCGCCGGTTCCAGGTCGGAAGCGAGGAAGCCGCGCTGGCCGGCGAAGATGGTCTCGCGGCCGCTGAGCTGCACGCCGTAGGTCGCGCTCCACTTCTCGCCGGTGCGTCCGCCGGTCCACGACAGGTCGTAGGAATCGCCGCCGCCGCGGGTGGTGGTGCCGCCCTTGATCCGCACCTCATCGCCGTTGAAGTTCTTCTTCATGATGATGTTGATCACGCCGGCCATCGCGTCGGAGCCGTAGATCGCCGAGCCGCCGCTGGCCAGCACTTCGATCCGCTCCACCGCCGACATCGGGATGTTGTTGAAGTTGGCGAAGTTGCCGCGGCCCTCGTAGGGCAGCGGGTAATCGGCGACGCGGCGGCCGTCGATCAGCAGCAGGGTGCGGCCGGGGCCGAGGTTGCGCAGGTTCAGCGGGCTGGCGTTCGGCGTGGGGCCCTTGTTGACGTCGGCCTGGACCGAGCCGGTGACCTCGGTCAGCGAGCTCAGCGCCTCGTACACGTTGGCGAAGCCTTCGCGCTTGATCTGCTCGGTGGTGATCACCGTCACCGGCGCCGGGCCTTCGATCTCGGCGCGCTTGATGCGCGAGCCGGTCACGGTGACCTTGTCGATGGTCTTGGCCTCGCCGGCCGGCGCGGCGTCCTGCGCCTGCGCGGCCAGCGGCAGGTACAGCGCCGCCAGCAGGGCCGCGCTGAGGGCGTTGCGGCGCGCGCGCGCGGCGGCGTCTTGCGGTGCGAGGCCCTGCGGCGTGCGGTCGTGTCGTTGAGTCATGGCTACCCCTCCCAATCGCGGCCGGATCGACGGCCAAGGTTTCGTTCTTGTGGTGGTCGCAAGCCGTTCGTGCGGCGCTGCGGGTTCTATTGCTGGCTGTGCGTACTTCGGCGTGCGTTGGCGTGCTTTATATTTTGGATCGATCTAAACCCGCAACAAAAAAATAGCGCGACGACATCGTCGCAGCGCGCGGGCGCGGCGGCGGACGGCGGCGGCGTTCAATGCGCCACCGCGCCGGCGTCGAGCGTCTTCCATTCGCCGGGCTGGCCCTGCGCGTCCGGCGCGGCCATGCGCAGGCCCAGGCTCATGCCGCCCTCGCGCTGGTACCAGTCCAGGCGCAGGCGGTGCCAGCCGGCGCGCAGCGGCACCGATGTCTCGATGGTGCGGTCGTAAGTCTCGTTGCGGACGACCGCCTCGCCGTCGACGTACAGCGCCGAGCGGTCGTCGCCCTGCAGCGCGAACCGGTAGGCGCCGTCGGCCGGCACCCGCACATAGCCGTCGAAGCGCACGCCGAAGCGGCTGCGGCGGCCGAAGCGCTCCAGCGCCAGCGTGTCGGCCGCGCCCTGCGCCGCCGGACGCCGCTTGGCGGCGGCGGCGAACTCGTCGAGGTTGGCGAACAGGCCTTCGTACACGCGGTAGCTCCAGCCGGCGGCGGTGCGCGCCGGCTTGGCGGTCGCCGGCAGATAACTGCGATAACGCAGGGTGGCGGCCTGCACCCCACTGCGGCGGCCGTCGGCGAGCACGCTGACGGTGCGCAGCTGCACCGGCTTGTCCAGTTCCAGCACCAGCTCGATCGGCGCCGAATACAGCGGCGAAGCGTCGTCCGGATCGCGGCCGTCGAGGGTGTAGCGGATCGCCGCTCCCGGCACCGCCGGCGCCAGCGTCACGGTGTGGCTGCGGCGGCGCTCGCGGCCTTGCTGGATCAGCAGGACATCCTCCAGCCCCTGCGGCGCGGGAATGCGGTAGCCGACGCGGTCGCGGTCCAGGTGGGCGAACTGGCCGCGCAGGCGGCGCTGGAAGTCCGGCCAGGCGCGCTGCGCCTGCGGCGTCCACGCCACCTCGGCCAGCGCGAGCAGGCGCGGGAACGCCATGTACTCGACCATCGCCGGGGTCTTGAGGTGTTCGGTCCAGACGTTGCCCTGCACGCCGAGCACATGCCGCGCCTGCGCCGCGGTCAGCGCCGCCGGCACCGGGTCGTAGGCGTAGACCTTGTCCATGCTCAGCTCGCCGCCGAGGCCCCACTGCTCCTGCGCGGCCGGGCCCTGGCCGTAATCGAAGTAGCAGCACTGGGTCGGGGTCATGACGACGTCGTGGCCTTGTTGCGCGGCCGCGATGCCGCCGGCCTCGCCGCGCCAGGACATCACCGTCGCGTCCGGCGCCAGCCCGCCTTCGAGGATCTCGTCCCAGCCGATGATGCGCTTGCCGCGGGTGTGCAGGAATTTCTCCATCCGGCGGATGAACCAGCTCTGCAGTTCGTGCTCGTCCTTCAGCCCTTCGCGGCGGATCACCGCCTGCGCCTGCGCGCTGGCCTTCCAGCGCGTCTTCGGCGCTTCGTCGCCGCCGATGTGCACGTACGGCGCGGGGAAGATCGCGACCACTTCGTCGAGCACGTTCTCCAGGAATTTGAAGGTCGCCTCTTTCGGACAGAAGATGTCGTCGTACACGCCCCAGTTGGCGCCGACCTCGAACGGGCCCGGCGTACACGCGAGTTCCGGATACGCGGCCAGCGCGGCCAGGGCGTGGCCGGGCATCTCGATTTCCGGAATCACCGTGATGTGGCGCGCGCGCGCATAGGCCACGATCTCGCGCGCCTGCTCCTGGGTGTAGAAGCCGCCGTAAGGCGTGCCGTCGCCTACGAAGGGATCGATGTTGCGGCCGACCACCGTCTGCTTGCGCTTGGAACCCACGCCGACGAGCTTGGGATAGCGCTTGATTTCCAGGCGCCAGCCCTGGTCGTCGGTGAGATGCCAGTGGAAGGTGTTGAGCTTGTAGCGCGCCATCTGGTCGAGATAGCGCTTGATGAAGTCCAGCGGGAACAGGTGCCGGCCGACGTCCAGGTGCATGCCGCGATAAGCGAAGCGCGGCGCGTCCTCGACGCTGAGCGCGCGCAGCCGCAACGGCGCGCCGCCGCGCGCGGCCGGCAGCAGTTGGCGCAGGGTCTGGTAGCCGTAGAACAGGCCGGCCGGCGCGCCGGCCACGCGGATGCCGCGCGGGCCGATGTCGAGCCGGTAGCGCTCGTTGGCCCGGGCGTCGCGGCCGGCGGGCTCGGCGACGAACTGCACGTATTGCGCCGGTTCGTCCTCGTGCTTGCGCGGCTTCGGCGCGCCGCTGCGCAAGGCCAACTGCAGGCCCTGGGTGGCGGCGAGTTCGTCGCGCAGCAGCTGGGCGACGGCGCGGGCCTCGGCGTTGTTGGCGTAGATCGTGGTGGCCGCATCGAGCGCGAACGCGCCCTCGCCCCACTGCACACTCGCGGGCAGCGGGACCAGTTCGGGCGCGGCGGTCTGCGCCGCCGGCACGGGCTCGGCCGCGTTGGCGGCCGGCCCCAGGCCGATCGCCGCGCCGACCAGGCCGAACAAGGCCAGCGGCAGGCGCGCGCGGGTTAGCCTGGCGAGGGTGCGGCTGTTGGCGAAAAGACGATTCATCGTGCGCTCAACCTTCGACGGCTTCGGCGGTTTCTTGTGGGAGGGACTTCAGTCCCGACGCTGTTCGATCGGCGCTGGAACAAAAGCGTCGGGACTGAAGTCCCTCCCACGACAGCGGTGCGGCGGTGTCGCGGCGAAGCCCTGGATTCCCGCGTTCGCGGGAATGACGGCGGTCGACGACGTCGGCGGTCCAGGGCTTCATCGCGCTATCGGCTCTTCATCGCGTTATCGACTCACTTCGGCGCCGCGCAAGCAGACACCGGCAAGGCCGCGGCCTGCGTGCCCCAGCCGTTCGCGGCCGGCTGCGCGCCCAGCTCGAAGCGCAGCGTTCCGCCGCCGCGCAGCGCGCTCCAGTCCAGCCAGACCTTGTCGTGGGCCTTGCCGTCGAAGCTCGCGCCTTGCACGTACTGCACGCCCTGCCCGCTCGCGCCCGGCGCCTGGATGCGCAGGATCTTGCCGTTGCCCAGATCCATCTCGACCTGCTCGAAGCGCGGCGCGTGCAGCAGCAGTTCGCCGCTGCCCGGCACCGCCGGGTACAGGCCGATCGCGCTGAACAGGTACCAGGCCGACATGGTGCCGAGGTCGTCGTTGCCGGTGACGCCGTTGGGCGCGTTGGTGAACAGCGTCTGCGCCGCGCGCAGTACGGTCGCGGTCTTCCACGGCTGGCCGATCAGCGTGTACATCCACGGGCTGTGCAGGTCGGGCTCGTTGTTGGGGTTGTAGCGGTATTGGTTGTAGTAGCTGTACGGCCCGACCACCCATTGCTTGCGCGCCGCGCCGGCCGGATCGGCCAGCAGCGCGTCGTAGGCGAAGAAGGCATCGAGGCGTTTGCCGGTCTGCTCGGCACCGCCCATCGCCGCGACCACGCCGGGCACGTCCTGCTGGGTCAGCCACTGGTACTGCCAGGCGGTGCCTTCGTGGAAACCGTGCTGCGAGCGCGGGTTGTAGCTGCCGTCGGTTTCGGCATAGAACGCGCCCCCGTCGATGCGCGGGCGCGGGAAGCCGCGGAAGCCCAGTTCCGGATCGGCCGCATTCTGGTCCCACACCTTGGTCCAGTTGCGGCCGCGCTCGCGCAGCGTAGCCGCGTCATCGCTCTTGCCCAGCGCCTGCGCCATCTGCGACAGCGCGCAATCGCCGAGCGCGTATTCGAGCGTGGACGAACCGCCGTGGTGCGGGTCCACGTCCATGCTCTTGGCCGGGAACGCGCGGTCGTACTGGACGAAACCGTCCTTCAGATAGCTCGGATTGCCGGCGCGGCCCTGGCTGCGCACCAGCGCCGGCGGAAGGCCGTACGCGTTCTCGCGCAGCGCGGCGTAGGCCTGCTGTTCGCGGCCGTCGAGCGCGCCGAAGCGCCACAGGTCGACCATGAACGGGGTGACCGGATCGCCGGTCATCACGTTGCTGTCGAAGTTGGCGTAGCCCCAGCGCGGCAGCCAGCCGTTCTGCTCGTGGATCTTCAGCAGCGACTGGCCGATGTCGCGCGCGCGCTGCGGCCGCAGCATCGCCAGCAGCTGGTTCTGCGAGCGGTAGGTGTCCCACAGCGAAAAATACTCGTAGTAGGTCCAGCCCTCGGCCTTGTGGATCCGGGTGTCGTAGCCGCGGTAGCGGCCGTCGCTGTCGCTGCCGGTCAGCGGCTGCAGCAGCGAATGGTAGAGCGCGGTGTAGAACACGGTGCGGTCGTCGTCGCTGCCGCCGGTCACGCGCACCGAATTAAGTTCCTTGCGCCAGGCGTCCTGGGCCTGCTTGCGCATCGCGTCGAACGCCAGCGGCTTGCCGCCGCGGCTGCCTTCCTCGCGCAGGTTGCGGCGCGCGCCTTCGAGGTCGACGTGCGAGATCGCGCTGACCGCGGTCACCGCGCGGCCCTTCGCGGTATCGAAGGTGAACCAGGCGCCGTGCGGGCGGGTGTCGCCCTGCATGCTCGACTTGCCGCCGGGATGGCCGCCGGTCTCGTCCCAGGTGCCGTGGCTGGCGAAGGGACGGTCGAACTCCATGCGGAACCAGGTGGTGTACTGCTGGCCGCCGCAGAAGCTCTTGGTGGTGATGCGGCCTTCCACCGCGCGATCGCCGACCACGTCCACGGTGCTGCCGACGACGAGATGGCGCTCGTTGGCCTGTCCGGTGTTGACCAGGATCGTGCCCTGCTTCGCTCCGGCCGGGAAGGTGTAGCGCTCGGCCGCCGCGCGCGTGAGCGCGGTGGCTTCGGCGTCGATCGGGCCGGCGGCTTCGCCGGTCAGCCGCACCTTGTAGTAACCCGCTTCGCCGACTTCGCCATCGTGGCTGTAGGCCGAGCCGTAGGCCTTGTGGTCGAAGGACTTGGACGCCTTGGTGTCGAAGCGCTGGCCCGGGCCGATCGCGCCGGTGGTCGGCAACACCGACAACTGCCCGCCCTGCTCCCAGCAACCGGCGCCGGAAATGAAGGAATGGCCGAAGCCGCGGATCTTGGGATCGTCGTAGCGCCAGCCGGTGTAGTGCTCGCCGATCGGGCTGACCTGGATCAGGCCGAACGGCGCCGAGGCGCCGGGGAAGGTATTGCCGTCGTCCTTGCTGCCGATGAAGGTGTTGACCTCGCGCACCGGATCGGTCGACGCCGGCGCGGTCGCGCCGGCGGCGCCCGCCAGCAAGGTCAGGCACACCGCGGCGGCCAGGGGCCGCAACGTCGCTGCCGCCGGGAAAACCGAAAAGCGCCTGTGCCGAACCGGTGTGCGAGCCATCGTGGATGCGTCCCTCGTGAGTGATGATGTCGCCGCGGCGGCAAGACGCCGCCGCGGCCGCGGTTTGCCTTACTTGAAGTCGAGCACGTATTCCACCGCGATCTCGCGGCCGACCGGGCTGAAGATGCGGTCGGCGATGAAGGCGAAGTCGCGCTTGTACGGGTCCTTGTCTTCGTTGACCTCGTCGAACAGGTTGCTGACGTAGACGTTGACCTTGGCGTTGTCGGTGATGCGGTAGCCGGCGCTGACGTTCCAGGTGATCGCCGGTCCGACCCGGCCCCAGTACTTCTCGGTCTTCTGGCCGTAGGTCGGGCTGGCCGGATCGGTGTCCATGCAATCGTCGGAGCTCGGCGCATAGCCGTCGGCGAAGCCGCGGCAGCCGCGGAAACGCACGCTCGGCACGCTGCCGACGCGGTCGGCGTAGACGGTGGCGTTCCAGCGGTCCTTCTGCCAGTTGACGCTGCCGCGGAACTTGCTGCGCGGCTCGTCGGTGCGCTTGTCCTGCATTTCCTCGCTGCTGTCGGTGCGGGTTTCGAGCTTGAGCAGGTTGGTGTAGTTCAGGCCGAAGCTGAAATCGCCCCAGCGCTCGGTGTTGAGGCGGTACTTGAGCGAGGCGTCGAGGCCTTCGACGTTGCGCGCGGCTCGGTTGATCGGGCCGGTGCGGATGTCGGTGACCGGGCCGAGCAAGGGGCCGGCGCCGTCCGGATCGGGACCGCGGGTGACCCGGCCGATCTGCAGGCGGCAGCGGTCGGCGCTCGGCGCGCCGATGCGCGGCTCGCCGGTCGGGGTCTTGCCGGTCAGGCAATAGGCCTCGTCGAGCAGCACGTCGTTGGCGCCGATGTCGTCGATCTCGTCCTCCAGCTCGATCCGCCAGTAGTCGGTCGACACCGACAGGCCGTCGGCGATGTCCCAGACGAAGCCGACCGTCCACGACTTGCCGGTTTCGTACTTGAGGTCCGGCGTGCCTTCGCGGGCGATCTGCGCGTCTTCGACCTTGAAGCCGGCGTCCCAGGTGCAGTTGCCCTGCTGGCCCGCGCTGAGGCAGCCCAGGTAGTCGGTCTGGTCGGCCACCGACGTGCTCGGGGTCGCGTAGACGAAGTGCATGTCCGGCGCGCGGAAGCTGGTGGCGTAGGTGCCGCGCAGCAGCAGGTTGGAGAACGGCCGCCATTCCAGGCCGGCGTTGTAGGTGCTGGCGGCGTCGCCGGAGACCGCGTCGTACTTGTCGTAGCGGCCGGCGATCGACGCGGTCAGGGTGCGGTGCAGCGGGATCTTGAACTCGACGCCGGCGGCGTAATGATTGCGCGAGCCCGAGCCGCGGTCGAGGTTGGCGGTCTGGTCGTACAGGCGGTCGTCGCCGATGGTGTTGGGGTCCGGCGCCAGGCGATAGCCCTGCTTGGCCGCTTCCAACTGGCCGGCGAAGCCGATCGGCCCGGCCCAGCCTTCGAACAGGTCGCCGCTGACGATGAAGTTGGCCGAGCTCAGCCACGACTCGGCGCGGTTCTTGCCGCGGGTGCTGATCGAGGCGTAGTCCTGCGGCGAGATCGGGTTCCAGAAGCGGTTCTGGTCGAGCCGGTCGCGGTTCGGGCCGAGGAAGAAGCGGTCGCCTTCGGCGATCAGGATCGCCGGGAACTTCTCGTCGACCCGATACTCGGCGCGACCGACGCTGAAGTCCCAGTCGAAGCGTTCGCCGAACTTGCCGCTCAGGCCGACCGCGACGTCCCACGACAGTTCGTCGGAATAGGTATAGCCGCTCTTGGCGCCGCCGATTTCCTGCGGGGTGAAACTCTTGACCAGGTCGAGATCGGCGTTGAGGCCGTTGTCGCGGTAGGTGCCGTTCGAGCTCCAGCCCGGCATGAAGGTCATGTTCTCGCCGCGCGAGGACCACACGCCGACGCTGGCCCAGCCCTTCATGCCGTTGTCGAAGTCGTAGTTGCCGTACACGTAGCCGGAGCGGTCCTCGCTGCCGTTGCGCAGGGTCCAGTGCTGGAACACCGCGCTCTGGCCGCACTGCCAGCCGGTGTCGCCGATCGCGCCGGTGTTGCGGTTGAAGGTGCGGCGGTTCTGCAGGAAGAACTCGCCGTTGTACTGATCGCAGGCGCCGGCCGGCGGCATCATGCGCTGGCCGGTGCCGGCGTTGAACATGCGGATGCCGACCGAGGGCAGGATGCCGACCGCGCGGTCCTGCGGATTGAGCGCCAGCGGCGGCGCGTCGAAGTCGGAGTCCATGAATTCGCGCTGGCCGGCCGGCAACGCTTCACGCTTGAAGTACTGCAGGGCGTAAGTGACGCTCCAGTTGTCGCCGCTGCGGCCGCCGGCCCAGGACAGGTCGAGCGCATCGCGCCCGCCGCGGGTGGAGGTGCCGCCGCGGACCTTGACCTGGTCGCCCTGGTATTCCTTCTTGAGGATGACGTTGATCACGCCGGCCACCGCGTCGGAGCCGTAGATCGCCGACGCGCCGCTGGCCAGCACTTCGATCCGCTCGACGATCGCGGTGGGGATGTTGTTGTAGTTGGCGAAGTTGCTCTTGCCCTGGTACGGCAGCGGGTAATCGACCACGCGGCGGCCGTTGATCAACAGCAGGCTGCGGCCCGGCCCCATGTTGCGCAGGTTCAGCGGGCTGGCGTTGACGGTGTGCTGGCCCCAGGCGATGTCGGATTCGACCGTGCCCATCGCCTCGGTCAGCGTGGTCAGCGCGTCGTAGACGGTGTTGAAGCCTTCCTTCTCGATCTGCGCGGCGGTGATGGTGAACACCGGCGCCGGGCCTTCGATCTCGGCGCGCTTGATGCGCGAACCGGTGACGGTGACCTTGTCGATCTCGGTGGGCTTGCGCCCGGCGCTCGCCTGGGCGGCGTCGGCGCCGCCGGCCTGGACGGCCTCGGCCTGCGCCGCATCGGCCCCGTCGGGCGCGGCGGCGGCGGATTGGGCCTGCGCGGCGACCGGCGCGCACAGGACCGACAGCAGGGCGCAGGCCAGTGCGCTGCGTCTGAGGTTGGAATGATTCATCGTGGCGGTGCTCCCCATGGAATTGGCTGCAATGACGGCCCGTCCCTGGCCCCGAAACCCGTGTTGCGAACTTTTCTATCGATCTAAGACCACGGCTCAGGACCTTCCCCAGGAAGGTCCCAGTGCATCCAATCCCCACATTGGATCGATCTAAATTAAGCACGACCTCGCCGCCGGTTGCATGACGCGGCGCAGCAACATGGCTGTGTTAGGCACGCTCCCGGCGCAGCCGAGGCGATGTGCCGAAGCTAAGTGTTTGTTTTGCCGAGGTTGGCTTGCCGCGAACGCGCGGGCGAGACGGCCGCTCGCGGAGCGGCCGGAATGTTGCGCAGCAGCGGCGCCCGCGGGGCCGGCGCGGCCGGCGCGGGCTCTGCGCTGGAACGGCCCGCCGCAGCCGCGCCTGCGGCATGAGCGAGCCCAGCCCCTGCTGTTGTGGGAGGGCCTTCAGGCCCGAAGCCTTCCGGCCAGCCTCCCCGATCCGAAAGAAAAGCGCTGGGCCCGAAAGCCGTGCCACCGTCGGATTTAGGGCAGCAGCCGGTCCAGCAACGGCGAGGCGTAAACCCGCGCCGGGTCGTAACGGTTGAGGATCGCCCGCGCCGCGTCCCAGTCCGCCCCGGCCGATTGGCCGTAGCGCAGCGATTGCGGAATGCCCTGCCCGATCACCGCCGCATCGCTCCACGCGCCGTCGGCGCCGTAGCCCCAGCCCTTGCTCCACTCCACCCGCGCCAGCGCATCCACGCCGGAGAAACGCGCGAACACCCACTGCTCGACTTCGCGGTAGAACGCCTGCATCTGCGGCGTGCCCGGCAGGGTCAGCAGGTCCAGCCACACCGCGCAGTCCCATTCCGGCCGCTCGCGCACCGGCCGCGCCGCCGACAGCAGCGGTTCGACCGCGCCGGCCATGCCGACCTCGCCGGCGCGGTCCAGGCCGGTCACGCGGATCTCGACCGGGCCGTTGACCGGGAACAGGCCCTGCGCCCGATACGCTTCGGCGCGCGCCTGGTAATAGCCGACGAACTCGTGCACGACCCGCTGCACGTTCGCGCGCGAGGTGATCACCGCATAGCCGTTCGCGGTGACCCGCAGCGTGGTCGGCTTCACGTACAGCAACAGATCGCTGGACCAGCCCCACAGGTCGAAGCCGGCGGTGAACACCAGCCCGGCGGCGACCAAGGTGTACTGCAAGGCGCCCAGCGCCGGCGTGCGGCTGACGTCGCCCAGGTTGACGTCGCGGATCAGCGCGGCCAACTCCGGCGAGATGCTGTCGGAGAACGGATAGTTGAACGGCGCGACGGCTTCGCGCACCAGCGGCGGCAGGCTCGGCGTCGGCGTCCACACCTTGAGCCATGGATTGCCGGTAAACGGAAAGTGGATGGTCTCGACCCGCCCGGAACGGTCGAGGAAACTGGCGAACGTGCGTCCCGCCGAGCCCGGCGCCGCGAACAGCTCGCTGGCGGCGATGTTGACGTAGCTTTGGCAGCGCAGGCGCTGATCGGCGCCGGCCTGCAAAGTAGCCTCGACGATCAGCGCGCGGCCCAGATGTACCAGGAACGCCGCGCAATCGGCTTCGTCGCGACGGAACGTGCGCAGCGCGTAGGCGCCCTGCCCCGCGTCCCACACCACCGCGGTCAGCGCCAGCACCAGGTTGCTCAGCGAACCGTAGCTGTGGCCGCTGCGGCGGGTTTCGCCCTGCGCCGGCACCGCGGTGCCGTGGCCGTCGATCGCCAGCACGCCGCCGAGGGTCAGGTCGCCCGGCGCCGGTACGTGGGCGAAGCCGAGCCCGGCCTGCTTCATCTGCGCGAGCAAGTCCTGCATCAGCACGCCGGCCTGGGCCACCACCCGCGCCGGCTGTGCATCGCGTTCGATGCGCACGCGCTTGAGGTGGGTGGCGGTGTCGAGCAGCACGACCTTGTCGCCGCAGCCCTGCGTCGGCGCGAGGTTGAGCGGCGACCAGTTGTGGTTCATGCCGCGCGGCCGCACCCGGTAGCCGTTGCGCGCGGCCCAGTTCACCACTTCGACGACTTCGGCCGGGTCGCGCGGCGAGCAGGTCCACATCGCATCGATCCGGATCTCGCCAGACCAGCTTTCGTAGGCCTGCCGGAACAGCGCGATGTGCGTGGGGAAGCCTGGTGGCGCGGCGCATTCGCCGGCGCGGACGGCGGCTTCGATGCGAGCGGCTTCGATCCGAAACGCCGGCCACCACGCCGCAACGGCACCGGCGGCGAGCGCCTGGGCGATGAAGCGGCGGCGGCCGGCTTCGGGCGATTCGGTGGGTTCGGCTTGCTCGGCGGGTTCGGCCCGTTCGGGATGTTGGGCTCGCGCGAGTTCTCGGCCGTCGCGCGGCCGGTCGGGATGGTTGGGGGTGGACATGGCAGTGCTCCGCTGCACGGTTGGGGAATGTGACCTGGACCGTGGCGGCGTCTTCGCGCCGCGTTGCGGGCGCGAAGACCGCGCCGCTGCAGCGGCGCACATGCACGGTGGATGCCCCAACGACTAGCAGCGCGGCCCGCGCGCGGCAATCGCGGAAACGCGTTTGCGCGAGTGCGTGCCGGGTGTCGCCGTGATCCGGTTCCGCTCGCGCGACGCGCGCTGCGCGAGAGACGGCGATGCCGTCGCCGCGCCCGGGAAAAACCGTTCGCCCCGCGGATGCGGAAGAAGATGAAGTGGCGTGACCGACGGCGAAATGCGCGCAAGCCGCAGTCACACTCCGCAATCGTGACGTGGGAGGGCCTTCAGGCCCGACGCTTTTGTTTCAGTCGCGGCGAAGATTCATCGCGGCGGATCGGAAGGCATCGGGGCTGAAGCCCCTCCCACAACAGCACCGCCCCGCTGAGGCTGCGGTAACACCTGTGGGAGGGCCTTCAGGCCCGACGCTTTTCTTTCAGCCACAACGAGCCTGCGCCAACGCCGACCGCAAACCTCCCAACGCGACGCCGCCATCAGAACGCGGTCGGGCCGCCGTCGTCGTCGACATAACGCGCCCCGCCGAACAAGCCGGGCAGCGCGCGCAAGTCCGCGCGCACCATCGCGCTCAACGGGGTCATGCAGGTCACGCGCACGTCGCGCTCGCCGAACACCAACTGCGCTTGCTCCCATCCGTCCGCTGGACGCGCGGGATCGCTCAACCACAGTTCCCAGGCGCCGGCGCGGCGGCTGAAACTCGGCAAGGCCGTGGCCGCGTCGATCAGCGCCGCGCGCCGCCGCAGGTAATCGTCGGGATCGTCGGGCACAAGGTCGTATTCGTAGCCCATGCGCTCAGCCGCGCAGCGCTCGCACCAGCGCGCGCACGCGCTGTGCGTCGCTCTGGCTCCAGTCCGGCGACAGCCCGGCCAGGGCGTCGTTGCGGTAGCGCATCGCCGAACGCCGCGGCGCCTTGGCCGAGGCATGCAATTCGCGAACGCCGGCGCGACGCGCGACGTCCGCGATGTTTTCAGGAGTGACGCCCGCGCCGGCCATCAACGCGATGCGTCCCGCCGATTGCGCGCCCCACTGCGCGATGCGCGCCGCGCCCGTGTCCGCGTCTGCGGCGCCGCCGGACGTGAGGACGCGTTCGCAGCCGAGCGCGATGACCGCTTCCAACGCCCGCTGCGCATCGCGCACGGCGTCGAAGGCGCGATGGAAGGTGACGCCGAGCGGACCGGCCGCCGCGATCAGTTCGCCGCACACCGCCGCATCGACCTCGCCGTCGGCGTCGAGCGCGCCGATCACCACGCCGTCGCAGCCCAGCCGCACGCAGGCCTCGACGTCGGCGAGCATCGCCGCGCGTTCGGCCGGGTCGTAAAGAAAGTCGCCGCCGCGCGGGCGGATCAGCACGTACAGCGGGATGCGCAACCGGTCGCGGGCGACCGCTAGCGCGCCGTAGGACGGCGTGGTGCCGCCCTCGGCGAGGTTGTCGCACAGCTCGACCCGGTCTGCGCCGCCTTCCTGCGCGGCCAGCGCGGACGCCAAAGAGCCTGCGGAAATCTCAAGCAACGGTCGATCGGTCGCGTTCATGGACTTTACCTCCGGTCAATCCGCTGTCGCCTGACACCCGCATCGAACCGCGCGTATCCATCTCAATCCACCGTCATCGACTCAAGTCTGCTCGGTCGCATACACCGAGCGCGCATCCAGCAGCGCGTCGCGCTTGCCGGCATCGCACACCGCGTAGACGAAGCCGCGGTGCAGCGCGTGCGCGCCGACTTCGCCGTGCTTGTCGATCGCCAGGAAACACACCTGCAAGGTCTTGCTCGCCTGCGGGCGCTTGCGCACGACGCGTTCGATCGCCTCGCGGCAGGCTTCGTCGGGGCTGCGGCCCTGGCGCATCAGCTCGACCACCAGGAAGCTCGCGGCGTTGCGCAGCATTTCCTCGCCCACGCCCGAGGCGGTGGCCGCGCCGACGTCGTTGTCGACGTACAAACCGGCGCCGACGATGGGGCTGTCGCCGACGCGTCCGTGCAGTTTCCAGGCCATGCCGCTGGTGGTGCAGGCGCCGGCCAGCTTGCCGCTGCGGTCGATGGCGAGGATGCCGAGGGTGTCGTGATTGTGCTTGTCGCCGGGCTTGGCGTTGTCCAGGCGCTCGGCGTTGATCGCCGGCTGGTACTTCGCGGTCTTGCGCCACTCGTTCCAGGCCGCGCGCGCCTTGTCGGTCAGCAGCGCTTGCTTCGGGAAGCCCTGCTCGATCGCGAACTGCTGCGCGCCCGCGCCGGCCAGCAATACGTGCGGCGTGCGCTCCATGACCCGGCGCGCGACGCTGACCGGGTGGGCGATGTCCTCCAGCGCGGCGACCGCGCCGCAGCGGCCGTCGCCGTCCATGATGCTGGCGTCGAGCGTCAGCACGCCGTCGCGGTCGGGGTTGCCGCAGCGTCCGACGGTGCTGTTGCAAAGATCCGCTTCGGCCCAGCGCGCGCCGGCCTCGACCGCGTCCAGCGCCGCGCCGCCCTCGCCCAGCACCTTCCACGCGGCCTGATTGGCGCCGACGCCGAAGTCCCAGGTCGAGACCACGCGCGCGCCGTCGATGGCCTTGGGCGCCGGCGGCTTGTCGGCGGCGAACGCGGGCAGCGCGGCGGCGCCCGCGGCGAGCAGCGAGCTGTGCAGGAACGAACGGCGAGTGGTCATGGCGAAGGCCCGGCGGATGGGAGGCGAAACGGACCGCCCACACGCTAGCGGCCGCGCCGCGCGGGCGCAACCGCGCGGCGGTTTTGGAAATGTTTCGCCGGTTTTCGACGGCGCGCGGCTGGTGTGGGAGGGACTTCAGTCCCGATGCTTTTCGGCCGGATCGCCGCGATCTGAGCGAAAGGCATCGGGACTGAAGTCCCTCCCACCACAGCAACAGCGAGGCGCTGGTGGAACCGGGCCCGCTCGGGCCCCGGCATCCACTGGCTTGTCGTTACTCGCCGATCGCGCGCGGCTTCAAAGCCCGTACGCCTCGATCACCGCCTCGTGCCGCGACACGTCCGCGCCGGCCTGTTCGGCCAGTTGCGGCCAACTCAACGGGTGCTCCCAGCCGGCGGTGAGTTCGTGCAGGCGCCGGTCCACGTCCGCCGGCGACGAGTGCGGCGGCGTGGCCAGGAAGAAGTACACGCCGGGCAGCGCCTCGTCTTCCTCGGTGTTGGGATCGCGCACGCGATAGTCGTCGCTGCTGCGCACCCACAACGACCATTCCTGCGCTTCGACCGCTTCGCACAGCGCTTCGAACGCGGCGTCGCCGGGATGCGCGCCGTCGACGAACCAGCTGCGGTAATCGGCGCGATGGGCGGTGTGGACCACCCGGAACGGCGCCAGCCAGCGCTCGCGCTCGGTCTCGTCTTCCGGCGCCGGTTCCAGCGGCGCGGCGTCGAACACGACTTCGTCGCGCACGTGCTGGGGACGGCCCGGCGGCGCCACCGTGGTCACTTGCGCGGTGACCGGGCCGGTGCGCCGGGCCAGGCAGTCGTAGCTCTCGCCGTCGCGCTCGTAACGCACCCGCACCCAGCCCCAGGACTCGCGCACCGGGCCTTCGCTATCGCTCAGTTCCATGCCCAGGCGCGCGGCGCTGCGACGCACCGCGTCCCAGTCGCCGGCGGCGCTGGCGGCCGACATCAGGTCCCAGTCGTCGCCGCCGGGCTGTTCGGCCTGCTCGGCCAGCGCCGCGTACAACTGCACGGCCTGGGCGAAGTCCTGTTCTTCCATGGCCGCGCGCGCCCACAGGCGGTTGGCGCCGCGCGCGTCGGGATCGGCCGCGAGCAGGCGCTGCACATGTCCGCCGACTTCGCGCCAGCGCGACTGGCGGAACGCCAGCTGCGCGCGGCACCAATGCGCGAACGGTTCGCGCACGGGCTGCAGCAGCGCGGCCAGGCGCTCGATCTGCGCGCCGGCGTCGGCATCGTCGAGCAGTTGGTCCAGCAATTGCCCCGCCGGCGATTCCTCCGAACCGGGATGGCGGCCGACGAAGTCCCACAAGTGCGCCAGCGCTTCCTCGCGCGCGCCGCAGGCCAGCATCGCCGAGGCCAGCAGGCCGGCCAGCGGGCCGTCGTCGCGGCGTTGGGCGTAGGCGGCGAGCAGCAGCTCCATGTCTTGCTCGGGATCGGAGCCCTCGCTGCCGCGCACGTGCTCGTAGACCTGCTCGGCCGGCATCGGCAGCGCGAATTCGCCGCCGCCGGCGGCGTCCAGGCGCGCGGCGAAGGCGTCGATCTGCTGCGCCGCGCCGAGGTCGGCGCGCAGCAGCGGCTGATGCCGGCGCGCCAGTTCCAGCGCGCGGCGCGCGCTCCACGGCGCGTTGCGCAGCAGCGCCAGTTCGCCGTGGCGCAGCGCTTGCTCGATGCAGCGGCGGTGCGCACCGACCTGATCCATGTGCGTGGCCATCGACATCAGCAGCCGGCCCAGGCGCCAGTGGTTGTACTCGGGCTTGGCCTGCGCGATCAGCGCCATCGCCTCGGACCAGCGCGGATACAGCAGCGGCACGATCAGCGGGCCGTATTCGGGCAGCGCGTCCCAGGCCTCGTCGATGCGGCCCTGGTGGGCCAGCACCAGCGCACGGAAGGTCTGTCGGCTGAGCCGGTCGCCGTCGTCGTCGTCGACCATGTCGTCTTCGTCGATCGCCGCCAGCTCGGACAGCGCCTCGTCGAAGCGGCCGGCGCGGAACAGCGCGCCGGCCTGGGTCTCGCGGTAGGCCACGCCCGGCTCGGCGCCGTCGCGCAGCATGTTCTGCGCCTGCCGCTGCAGGTACTCGACCGCGTCGGCGGCGCGGCCGTCGTCCATCAGCGCCAGCGCGTATTCGCGGCTGATGCAGTCGTAACAGGCGCGGCTGGGCTCGATCCGCGCCAGCGTCTCCTCGCTCACCGCCAGCCGCTCGGGCACCCAGCCCGGGCCGTCGACGTTGCCGTAGCAGATCGCGATGTCCTGGGTCACGCACACCGACTGCGGGCACTGCTGGGTCTGGTCGCGGTGGGCGAACTCCAGCAGCGACACCGCCTCGGGCAGCGCCTTGTCGCCCTCGGCGAGGTTGCGCATGCGGTTCTGCAGGCCCCAATGGCGGAAGAACACTTCCAGCCACGGATGCTGCATCGCGCGCGCGGCGGCCAGCGCCTCGGGCAGCATCGCCTCGACCCGCTCGGGATGGTTCTCGTGCAGTTCGTGCGGGATGCGGTTGATCAGCTCGACCAGGCGGTACTGGCCGGCCTCGCGCAGTTCATCGCTGAGGTCTTCGATCCATTGGAAGATGTCCATATCGGTTGCTCCCCGTTTGGCTATGGCGCTTTGGCGAATGGGTGGAGGGCGCCGCGCCGCCGCTGCGCGAAGCGGCGGCGAACGCGGCGCGGTCGCGCGGATCAGGCGGTGGGCCGCTCGTCCTGCGCCTGGGTTTCGGCTACCGGCGCGGGCCCGGACGGCAGCAGCCGCAACGCGCTGTCGCCGATCGCGGCGAGCGCGCCGTTGAGGCGCGGGCCCTGGCCGTCGGCCTCGCTGTGGCTGTCCATCAATTGCTTGATCGCCTTGAGCAGGCGCGCCGCCGGCGCGGCCGCGGCCGGGTCGCGGCGGGCGGTGTCCAGCAGCGCCTGGATCGCGGGATTGTCGAGATTGACGTACAGCCGCGCCTGCGCCGAGCCGTCGATGCCGGCGGTGAAGCCGCGCACCAGCCGCAACGCGGTCATCGAGATGCGCTTGTCGGCCTCGTCGCTTTCCAGCCGCCGCTTGAGCTCGGCCTCGCGGTCGGGCACCGCCATCAGCGGCAGTTCGGCCGGGGCGAAGCGCGCCGGCACCAGCTTCTCGCCGTCGGCCAGGATCTCGCGCAGCCAGTCCAGCTGCGCCTGCGGCAACGATTGTTCGGTGAACAGCTGGCGGTTGCCCTGCTCGGTGCCGATCTCGATCAGCCGGCCGCCGTGGCGCTGCACCCACTGACGCAGGAACGGCAGCACCGCGTAGCGGTCGCCGCGCGCGACCGGCACGCCGAGCATGCGGAACAGCATGTCCTCGAAGCCGCCGCCGCCGAGGCCGACGTGGATCGCGCCGTCGCGGCGCAGCGCGCCGGCGCGCAGTTCGCCGTGCGAACTGGGAATGCGCACTTCGCCGGCCAGCAGTTCGAACAGCCGCGCATCGCCCAGCGCCGCGCCCAGCAGCGCCTCGTTGTGGCGCGCCAGGATCCGCCGCCAGGCCTCGGGCTGCTCGCGCGCGAGCGCGGCCAGGCCGACGATCAGCGCCTCGGAAATCGCGTGCTGGGCGCTGCGGTAAGCGTCGTTGCGCTGCAGGTCCTCGCGGCTCGCGGTCGGCATCAGCCGGCTGGATTCGATCACTCCGCCGGCGAAGCCGGCCCAGCTGGGCAGCAGTTCGCGCGCGTCGTCGTCGAGCAGCATGCCGCGCACGAACACCGACAGGTTGCGGTTGTCGCTGTTGCCGTAGGTGCCGCCGTCCTGCACCCACAGCAGGCCCTTGAGGTCGTGCTCGGGCGCGGACACCGGCAGCGCGCAGATCGGTTCGAACTGGGATTCGAAGCGGCTGGCGAAACGCAGCTGGCGCTTGCGCGCCTGCACCGGGTGTTCGTTGCCGGCGTCGGGATCGCGCCAGGGCGGCGGCTCGGGATTGACCGGCTCGGCGGCCGCGCCGATGAAGATCGGCACCCGCAGCAGCGCGCAATAGCGGCCGAGCACGCGCGCCAGGTAGTCCTCGCCGGCCAGCCGCGCGTGTTCCGGGCGCAGCAGCAGCTCGACCACGGTACCGACCTCGCGCGCCGGCGCCGGACTCAGCGAGTACTGCTCGCCGTTGCTGGACTGGTAACGCCAGCCGCGCCCGGGCTGCTGGTAGGACGTGGTGTGCACGGTCACCCGCTCGGCGATCACGAACGCCGACAGGAACCCCAGGCCGAACATGCCGATCAATTCGTCGCTGCCGGCGCCGGCCTGACGCAGGCCGCGGGTGTAGCCGACCCCGACCGTGGCCAGGTATTGATGGATTTCCGCGTCGGTCAGGCCGGTACCGGTGTCGGTCACCCGCACCGTGCGCGCGCCGATGTCGCCGCTGACGACGATGCGCGGCGCAACCGGCGGTTGCGGGTCTTCCAGGCGGCGGCGGACGATCGAGTCGTGGGCGTTCTGCACCAGCTCGCGCAGCGCCACCAACGGGGTCGAATACAGGTGTTGGCCCAGCACGGTCATCAGGCCGCCCAGGTCGACCCCCGCCGTGCGCAGCTGTGCGTGATCGCCTTCCAAGTCCCGCCGCTCCCTACGTGCGCGCAGTTCGTGCGCAAGACCGCAAAGTTAGCAGACAAGCGCCGGCCGCGGCAGCGCGCGCGGCGCCGCCCGGCGGCGCGCCGGCGGCGCGCGCGCGTACCGACAGGAACCGCAAAGCGCCGCTCAGCGTTCGAGCAGGTCCTGGGTGTTGGCGGCGTTGTTGACGATGTTCGACAGCGGCAGCAACTGGTTGACGAAGCGGTTCCAGCGGGTCACCCCGGCCGGGCCGACGAAGACCACGTCGCCGGCGCGCACGTGGAAGCGGCTGCCGAGCGCGAACGCGGCCGGCGACTTGGCGCTGAGGTGGAAGATCGTCGCCGGCTGCTTGTCCTGGGTCTCCACGCCGCGTATGACGTATACCGAATCGCCCTTGGCGGTCAGCGGATTGAGCCCGCCGGCGCGGCCCAGGGCCTGGGTCAGGGTCAGGTCGGTGGTCTTGAAGGTCATCGCCTGCGGCCGCACCACCTCGCCGACCACATAGACCTCCTTGCGGTCGTTGTAGGGCATGTACAGGTGGTCGCCGGCCTTGAGGTAGATGTCCTTGGCGACCGAGCCGCCGCGGTTGAGTTCGTCCAGGTCGAGGCGGTACTGGCGGCCCTCGCGGGTCAGCACGAAGCCGGCGAGGTCGGCGCGGATCGGATCGACCGTGGCCGCGCCGATCGCCTGGGCCAGGGTCAGCGGCGTGGCGGTGATCGGCTGGCGCTCGGTCTTGACGAACGCGCCCTGCAGGGTCACCCGCTGGCTGCCGTAGTCGATGATGCTGACGTCGACCTGCGGGCTTTGCACGTAATGCGAGATGCGCGAGGTGATCTGCGAGCGCAGTTCCTCGATGGTCAGGCCCTCGGCGCGGATCATGCCGACATAGGGATAGAACAAGGTCCCGTCCGGGCGCACCAGGCGGCCGTTGGCCGCGGTCTGCTGCTGGGTGCCGGCCGGCGAGGTGAGTTCGGGATGGTCCCAGATGGTGATGTACAAGGTGTCGCCGCGGCCGATGCGGTAGGCCTCGGGCTGGTACGCCATCAGCTCGATCGGAATCGAGGTCTCGACCCGCTGTTGCGCCGACAGGTAATCGGGCGTGATCGCCACCATCTGGATGTGGCCGTCCTTCGCCAGGTCGCTGCGCGCGAACTGCGCGGGCGAGATGTACTGGCCCGGCGCGAACGCGCAGCCGCCGAGTCCGACGATGGCGGCCACGGCCGCGACGCCCGAAATCTTGATCATGCGGAAAGAGTCTCTAGAGCGGAAACACGAAGGGGGCGCGCCGCGGCGCGCAAGGGCGGGCCGTCGGCGCAGGGGAAGTTTCGTGCGAAACCGCTTGCCCGGCGCGGCGCCGGCGCAGTTGCGCCGGCGAGGCGGCGCGGTGCGGGGAATGGATGCTGGGTTGGGACATGGGGCTGTAAGCGTCGCGCACAAAGTTGGTGAGGCCCCCGTGGCGCGCAGTATAGCCACCGCGCGCGCATCGCTGTCACTCACCCGCGTTGGAATCGCATCACGTTTCGCCGATGGCGCGCGCCGCGTACAGGTGAGGTTAGAAAAACCGGTGCGCGCAGAGCCCGCGCAACGCGGATCGCGCGATCGCCGATAAAAAACGAATGTTTAACGTCGGCTAAGCGGAATGCGCGGATTCGCGCGGTGCGCTTGAACGAAAAGAAAAGCATCGGGGTGAACTGCGTCACGACTTGCTCGATGCGTGTGGAGTTCGTGTTGACCGCGTCATGACCTCGTCTATACATTCCCGCCTCGTTACGGGCCGGTCGGGGGGCGGGCTCGCAACACGGCGCGCGATGCGGGCGAACACTGCCGCGCGACTTTGCGCATGACGGCTCAAACGATAGGTTTTGCGTGTGTTCCGAAATGTTCTGGTCGTATGCGTCGGCAACATCTGCCGCAGTCCAACCGCGGAAACGTTGCTGCGCCACGCGTTGAAGAACGACGTACAGGTCGCGTCCGCGGGCCTCAAGGCCCTGGCCGGCCATCCGATCGACGCCACAGCACAGGCCGTGCTGTCCGGGCATGGATTGAGTGGGCAATCCCATGTCGCACGCCAGATAGACCGCTCGATGATCGACGCGGCCGATCTGGTCTTGACCATGGAGCCATGGCACAGCGAGGCCGTGCTCCGCATCTCCCCACACGCGAGAGGAAAAACCTACTTGCTAGGCAAATGGCTGGACAGCACCAGCATCCCGGACCCCTACCGGCAATCGCAGCAGGCGTTCGAACGCGCGTATCAATTGATCGACGCGGGCGTGCAGCGCTGGGCCGCGCATTTCTGAGCGCGGCGCGGCGCGCATCGCGGCGCTGAGCGCGAAGCGCGCGGGCCTCGTCGCCGGGCGCGCCGCAACGCTGCGCCGCGATGCCGCGAACGCGATGCCCTGAAGTGCCGAAGTTGCGCAGCGCGGTGCGCGCGGTCGCGACGTTTTCGCGCGCGGCGCCGCATCCGCTAGGCGATGCACGGACGCACTGCCGCTGAGCCCGATCCGCAAGCGCGCCCGCGGGCGCGTCGCTCCACCTACCATTCAAGGCCTTCCCCCCAATGGCGGCAGTTTCCACCACGTCCGGCCCGCGTCAGGACGCCGGCAACGACGAAATCGACCTGGCCGCGCTGCTGGGCACCCTGTTCGATCACAAGTGGCTGATCGGCGCGGCCGTCGCGCTCGGCTTCGCGCTGAGCGTGGCCTATGCGCTGCTCGCCGCGCCGGTGTACCAGGCCAATGCGATGGTGCAGGTGGAGTCCAAGACCCCCACCCTGCCCGGCCTGACCGCGGTCTCGCAGGCGCTGACCGATTCGGCGCCGCAGGCGATGACCGAAGTGTCGCTGCTGACTTCGCGCACCACGCTGGGCAAGGCGGTGGACGATCTCAAGCTCGACCTGCAGGTCGAGCCCGCGCGCTTCCCGCTGATCGGCGCGGCGATCGCGCGCCGCTTCCAGCCGTCCACCGGCAACGAAGTCGCCGCGCCGTGGTTCGGCCTGAACCGCTACGGCTGGGGCGGCGAAACGCTCGACATCGCCGAACTCGACGTGCCGCTGGACCTGGTCGGCAAGCCGCTGACCCTGATCGCCGGCGCCAACGGCAGCTTCGAACTGTTCGACGACCAGGACCAGCGCCTGCTCGGCGGCGACGCCGGCCAGCTCGCGGTCGGCGGCGGCGCCAAGCTCAAGGTCGAGCGCCTGCTGGCGAATCCCGGCATGCGTTTCGAAGTGACCCAACTCGCGCGCCTGGGCATCATCGCCTCGCTGCAGAACAACCTGACCGCGAGCGAGAAGGCCAAGGACTCGGGCATCATCCAGCTCAGCTACGAGCTCGGCGATCCGGTCCTGGCCCAGGCCACGCTGGAGGCGATCACCCGCCAGTACATCCGCCAGAACATCGAGCGCAACTCGGCCGAGGCCGCCAACAGCCTGCAGTTCGTCAACAAGCAGCTGCCCAACGTGCGCCGCGATCTGGAGAAAGCCGAGCACGCCCTGGCCCAGTACCAGTCGCAGGCGCACACCGTCGACATCACCCTCGACGCCAAGTCGCTGCTCGACCAGATCGTCTCGCTCGACACCAGCATCTCGCAGCTGCGCCTGCAGCAGGCCGAGGTGACCCGCCGCTACACGCCCGCGCATCCGGCCTACAAGGCGCTGATGGCGCAGATCGGCGAGCTCGAAGCGAGCAAGCAGAAGATCAACGACCGCATCGGCACCCTGCCGCAGACCCAGCAGGAACTGATCGGCCTGACCCGCGAAGTGCAGGTCAGCACCCTGACCTACACCAACCTGCTCAATCAGGCCCAGCAGCTCGACATCGCCCGCGCCGGCACCGTCGGCAACGCCCGCATCGTCGACCGCGCGGTGGTCGACACCAGCCAGCCGGTCAAGCCCAAGCGCGCGCTGGTGGTCGCCATCGGCACCTTCCTCGCCGGTTTCCTGGCGGTGGCCTATGTGTTCCTGCGGCAGATGCTCAACCGCGGCGTCGAGCAGGTGGCCGAGATCGAGCAGATCGGCCTGCCGGTGCTGGCCTCGATCCCGATGAGCGCGTTCCAACGCGACCACGAGAAGGCCGGGCGCAAGCTGCGCGCCGCCGGCGGGCACAACGGCAAGCCGCACCTGCTGGCCATCGACGCGCCCAACGATCTGGCGATCGAGGCCATGCGCAGTCTGCGCACCGCCCTGCACTTCGCCCGCCTCGACGCCGGCAACAACATCCTGATGATCTGCGGCTCCAGCCCCGGCGCCGGCAAGACCTTCGTCTCCACCAACCTGGCCGCGACCATCGCCCAGGGCGGCCAGCGCGTGCTGCTGATCGACGGCGACCTGCGCCGCAGCAGCCTGCACAAGGTGCTCGGCCAGGACCCGCGCAACGGCCTGTCGGACCTGCTCGCCGGGCGCATCGACATCCCCGCGGCGACCCGGCGCACGCCGATCGACAATCTGTCCTTCATCCCGCGCGGCGAAGCGCCGCCCAATCCGTCCGAACTGCTGATGCGGCCGGAACTCGGCGCTGTACTCAAGACCGCGGCGCTGCAGTACGACCTGGTCATCGTCGACACGCCGCCGATCCTGGCGGTGACCGACGCGGCCCTGATCGGCCGCCACGCCGGCACCTGCCTGATGGTGGTGCGCTTCGGCCTCAACCCCGCCAAGGAGCTCGCGCTGGCCGTGCAGCGCTTCGAGCAGAACGGCATCGACCTCAAGGGCGCGGTGTTCAACGCGGTCGAGCGCCGCCACGACACCCACTACGCCTACGGCTACGAGTACCGCTCCGGCGCGTGAGCGCGCGTTGCGCAACGACGACGCCACGCCACGCCACGCCACGCCACGCTACAGCCACGCAAGGATCGCGCCAACCAACAGCGAAAGCGGGTTTCGCTTTCGCGAGAGGAAAGCCGATGACGATTTCAATCGCAACCGTTTCCGCGCGCGCCGCACGCCCGGCGCGCGGATCGCCCGCGCGTCGCGCATCGTCGCGCCCGCGCCGCCGCGCCGACTCGCCAGACCACGCAAAATCACCGCTTTTCTCGGGTTTTTTGCCTTATGCGTCGAATGCGCAATGCGATGTCAAGCACTCGACTTGGCGAACAAAAATTTCCGATTCGTTGCAGACGCGAAACCACTCACGTTTCCTGAATCCCATCGGCAAACGACTTACGGGCGCACAGTATTTCGCAATCCAAGAGTGGCACGATGCCGTCCGCCGAGAATGCACGCGCAAGGCGCACATTCCGAGCCAGCAAACGCGAAAGTTTCTTTCCGCGTCCGCAAGCGACAGGCGAAGGCAGGCGCGAAGCGCCGGCTGACGCAGCGGCAACTGTCCGGCCATCGCGGCGGACGCGCAGCACGGCGGCACGGCAATACACAGCGTTGACCGAAGGGGGCGGTCGTCGGATGGGTCTACCGAAGACTTACCTTGGAATCGATGGTCATGATGAAAGAACAATTCGTCATTGCGGGCGCACTCAGCGTCGCGATCACTGCGTTGTCGATGTTCGCGCTGCATTCCGGCGCCGCCCGGCTCGGGCTGGTCGACCGCCCCGATGCGCGCAAGCAACATAAGGGCGAGATCCCCGTAATCGGCGGCATCAGCTTCTTCCTCGGCTTGCTCGCCGGCGCGCTGTACCTGCAGCTCGGCGACCGCTACAGCATGAGCCTGCTGGCCACCGCCGGATTGGTGGTGATGCTCGGCGCGCTCGACGACGCGCGCGACCTGAGCGTGCGCACGCGCCTGCTGATCCAGTCGATCGCGGTGGGATTGATGATCACCGGCAGCGGCGTGTGGCTCGACGACCTGGGCGATCTGTTCGGCACCGGGCCGATCCGTCTGGGCTGGCTCGGCGTGCCGGTCACGGTCATCGCCGTGGTCGGCACCATCAACGCCTTCAACATGCTCGACGGCATCGACGGGCTCGCCGCCAGCCTCGCCCTGGTCTGCATCGGCGCGATCTTCCTGTTCGACCGCGGCAACGTGCTCGACAAGGGCGCGCTGCCGACCCTGGCGCTGCTGTTCGTCGCGCTGTTGCCGTTCCTGTTCGTCAACCTCGGCGGCATCAGCGGACGCAAGGTGTTCATGGGCGATGCCGGCAGCATGCTGATCGGCTATGTCATGGCCTGGAGCCTGATCTACCTGAGCCAGCGCGGCCCGGCCCGCATCGACGCGGCCGAGGCGCTGTGGTGCATCGCGCTGCCGCTGCTGGAGACCTTGAACCTGATGTACCGGCGCGCGCGCCGCGGCCTGTCGCCGTTCAAGCCCGACCGCCAGCACCTGCACTACCTGCTGATCGACCGCGAGCGCTCGCCCAAGACCGCGCTGCTGACCATCGTCGGCCTGGCCTGCGCGCTGGTCGCCTTCGGCTACGCGCTGCGCAACCTGCCGGTGATGGTCGGCCTGCTCGCGTTCTTCGCCATGCTCGGCCTGTACTCGCTGACCCTGAGCAGCGGCGACCGCAACAAGCTGCCGGACTGGCTGCCGCGTCCGCCGCGCCAGCTCGCGTTCGCGCAACAGGGTCCGCCGGGCCGCGAGCGCGCGCGCCAGTCCGCGCCCGCATCGACCGCCGCCGCGGGCGCCACCGCCTATGCGCGCGGCGCCCTCAGCGAACCCGCCGGCGCGGGCGCGTTCGCCCCGCTGGCGCCGGCCGCGGCCGCCTCCGCCCAGCTCGGTCCGGCGATCAAGACCCTGTGCGTGTTCGGCACCCGCCCCGAAGCGATCAAGATGGCGCCGCTGGCCAAGATGCTGGCGCAAGACCCGCGCTTCGACGCGCGCGTGTGCGTGACCGGCCAGCACCGGCAGATGCTCGACCAGGTGCTGCAGTTGTTCGAGATCGAACCCGACTTCGACCTCAACATCATGAAGCCCAAGCAGGACCTCACCGACGTCACCACCGCGATCCTGACCGGGATGAAGGCGGTGCTGGCCGAGCTCAAGCCCGACGTGGTGCTGGTCCACGGCGACACCTCGACCACGATGGCCGCGACCCTGGCCGCGTACTACCAGCAGATTCCGGTCGCCCACGTCGAGGCCGGCCTGCGCACCGGCAACCTGTACTCGCCGTGGCCGGAGGAAGCCAACCGCAAGCTCACCGGCGCGCTGGCGGCGATCCACTTCGCCCCGACCGAGCTGTCGCGCGGCAACCTGCGCGAGGAAGGCATCCCCGACGAGCGCATCGCCATCACCGGCAACACCGTGATCGACGCGCTCAAGGACGTGCTGGTGCGGATCGAGCGCACGCCGCAGCTGCGCCGCGAGATCGCGGCCAAGTTCGAGTTCCTGCGCGACGAGCGCAAGGTGGTGCTGGTCACCGGCCATCGCCGCGAGAGCTTCGGCGGCGGCTTCGAGCGCATCTGCGAGGCGCTGCGCGACACCGCGCTGCGCCATCCGGAGATCGACATCGTCTATCCGGTGCACCTCAATCCGCAGGTGCGCGAGCCGGTCAACCGGGTGCTGCGCGGGATCGCCAACGTGCACCTGATCGAGCCGCTGGACTACCTGCCGTTCGTCTACCTGATGAACCGCGCCCACATCATCCTGACCGACTCCGGCGGCATCCAGGAAGAAGCGCCGTCGCTCGGCAAGCCGGTGCTGGTGATGCGCGACACCACCGAGCGGCCGGAAGCGGTCGCCGCCGGCACGGTCCGGCTGGTCGGCACCGATCGCGAGCTGATCTGCGCCGGCATCAGCGAACTGCTGAGCGACCGCGCCGCCTACGAGGCGATGAGCTTCGCCCACAACCCTTACGGCGACGGCCTGGCCTGCCAGCGCATCGTCGCCGCGTTGGCGCAGTTCCGCCGCGAAGACTCGCTGCTGGCCGCCTGACTCCCCCGCCCGCGCCGCCCGCGCCCGAACGGGCGCGGCGGCGCGGGTTTCCGCCTTCGCCAATCCGCGCATCCCTGAGCAACGCCTCCCCCACGGAGGATCACTGGAGCCTTTATGAGTTTCGACACCGTCTCGGTCATCGGCCTGGGTTACATCGGCCTCCCCACCGCCGCCGCGTTCGCCGCGGCGCGCAAGCGCGTGATCGGCGTGGACGTGACCGCCTCGGTCGTGGACACGATCAACCGCGGCGAGATCCACATCGTCGAGCCCGACCTCGACGTGGCCGTGCGCGACGCGGTGGCCGGCGGCTTCCTGCGCGCCAGCCTGAAGCCCGAGCACGCCGACGCGTATCTGATCGCGGTGCCGACGCCGTTCAAGGGCGACCATCAGCCCGATCTGGCCTACATCGAAGCGGCCGCCAAGGCGCTCGCGCCGGTACTGCAGAAAGGCGACCTAGTGGTGCTGGAATCGACCTCGCCGGTCGGCGCCACCGAGCAGCTGGCGCAGTGGCTGGCCGACGCGCGCCCCGACCTGAGCTTTCCGCAACACGTCGGCGAAGCCGCCGACGTCAACGTCGCCCACTGCCCCGAACGGGTGCTGCCGGGCCAGGTGATGCGCGAACTGATCGAGAACGACCGCGTCATCGGCGGCATGACGCCGCGCTGCTCGCAGCGCGCGGCCGAACTGTACAAGAGCTTCGTGCGCGGCCAGTGCATCGTCACCAACGCGCGCACCGCCGAGATGTGCAAGCTCACCGAGAACGCTTTCCGCGACGTCAACATCGCCTTCGCCAACGAGCTGTCGATGATCTGCGACACGCTCGGCATCAACGTGTGGGAGCTGGTCGGCCTGGCCAACCGCCATCCGCGCGTCAACATCCTGCAGCCCGGCCCGGGCGTGGGCGGCCACTGCATCGCGGTCGACCCGTGGTTCATCGTCGACAGCGCGCCGGAGCAGGCGCGCCTGATCCGCACCGCGCGCGAGGTCAACAACGGCAAGCCGGGCTGGGTGATGGACAAGATCGACGCCGCGATCAAAGAGGCCAAGGCCGCCGGCAAGCAGGACAAGGACCTGAAGATCGCGGTGTTCGGGCTGGCGTTCAAGCCCGACATCGACGACCTGCGCGAAAGCCCGGCGTTGGGCATCGCGGTCGAACTGGCGCATCGCCACCCCGGCCCGGTGCTGGCGGTGGAGCCGCATATCCAGGCGCTGCCGAGCAAGCTCAGCTCGCCCAATGTGGTGCTGTCGGACCTGTCCACCGCCAGCCGCGAAGCCGACATCGCGGTGCTGCTGGTCGACCACAAGCCCTTCAAGGAGCACGCCATGCCCGCGCACATGAAGATCGTCGACACCAAGGGCATCTGGACCTGAGCGCAGCCCGGCCCATGAACGCGCGCGGGAATCGGCGGCCATGATGCGGCGACTGATCGGCACGGCCAGCCTGTCGGCGGTCAGCGCGATGGCCTCGCGCGGCGCGCTGTTCGCCGGCGTGCTGGCGGCCGCGCATTACCTCGGCCCGGCCGCGTTCGGCCAGTTCACCCTGATCCAGACCACCGCGCTGTTGTTCACCACCTTCTGCGCGCTGAGCCTGGGCCAGATGGCGACCAAGATCGTGGCCGAGGCGGTCGCGCGCGGCGACGGCGGCCGGGTGTCGGCGGCGCTGACCGTGTCCTACGGTTCGGCGTTGCTGGCCTCGCTGGTGTTCGCCGCGCTGTTGCTGGCGTGCGCGTATCCGCTCGCGGTCAAGCTCGGCGGTTCGGCGGATCTGGCCGTGGTCTACGCCAGCTCCTCGCTGCTGGTGCTGACCGGCTTCGTCGGCGCGATCCAGAACGGCGTCGCGCTGGCCCTGCACAAGGTCAAGCAACAGGCCGCGGCCAACCTGCTGACCGCGCCGGTGGTGTTCGCGATCATGTGGGGCGCGGCGACCCGGCGCGACATCGGCTGGGCCATGTACGGCGCGATCGCCGCGCAATGGCTGATCGTGCTCGGCCAGGAACGGGTGCTGCGCCGCTACCGGCGCGAGCACCGCGAACCGCTGGCCTGGTCGGCGACCACGCGCGAGGATTGGGCGGTGGTGTGGCGGCTCGGCCTGCCCTCGTCGCTGTCGGGCCTGCTGACCATGCCGGCGATCTGGCTGTCGATGGCGATGCTCGCGCACAGCGCGCGCGGCGAAGCCGAACTCGGCCATTTCGCCCTCGGCAACCAGGCGCGCTCGATCCTGCTGTTCGGCATGGGCGTGGTCGCCAACGCGGCGCTGCCGATGCTGTCGGCGGCGATCGTGCGCGGCGCGCGCGAGGAAGCCGCGAGCACCCTGCGCCAGTCCATCGCCCTGCTGGTGGCGGTCACCGCCGGCCTCGCCGGCGTGCTCGGCCTGGCCGCGCCGCTGGCGGTGGCGCGCTTCGCCCCTGCCTACGCCGAGGCGGTGGTGCCGCTGCAATGGCTGCTGCTGTCGGCGGTCGCGACCGCGCCGACTACTATCCTGATGCGCAAGGCCACCGCCGACGCGCGTCCCGCAGTGATGCTGCTCGGCAACGCCGCCTTCGCCGTCAGCCTGATCGGCGCCGCGGCGCTGGCGCTCGAACTCGGCCACGGCGCCACCGGCGTGGCCATCGCGTACGCGGTCGCCTCGACCGTGCAACTCATCGTTTTCGCCGCCTGCAACCGCCGCGAACTGCGCTGGCCCGCGGCGGCCGGCAAGAGTCCATAGGAGCATGCCCATGAAAGTTTTCCGCCTGCTCAAGAAGGCCGTCGTGCTGAGCCTCATCCGCCTGGGCTGGTTCATCAAGCCCGGCCTGGTGACGCGCCTGTACGCGTGGTTCCTGCGCTCGGAAGGCGCGCAGATCGAGGAGCGCCCGAACTACCTGTCGGCCAAGATCTGGTTCGACGGCACCGATTACTCGCTGATCCGGCTCGGCAAGGGCTGCACGATCTCCAGCAACGTGCGCATCCTCACCCACGACTGGGCGATCCACACCGTGGCCAAGGAGCTGGGGCTGAAGTTCGACCGGCCGCAGGGGCGGATCAAGCCGATCTCGATCGGCCGCCACGCCTTCATCGGCACCGGCTCGATCATCATGCCCGGCGCCGACATCGGCGCGGGCTGCATCGTCGGCGCCGGCGCGGTGGTGCGCGGCGCGATCCCGCCGCTGAGCATCGTGGTCGGCAATCCGGGCCAGGTGGTCGGCTCGGTCGCCGAGTACGTCGAGCGCGCGACCCGCGGCGCGGGCGTGGGCCCGGCCGAACAGGCCGCGCTGAAGCAGGCCGCGCTGGCCCACGCCGCCGCGCTCGCCGGCGCGCGCGCGGGCTGAGGACGGACGCGAGGCGATGCGCATTCCCGCGCCCAAGCTGCTGTTGGCGCCGGCCTGCCTGGGCCTGTTCCTGCTTTCGGGCTGGGCCTCGGTGTTCTTCGCCGTGGACACCGACCTGGTCCAGTACGCGGCGATCGCCGCGACCATCGCGCTGGGCGGGCTGTCGCTGTCCTACAGCGGGCTCAACCGCTTCGCTTGCTTGCTGCCGGTGATCGCCTGCCTGATCGCGTTCGCACAGATCGCCTATCTGGACACCCACATCGGCCACCGGCCGAAGGAACTCAAGTTCTATCTGATCCTGGTGTTCTGCGCCTACTGCGCCTGCTTCGTGCTGCGCGGCGCGGCGGCCGAGCAGTTCGTCAAGATCTACGTGGCGCTGTGCTTCATGCTCAGCGTCGCCGCGCTGGCGATGAACAAGGGCGCCGACACCGGCGCGCAGCGGCTGATGCAGGGCGACGGCAATCCGATCTGGATCGCGCGCGCGGCCGGCACCGCGATCATGTTCCTGGCGTATCGGCTGCTGACCGAAACCCGCCTGCGCGGCCTGCGCATCGCGCTGATCCTTCCGTGCGTGGCGGCGCTGGTGCTGGCCGGCTCGCGCGGGCCGATCCTGTCGCTGCTGCTCGGCCTGGGCGTGCTGCTAGTGCTGACCAACCGCGGCGCGTTGCTGCTGTCGCGCAAGGTCTGGGCAGCCGGGCTGGCGGTGCTGTTGCTGGGCGTGGCCGCGGCAGCGCTGGCGCCGGACGGGATCAAGGACCGCCTGGCCAGCCTGGTGGTCAGCAACTACAGCGGCAGCGACGTGCTGCGCATGAACCTGTACGACGTGTCGTTCGCGATGCTGCGCGAAACCCTGTTCGGCAAGGGCTTCGGCGCGTTCGAGGCCAGCGGCGCGCTGCAGCCCTATCCGCACAACCTGCTGATCGAAGCGCTGATCGAACCGGGCCTGGTGTTCGCCGCGTTCTTCTTCGCCCTGATCGTCTACGCGATCGTGCGCCTGTACCGCAGCGCCAAGCGCAGCCAGGGCCGCGATCTCGTCGCCACCTTCCTGTGCGCGCTGTCGGTCTATTCGCTGGCCAACGCCATGTTCAGCGGCGACATCACCAGCCCGAAAGAACTCTACCTGTGCGTGTTCTACGCCCTGTCCACCGCGCTGGTGCTGCGCGGCTCCATCGTCCAGCGCCCGCCGCGGTTCCAGCCCGCCGTCCGCTGACCCGCCCCCCATTCCGAATTCCGAAAACCGAATCTCGAAAACGAATCCCGAACATGCAAGCCATCATCCTCGGCCAAGGCAATCCCTACCTGAAGAACCCGTACCTGGCGAAGCTGTCGAAGGTGCTCGACAGCGCGCAGGTGCCGTACGAGTTCTGGATCTGGAGCCGCGACAAGCAAGCCCGCGACCTGCCCAAGGTGCGGGTGTTGCTGAGCTTCGGTTCCTGGGGCGGCGGCGCGGTCAACGCGCTGGGCTACGCGCTGTGGGTGTTGTGGCTGAGCGTGCGGGTGTTCGCGCGGCCGCGCGCCGGCGTCTACTTCTGCTCGCGCCTGGACGCGGCCCTGCCCTGCGCCCTGGTCTCGACCGTGCGCCGCTGCCGCTACGTGTTCCTCGACCGCGACAAGCTGTCCAAGAGCTACGCCTGGCCGGCGCCGGTCAAGCGCGTCATCGAAGGGCTGGAACGCTTCGTCGGCCGCCGCGCCGCCTTGCACGTGGTGCCGGGCGACTCGCGCACGCAAGGCAACGACAGCGACAACGTGCGGGTAGTGCGCAACACCCCGCACACCGACACCATCGCCCGCGCGCGCCAGCTCGCCGCGGCGCTGCCGCCGCGCGACGGCCGCCTGCGGGTGCTGGTCAGCGGCCTGATCTCGCCCGAGCGCGGCGCGAAGATGATGCGCGAGGCCATCGACGCCTGCGCCGGCAAGATCGACTTCGTCGCCGCCGGCCGCCTGCTCGGGCCCGACGCGCAGCGCCTCGCCGACGGCCTGGGCGAGCGCTACCGCGGCATCGTCAGCAACGAAGAGGCGCTGGCGATGCTGCTGGATTCCGACGTGGTGCTGGCCTTCTACGACCCGGCGCTGGAGATCAACCGCCTGGCCGAACCGAACAAATGGTTCGACTGCGCCGCGCTGGAAATCCCGTTCTTCACCAACCCCGGCCTGTTCACCTCGGCGCCGTTCGAACAGCGCCATGCCTGTTTCCTCGCCGATTACGGCGACGGCGCCCAGCTCGCGCGCGAGCTGCTGCGCATCGACGCCGACCGTTCGTTGCTGGACGCGCGCCGCGCCGGCCTGCGCCAGTTACGTTACGAAGCGTGGGACACGGCGATGGCGCGGGTGATCGCCGAATGCGCGGAGCTTGCGCCATGAACCTGCGGATCCTTTGCGCGACGCTGTTGTCGCTCGCCATCGCCCTGCCCCTGCAGGCGCAGGCGCGCGACTTCAAGCTCTACAACAACACCAAGTACACCGACGGCGACGACCGCCGCCTCGACATCGCCCGCTCCAACCTGCTCGGCGAACCGCAACTGCCCGAACTGGCCAAGGGCGTCATGCCGGACGAAAAACGCTACAAGGACGCGGTGCGCGCCAGCCTCGGCAACCCCGGCCCGCTGGTGTTGGACTTCGAGCACATCAACCTGGCCAAGGACCCGCAGTTGTCGGCGACCAACCTCGACAAGCTGCAGACCCTGGCGCGCTGGGCGCGCGAGGCCGCGCCGGGACGCCAGATCGGCTACTACGGCTTCCCCGGTTCGATCGACAAGAACGATCCGGCGCGTGGCAAACAATTGGCCGAGTCGGTGGATCTGTTCTTCCCCTCGCTGTACACCGTCGACGACGACCGCGACCGCTGGCGCCGGCGCCTGGACAACATGGTCGCCGCCGCGCGCAAGCTCGACGCGTCCAAGCCGGTGCTGCCGTTCGTGTGGCCGCAGTACCACGACAAGACCCCGCGCGACGGCGAGTTCGTCGCCTCCGACTACTGGAAATTCCAGCTCGACCAGCTGCATCGCGCCGCCGACGGCGCGGTCATCTGGAGCAAGCGCGTCAGCGGCGGCGAACGCGACTGGGTGCCGGTCACCCGCAGTTTCATCCAGTCGGCCAAGCCCGCTTCCAGCCCCTCCCAGCCCAGCCGACGCGCCGCCCCCCGCCCCTGAGCGCGCGCCGCCGCCGAGCGCACCTTCCCCCATATCGAAATCCCGGAACTCCCATGCACCAAGTCCTGCAAAACCTGCGCGACGGCAGCACCGAAGTCGCCGACGTCCCCGCCCCCGCGCTGCGCCGCGGGCACCTGCTGATCCGCAGCCACGTCACCCTGGTCTCGGCCGGCACCGAGCGCATGCTGGTCGAATTCGGCAAGGCCAACCTGCTGCAGAAGGCGCGCCAGCAGCCGGACAAGGTGCGCATGGTGCTGGAGAAGATCCGCACCGACGGCCTGACCACCACTCTCGACGCGGTGCGCAGCAAGCTCGACCAGCCGCTGGCGCTGGGCTACTGCAACGTCGGCACGGTGATCGGCGTCGGCCCCGGCGTGACCGGGTTCGAGCTCGGCGACCGCGTCGCCAGCAACGGCAAGCACGCCGAAGTGGTCGCGGTGCCGGTCAACCTGTGCGCCAAGATCCCGGCCGAGGTCGGCGACGAAGCCGCCGCCTTCACCGTGCTCGCGGCGATCGGCCTGCAGGGCATCCGCCTGGTCCAGCCCACGCTCGGCGAAGCGGTGGTGGTCACCGGCCTGGGCCTGATCGGCCTGATCACCGTGCAGTTGCTGCGCGCGCACGGCTGCCGCGTGCTCGGCATCGACTTCGACCCGGCCAAGCTGGCGCTGGCGCGCAGCTACGGCGCGCAGACCGTCGACCTGTCCAAGGGCGAGGACCCGGTCGCCGCGGCGCAGGCGTTCTCGCGCGGGCGCGGCGTCGACGCGGTGATCATCACCGCCTCCAGCAAGAGCAACGAGCCGGTCTCGCAGGCCGCGCACATGTGCCGCAAGCGCGGCCGCATCGTCCTGGTCGGGGTCACCGGCCTGGAGTTGTCGCGCGCGGACTTCTACGAGAAAGAGCTGTCGTTCCAGGTCTCGTGCTCGTACGGCCCGGGCCGCTACGATCCGTCCTACGAGGAACGCGGCAACGATTATCCGGTCGGCTTCGTGCGCTGGACCGAGCAACGCAACTTCGAAGCGGTGCTGGACATGATGGCCAGCGGCGCGCTGCAGTTGCAGCCGCTGGTCTCGCATCGCTATCCCATCGCCGAGGCCGAGACCGCCTACGGCGTGCTCGGCGGCGGCGTGCCCTCGCTCGGCATCGTGCTCGACTACGGCCGCGGCGAGGAGATGGCCGACCACCTGATCCGCCGCCACATCCCGCTGCCGGTCGCGACCACGGTGCGCGAGGCGCCCGCCGCCGACGCCGACCGCAACGCGGTCGCCTTCATCGGCGCCGGCAACTACGCCGGGCGCGTGCTGATCCCGGCCTTCGCCAAGGCCGGCGCGCGCCTGCACACGGTGGTGACCGCCAACGGCGTGGGCAGCGTGCACTTCGGCAAGAAGTTCGGCTTCTCCCACGCCAGCACCGACACCAGCGCGGTGCTGCGCGATCCGGCGGTGGGCTCGGTGGTGATCGCCACCCAGCACGCCAGCCACGCCGAACTGACCTTCAAGGCGCTGCGCCGCGGCAAGCACGTGTTCGTGGAAAAGCCGCTGTGCCTGACCATGGAAGAACTGCAGACCATCGAGAAGGCGCACGCCGAACAGACCGTGTACGGCGCGCCGCCGGTGTTGATGGTCGGCTTCAACCGCCGCTTCGCCCCGCAGGTGCAGAAGATCCACCAGCTGCTGGCCGGCGTGCGCGAGCCCAAGAGCTTCGTCATGACCGTCAACGCCGGCGCGATCCCGGCCGACCACTGGACCCAGGACCCGCAGGCCGGCGGCGGCCGCCTGATCGGCGAGGCCTGCCACTTCGTCGACCTGCTGCGCTTCCTCGCCGGCGCGCCGATCGTCGGCCACCGGCTCACCGCGGTCGGCAACGTCGCCGGCGTCGGCATCCGCAGCGACCGGATCAGCTTCACCCTGAGCTTCGCCGACGGCTCGTTCGGCACCGTGCATTACCTCGCCAACGGCCACAAGAGCTTCCCCAAGGAACGGCTGGAAGTGTTCGCCGCCGGCCGGGTGCTGGCGCTGGACAACTTCCGCAAGCTGCGCGGCTACGGCTGGCCGGGTTTCAACAAGATGAACCTGTGGAGCCAGGACAAGGGCCAGGCCGCGTGCGCGCAGGCGTTCATGCGCGCCGCGCGCGGCGAAGCGCCGCCGCCGATCCCGGCCGAGGAGATCTTCGAAGTCGCGCGCGTCACCCTCGAACTGGACGCGTCGGTATGAGCGCGCGCCCGGGCCCGGAGAGCGCCGCATGAGCCTGGCCACGCGCCTGCCGCGGCTGTGGCATACCGTGCGCCACCTGCGCCCGGTGCAGATCTACGGCCGCGCCTGGCACCGCCTGCACCGCCCGCGCGTCGCCCACGCGCCGGCGCCGCAGATGGCCGCGTTCGAACGCGGCTGGATCGCCTGCGCGCGCGAGCCTTCGATGCTCGGGCCGACCCGCTTCCGCTTCCTCAACGAGGAGCACGAGGCCGGCGCCAACGACTGGAACAGCACCCGGCTGCCGAAGCTGTGGCTGTACAACCTGCATTACTTCGACGATCTCAACGCCGACGCCGCGGCCTCGCGCGAACACTGGCACCGCGACCTGATCGCGCGCTGGATCGCCGACAACCCGCCGCCGGCCGGCAACGGCTGGGAGCCGTATTGCCTGTCGCTGCGCATCGTCAACTGGATCAAGTGGCGCTGCGGCGGCCAGTTGTTCGGCGACGCCGCGCGCGCGCGCACCGCGCTCGACAGCCTCGCCACCCAGGTGCGGTTCCTGCGCGGGCGGCTGGAGCGGCACCTGCTCGGCAACCACCTGTGGGCGAACTACAAGGCGCTGCTGTTCGCCGGCGCGTTCTTCGAAGGCTCCGAGGCGGTGCGTTGGCGCGAACTGGGCCTGTTCGGCCTGCGCGCGCAGATCGACGAGCAGATCCTCGCCGACGGCGGCCATTTCGAACGCAGCCCGATGTACCACGCGATCCTGCTGGAGGACCTGCTCGACCTGGTCCAGCTGGCCCTGGTCTACCCCGGCGCGTTCCCCGAACGCGACGTGCAGTTGTGGCGCGACAAGGCGCGGGCGATGCTGGCGTGGCTGGCGGTCATGACCCACCCCGACGGCGGCATCGCCTTCTTCAACGACGCCGCGCTCGGCATCGCGCCGCCGCTCGCGGCGCTGCAGGATTACGCGCGCGCGCTCGGCATCGAGCCGCCGCCGGCCTCGCGCGAGCCGCTGCAGTTGCTGCCGCAATCGGGTTACGCACGACTGCAATCGGGCGAAGCGGTGTTGATCTGCGATGTCGGCGAAATCGGCCCGGACTACCTGCCCGGCCACGCCCACGCAGACACCCTGAGCTTCGAACTGTCGCTGCGCGGCCGGCGGGTGCTGGTCAACGCCGGCATCTCGCGCTACGACATCGATCCCGAGCGACTGTGGCAACGCGGCACCGCCGCGCACAATACGGTCGAGATCGACGGCCAGGATTCCTCGGAAGTCTGGGCCAGCTTCCGCGTCGCCCGGCGCGCGCGGCCGCGCGCGGTCGCGCACGGGCGCGAGGGCGAATCGCTGTGGCTCAGCGCCGCGCACGACGGCTATCGCCGGCTCAAGGGCCGGCCGCTGCATCGCCGGCGCTGGGTGCTGACCCCGCGCGGGCTGCGCATCGAGGACCGCATCGACGGCCGCTTCGGCGAGGCGATCGCGCGCTTGCGCGTGCATCCGCAGTGCGAAGTCGACGGCCACGATATCCGCGCCGCCGGCGACGGCGACGGCCCCGCGCAACTGCGCTGGCGCAGCGAGGCCGGCGGCGATGCGCTGGTGCCGGGCCGCTATCACCCCGGCTTCGGCTTGCGCGAAGCCTGCACGGTGATCGAAACCCTGATCGACCCGCGCGTGGGCACCGCGACCCTGGTGCTGGAATGGGGACGCTGACGCCATGCGCATCCTGTTCCTGACCGACAACTTCCCGCCCGAGGGCAACGCCCCGGCCACCCGCACCTACGAGCACGCGGTGCGCTGGGTGCGCGCCGGCCACGAGGTCACGGTGATCACCTGCGCGCCGAACTTCCCCGAAGGCAAGCTGTTCCCCGGCTACCGCAACGCCTGGCGCAGCGTGGAGACGCTCGACGGCATCCGGGTGGTGCGGGTCAAGACCTACATCACCGCGAACGAGGGCTTCCTCAAGCGCACCCTGGATTATCTGAGCTTCATGGCCGCCGGCACCGTGGCCGGGCTGTTCGAACGTCGCCACGACGTGGTCGTGGCGACCTCGCCGCAATTCTTCTGCGCGCTCGGCGGCTGGGCGCTGGCGCGGCTCAAGCGCCGGCCGTTCGTGTTCGAGCTGCGCGACCTGTGGCCGGCCTCGATCACCGCGGTCGGCGCGATGCAGCGCAGCGCCGCGATCCGGGCGCTGGAAAAGCTCGAGATGTTCCTCTACCGCAGCGCCGACGCGATCGTGCCGGTGACCCAGTCCTTCCGCGAAGAACTGGTCCATCGCGGCGTGCAGGCCGACAAGATCCACGTCGTGCTCAACGGCGTCGACCTGCAACGCTACCGCCCCGCCGCGCGCGATCAAGCGATGGCGAAGCAGTACGACCTCGACGGCCGCTTCGTGGTCGGCTACCTCGGCACCCACGGCATGGCCCATGGCCTGGAGAAGGTGATCGAGGCCGCCGAACGGCTGCGCGACGACCCGCGCATCGTGTTCTTCTTCGCCGGAAGCGGCGCGCAGCGCGCGCACGTGGAGCGGATGGCGGCCGAACGCGCCCTGCCCAACGTGCGCATGATCCCGCGCCAGCCCAAGGAAATGATGCCCAGGCTCTGGGGCCTGTGCGACCTGTCGCTGATCCCGCTGCGCGACACGCCGGTGTTCGCCTCGGTGATCCCGTCCAAGCTGTTCGAAGGCATGGGCATGGGCATCCCGGCGCTGATGTCGCTGCCGCGCGGCGAGGCGGTGCGGATCGTCGAAAGCACCGGTTGCGGCGTGTGCGTGGCGCCGGAGGACGCGGCGGCGATGGCCGACGAGATCGCCGCGCTGGCCGGCGATCCCGAGCGCATGCGCCGGCTGCGCGAAGCCAGCCTGGCCGCGGCGCCGGCGTACTCGCGCGACCGCCAGGCGCGGCTGATGAGCGACGCCCTGGCGCGGCTGGTCGACGACGACGGCGCGCGCGGCCTGCTGCGCACGCCGGAGTAAACGACGCATGTCCGCCGCCGCGTGGTTGACCCAGCCCCTGCACGCCAGCGCCGTCGGCCTGGCGCTGGCGGCGCTGGTGTGGCTGCTGCATTGGCGCCGCAGCGCGCTCGCGCTCGGCGTGTTGGCCGTGGCGTGGTCGCTGCTGTGGTCGCTGCCGGCCGCGGCCGGCGCGCTGCGCGATTCGCTGCAGCGCGGCTATCTGGGCCAGAGCGCCGAAGGCCTGCCGCAGGCCGACGTGATCGTGGTGCTCGGCGGCGGCATCGGCCGGGTCAGCGCTTTCGCGCGCGGCGACGCCGACGCGCCGGAACTGGCCGGCAACCGCGTCGCCGCGGCCGCGCGCGCCTGGCAGGCCGGACGCGCGCCGGCGATCCTGCTCAGCGGCGGCGCCAGCGCCCGCACGCGCGGGGTCAGCGAAGCGGCGATCATGGCCGATGCGCTGGTCGAGCTCGGCGTACCTCGGCAGGCGCTGGTGCTGGAGGATGCCAGCGGCGACACTCGCGCCAACGCCGAGCGCAGCGCGCGCATCGCCGCCGAACGCGGCTGGAAGCGCGCGATCCTGGTCACCTCGGCCCTGCACATGCCGCGCGCCCTGCAATGGTTCCAGCGCGCCGGGCTGCCGGCGCTGCCGCTGGCGCCGGAGCCGCCGGTCGCGGCAGCGCCGCCGGAGGCGTGGACGCCGTCGATGCGGACCTTGGATGAGAGTGCGCAGGCCTTGCGCGAGTACGCCGGGTTGGTGGTGGCGACGTTCGGGTGAGGTTGCGCGCGCCGGGTATTTCTTCGCTCGCGGGCAGGAGCAAAATCAAAATGGGTTCCGGCTTTCGCCGGAATGACGGGGTGGGGAAACACGGCCATCATCAGCCGTGAGCCATGAGCCATGAGCCATGAGCCATGAGGAGTGAGCCGTAAGCCGGCGCCACTTTCCCCCGTCATTCCGGCGAAAGCCGGAACCCATTTTGATCTTGCCGTTGCTATTGCTGCAGTTGTCGCTGCTACTGCGGCAACCAGCGCCGCGAGCCCAAGCCCGCGGCGCCGTCACGACCGCTTACTCCACCGTAACCGCCTTCGCCAGATTCCGCGGCTTGTCCACATCCGTCCCGCGCGCCAGCGCCGCGTGATACGCCAACAGCTGCACCGGGATCGCATGCACCACCGGCGACAGCACGCCGACATGGCGCGGCGTGCGGATCACGTGCACCTGCTCGGATTCGCCGAAGTGGCTGTCCAGGTCGGCGAATACGAACATCTCGCCGCCGCGCGCGCGCACTTCCTGGATGTTCGACTTCACCTTCTCCAGCAGCTTGTCGTTCGGCGCGATCACCACCACCGGCATCGCCGCGTCCACCAGCGCCAGCGGGCCGTGCTTGAGTTCGCCCGCCGGGTACGCTTCGGCGTGGATGTAGGAGATTTCCTTGAGCTTGAGCGCGCCTTCCAGCGCGATCGGGTAATGCACCCCGCGGCCCAGGAACAGCGCGTGGTGCTTGGGCGCGAAACGCTCGGCCCAGCCGGCCACCTGCGGCTCCAGGTTCAGCGCGTGCTGCACGCTGCCGGGCAGGTGGCGCAGCGCGTCGAGGTATTCGGCTTCCTGTTCGTCGCTGAGCGCGCCGCGCAGCTTGGCCAGGGTCGCGGTCAGGGTGAACAGCGCCACCAGCTGCGTGGTGAAGGCCTTGGTCGAGGCCACGCCGATCTCGGCGCCGGCGCGGGTGTAGTACACCAGCGTGCTCGCGCGCGGGATCGCGCTCTCGGGCACGTTGCAGATCGACAGCGTCTTCTCATGCCCGAGCGACTTGGCGTATTTCAACGCCTCCATCGTGTCGAGCGTTTCGCCGGACTGCGAAATGGTCACGATCAACTGCTTCGGGTTCGCCACCGCCGCGCGGTAGCGGTATTCGCTGGCGATCTCGACCTGGCACGGCAGGCCGGCGATGGCCTCGATCCAGTAGCGCGCGGTCAGGCCGGCGTAGTAGCTGGTGCCGCAGGCCAGGATCTGCACGCCTTCGACGCCGGCGAACACCTCTTCGGCCTTGGCCCCGAACAGCGACGCGCTGAAGCCGTTGTTGTCGATCACCGCCTCGATCGTGTCGGCGATCGCGCGCGGCTGCTCGTGAATCTCCTTCTGCATGAAGTGCCGGTACGGCCCCAGCTCCAGCGAGGCCAGTGACACGTCCGACAGGTGCACTTCGCGCTCGATCGCCGCGCCGCCCGCATCGAACACCCGCACCGCGGCGCGGGTGATCTCGGCGGTGTCGCCCTCTTCCAGGAAGATCACCCGGCGCGTGGCCTGCACGATCGCCGAGACGTCGCTGGCGACGAAGTTCTCGCCCTCACCGAGCCCGACCAGCAACGGGCAGCCCATGCGCGCGGCGATCAAGCGGCCAGGCTCGTTCAAGCTCACCACCGCGATCGCGTACGCGCCGACCAGCTCGCGCGCCGCCGACTGCACCGCGGCGAGCAGATCGAGCCCTTGCCGCAGATGGAAATGCACCAGGTGCGCGATCACTTCGGTGTCGGTCTGCGATTCGAACGCATAACCGGCCGCGCGCAAACGCTCGCGCTGCTCGTCGTGGTTCTCGATGATGCCGTTGTGCACCACCGCCAGTTCGCCGAAGCTGATGTGCGGATGCGCATTGGCCTCGGTGACGCCGCCGTGGGTCGCCCAACGCGTATGGCCGATGCCGACCTGCGCGCTGAAGCCCTCGGCCTGGGCCGCGTTCTCCATCTCCGACACGCGCCCGGTCCGGCGCACCCGGCGCAGTTGCGCGCCGTCGAACACGGCGATGCCCGCCGAGTCGTAACCGCGGTATTCCAGCCGCTTCAGGCCGTCGATCAGGACCGGTACCACATCGCGATCGGCGATCGCGCCAACGATTCCGCACATGCTGAAAAACTCCGGGGGAAGAGTGCCGGCCAGTCTAGCCGGGCCTTCCCCCGGCCGTCGCGAACTGCGTCGCGACGGCGCTACCGCCGGCACAGATCGTTAGCGAACGGTTCAACAAGCCCAATGCGGCGCCCGGCTGCACCGGGAGATCGAACACGTCGGCGTGACCGACGCGTTACACCACCGACGAAGCGGGCGCAGGCCCGAGAGACGGCCGAATGCCGGTATGCGCCGTCATTTCGCCCTGCACTCGAGCACCGCGTGCCTGATCGCGGCGTCCGTCA
Source organism: Lysobacter enzymogenes (assembly GCF_023617245.1). NCBI lineage: Bacteria > Pseudomonadati > Pseudomonadota > Gammaproteobacteria > Lysobacterales > Lysobacteraceae > Lysobacter > Lysobacter enzymogenes. Next base: position 3,445,427 of record NZ_CP067396.1, read on the forward strand.
CCGCATAGCCCGCGAGGTGGCCGCATCCGCCGCCGATGCGTTCACCGCAACCCTGAGCCACACAGGTATCGAACACCGCCGCCTGATGGCCCGCCAGGATCCCGTGGGCGCAGTCGCGTCGCGGTCCGACGAACGAATTCAACTCGAGCCGCATCGCCTCGGCCAGGGCGCCATCGACCTCGACCGGAGCAACGTAACGCGGGTCCTTCAGAAAGGCCTCGTCCAGCGCCCGCGAGCACTGCGAGTCCTGGCGCGAGCCGGCGGCACGGGCCCGCTCCTCCATCGCGTCCCTGGCGTCTTCGGCCCTGCCGTCCGCGGCGCATTGCCGGTCGTTGCCGGCGCATCGCCGGATGTCGACGAGCTTGTTGATGGTCTCGGTCGCGCCCGGAGGCGTACCCGTGCCGAACACGGCGCGCACCTCGTCTCCCACGCGCACATCGGCCAAACGTTCCAGCGCCTTCGCCTCGCCGTAGAAGCCGATGTAGACGACGGCGTTTTTCCTGCCGATCGCGATGCGCCCCGGCGAAACTTCGACGATCTTGCCGACGTAGACGCGCTCGTCGGCCCCGGCAGCGGCCGCAGCGGCGAGCAGAAACAGCAACGCAACAACGACGGTGGTCGGTTTCATCGATGGCGGACCTCGATTGCCCAGCGTGGAATAGCGGCGCGCGGATTCGCGCCGACGGCCGACATCGGCACGGCGGCGGTCAAAGCGCCTCGCGGTGGACGACGATGAGCTGTACAGCCTCGCCGCCGCGGTAGTCGTCCGGCTCCAGGCGATAGGCGATGCGCACCCACGGCGGCGGCTTGTTGCCGTCCCAACCGCCGAACTCGATGGCGTTGAGCCGGCGCCCTTCGCAACCCAGTTCCAACTTGAGGTGGCGCTCGCCGATCACGCGCCACGACAGCACTTCGAATTCGCCGTCGAACTGCGGTTCGGCGAAGCCCTGTCCCCACGGCCCGCCGTCGCGCAGCGATTCGGCGTGGCGGCGGTCGAACTCGGCCGGGGCCAGCGCGCCGTCGCTGAGCACGTCGGCCTGCAGCAGCTCCGGCGTCAGCGCCGCGCGCGCGACCGCGTCGAAGGCATCGCGGAACGGTTCGAACGCGTCGCGGTGCAGCGACAGGCCGGCGGCCATGGCGTGGCCGCCGAAGCGTTCGATCAACTCGGGATGGCGCGCGGCGACGTCGGCGAGCGCGTCGCGGATGTGGAAGCCGGGAATCGAACGCGCCGAGCCGCGCAGCTGCGCGCTGCCCGGTTCCGCCGGCGCGAACGCGATCACCGGCCGGTGCAGGCGTTCCTTCATCTTCGAGGCGACCAGGCCGACCACGCCGGGATGCCAGTCCGGATCGAACAGGCACGGCGCCAGCGGCGCGGCGGCCGGATCGAAAGCCACGCGCGCGAACGCGCGCTCGGCCTCGTCGGTCATCTGTTGCTGCACCGCGCGGCGCTCGGCATTGATCTCGTTGAGCGTGCCGGCGATCTCGCGCGCCTGCGCCGGGTTCTCGGTCAGCAGGCATTCGATACCCAGCGCCATGTCCTCCAGGCGGCCGGCGGCGTTGAGCCGCGGCGCCAGCGCGTAGCCGATGTCGGCGGCGGTGAGGCGGCGGTGATCGCGCTGCGATACTTCGATCAGCGCGCGCAGGCCGGCGCAGCCGTGGCCCGCGCGCAAGCGGCGCAAGCCGGCGGCGACCAGGGCGCGGTTGTTCGGGTCCAGCGGAACCAGGTCGGCGACGGTGCCGACCGCGACCAGGTCGAGCAATTGGCTCAGGTCCGGGCCGATGCCGCCGGCGCCGAACGCGCCGGCTTCGCGCAGCCGCCGGCGCAGCGCCAGCAGCACGTAGAACATCACTCCGACGCCGGCCAGCATCTTGCTCGGGAAGGCGTCGCCGGGCTGGTTCGGATCGACGATGGCGTCGGCCTGCGGCAGGCGCTCGCCGGGCAAATGGTGGTCGGTCACCAACACCTGCCAGCCGCGCGCGCGCGCCGCTTCGATGCCGGCGTGACAGGCGATGCCGTGGTCGACGGTCACCAACAGATCCGGTTGCAGCCGCGCCAGCTCATCGACCAACGCCGGCGACAGGCCGTAGCCGTGGACGATGCGGTTGGGCACCGCGTGCGACACCCGCTTCGCGCCGAGCATGCGCAGCCCGCGCACGCCGACCGCGCAGGCGGTGGCGCCGTCGCAATCGAAGTCGCCGACCACCAGGATGTGGCGGTCGGCGGCGATCGCCTCGGCCAGCAGTTCGGTCGCCTTGTCCAGGCCGAGCATGCCGTCCGGCGGCAGCAGTTGGGCGAGCTTGGGCTGGGCCTGTTCGACGCAGGTCGCGCCGCGCGCGGCATAGATCCGCTGCAGCAACGGCGGAATCGAGTCGGGCCACTGCGGCCCGTGTGCGTCGGCCGCCGGCTCGCGCCGGCGCAGGCGCGCGGCGGGCTTCAACGCCGCGGCTCCGGCGACGGCGATGGCATGCGCGCGTTCAATCCAGCAACGAGCGCAACGGCTTGCGCCAGAACCGCCAGCGCTGCGAGCGCGCCAGTTCGAAACGCTCGCCGTCGGCGCACAGCGCCGCCACGCGCGCGAGCGCGCCGCGGTCGAGCGCCTGCGCCAGCGGTTGCAGCCAGTCGCGCTGGATCAGGGCGAGGTCGCGCTGCGCGCGCAGGTCGAACAGGCACGCGCCTTCGACAGCGGCGCCCTCGCCCGCCGGCTCGGTCCAGGCGTGCGGCAAGGGACCGCTGGAGATGCCGGCCTGGGCGCCGAACGCGGTCAGCGCCTCGTCGTCGCTGTACACGCCGGCGTAGTCGCAGCGCACCCGGTCCGGCAGCGCGCCCGCGCCCCAGAACCACAGCGAATTGACCGGAGCCAGCCCGGCTTCGGCGCGGGCCAGGTTGTGCGGATGGTTGTGCAGCACCACCTGCGCCTCGCTCAGCAGCGCGCGCCAGCGGCGGCCTTCGGCGCCCTCGCCTTCGGGCAGGTGCTGGAACATATCTTCGCCCAGCGCTTGCTCGGGCGAGACGAAGCGCGGCAGCCGGGTTTCGCGCGGCAGCGCCACGTACCAGCGATCCGGCGCGGGCGCGTCGATGGGAAAACCGGCATCGCCGAACAACGGCTTGAGCGCCGGCAGCAGCGCGGCGCTGTCGCGTTCGCTCAACGACAGCGCGCGGCCGTAGGCGAGCAGGCGCGCGCCGTTGATGTCGGGACGCACATAGACCGGATCGGCGCGCAGCCACGCGCCATGGGCGGCATCGCCGGCGTCGCGCTGGCGGGTGGCCGCGGCCACCGGCCAGCCGCGCGGCAGGAGGTCGAACGCGCGCGCGGCCGGATCGGCCGCCTCGACCGTGCGGTCGGCGCGGCCGAAGCGCAGACCCAGCGCTTCGCCCAGGCGTTGGCCGCCGAAGCGTTCGCGCGCGGGCAGCAACAGGTCGACGCGGTTCATGGCGTGCGGATGGGCGTGCGGATGTGTGTGTCGACCGGCGCGGCTCAGCCTTCGTAGCTGACGCCGACGATCTCGTACTCGCGGGTGCCGCCCGGGGCCTCGATGACGACGGTGTCGCCCTCGTTCTTGCCGATCAGCGCGCGCGCCACCGGCGAGGAAATCGCGATCAGGCCCAGCTTGATGTCGGCTTCCAGGTCGCCGACGATCTGGTAGCGCTTTTCTTCGTCGGTCTCGGTGTCGGCCAGTTCGACGTTGGCGCCGAACACCACCTTGGAACCGGCGTTGAGGGTGCTGGTGTCGATGATCTGGGCGTGCGACAGCTCGGCCTCGAGCTGCTTGATGCGGCCTTCGATGAAGCCCTGCTGCTCGCGCGCGGCGTGGTACTCCGCGTTTTCCTTCAGGTCGCCGTGGGCGCGCGCTTCGGCGATCGCGTTGATCACGGCCGGGCGCTTGACCGACTTGAGTTCTTCCAGTTCGGCGCGCAGGCGCAGCGCGCCCTTGGCGGTAATGGGTGCTCTCATTCCTTGGTTCCTCTGCGGTGCGACGCCGGGCGGATCCTTGGGCCCGGCGCGGTTGTTTCGAAGATGTGTCCAGGGGCATTGTGCCGGGGAAGCCCGGCGGAAGACAGCCCTTGAAATCCGAAGGTAAACGCCTGTGGGAGGGCCTTCAGGCCCGGTGCTTTGGTCACAGATCGGCGCGATCTGGCCGGAAAGCATCGGGCCTGAAGGCCCTCCCACAAAAGCGGGCCCGGACGGCGCCGGGCGGGATCGACCGGCTCGCGCCGATCGATCCTGCCAAATCAGCGCGAACCAGCGCTGATCAGCGTCCGCCGATCTGCGCGTGCAGTTCCTGCAGCGACCACACCGGCCCCTGGCCGCGGTAGTCGAGCGAGTTGACCAGCGCGCGCGCGCCCGACACGGTGGTCGAATAGGTCACCCGCTGCTGCAGCGCCTCGCGCCGGATCGAGAACGAATCCGAGATCGCCTGGCGGCCTTCGGTGGTGTTGATGATGTAGACGATCTCGCCGTTCTTGATCAGGTCGACGATGTGCGGGCGGCCTTCGGTGACCTTGTTGATCGACTCGCAGGCCACGCCGTGCTCGGCGAAGAACGCCTGGGTGCCGCTGGTGGCGACCAGGCCGTAGCCGCGGCGCGCCAGTTCCTGCGCCACCGGCAGCACGCGCTGCTTGTCCGGATCGCGCACGGAGATGAACACCTTGCCCACCGGCGGCGCCTTGATGCCGCCGGCCTCCTGCGCGCGCGCCATCGCCGCGCCGAAGTTCTGGCCCACGCCCATCACCTCGCCGGTGGAGCGCATCTCCGGCCCGAGGATCGGATCGACGCCCTGGAACTTGGCGAACGGGAAGATCGCTTCCTTGACCGAGTAGTAGTCCGGCACGATCTCGTCGACCGCGTCCTGCGAGGTCAGGGTCTGGCCGACCATGCAGCGCGCGGCGATCTTGGCCAGCGCCATGCCGGTGGCCTTGGACACGAACGGCACGGTGCGCGAGGCGCGCGGGTTGACCTCGATCAGGTAGATGGTTTCGTTGCCGTCGGCGTCGGTCTGGATCGCGAACTGGGTGTTCATCAGGCCCACGACCTTGAGCGCCTTGGCCAGCGCCACCACCTGCTCGCGCAGCCGTTCCTGGGTGGCCGGCGACAGCGAATACGGCGGCAGCGAGCACGAGGAGTCGCCCGAGTGCACGCCGGCCTCCTCGATGTGCTCCATGACGCCGCCGATCAGCACCCGGCCTTCGCGGTCGGCGATCACGTCGACGTCGACTTCCACGGCGTTGTCGAGGAAGCGGTCCAGCAGCACCGGCGAATCGTTGGAGACCTTGACCGCGTCGCGGATGTAGCGGCTCAGGTCGGCGTCGGAGTAGACGATCTCCATCGCCCGGCCGCCGAGCACGTAGCTCGGGCGCACCACCAGCGGATAGCCGATCTGCGAGGCCAGGGCCAGCGCCTCGTCGGGATTGCGCGCGGTGCGGTTGAGCGGCTGGGCCAGGCCCAGCTCCTGCACCAGCTTCTGGAAGCGCTCGCGGTCCTCGGCCAGGTCGATGCTGTCCGGGGTGGTGCCGACGATCGGCACGCCGTTGGCTTCCAGCGCGCGCGCCAGCTTCAGCGGGGTCTGGCCGCCGTACTGCACGATCACGCCCTTGGGCTTTTCCAGATCGGCGATTTCGAGCACGTCTTCCAGCGTCAGCGGCTCGAAGTACAGGCGGTCGGAGGTGTCGTAGTCGGTCGACACGGTCTCCGGGTTGCAGTTGACCATGATGGTTTCATAGCCGTCCTCGCGCAGGGCGAGCGCGGCGTGCACGCAGCAATAGTCGAACTCGATGCCCTGGCCGATGCGGTTGGGGCCGCCGCCGAGCACGATGATCTTGTCGCGGCCGGTCGGGTTGGCTTCGCACTCGTCCTCGTAGGTCGAGTACATGTAGGCGGTGGTGGTGGCGAATTCGGCGGCGCAGGAATCCACCCGCTTGTACACCGGGCGCACGCCGAACGCGCGGCGCAGGGTGCGCACCGCGGTCTCGTCGGTGCCGGTCAGCTGGGCCAGGCGCGCGTCGGAGAAGCCCATGCGCTTGAGCGCGCGCATGCGGGCCTTGTCGAGCGCGCCCAGGCCGGCGTCGGCGACCTCGCGTTCGGTCGCGATCAGTTCCTCGATCTGGTCGAGGAACCACGGATCGACGAACGACAGCGCGTGCACGTCCTCGACGCTGAGGCCGGCGCGGAACGCGTCGCCGATGTAGAACATCCGCTCCGGGCCCGGTTCCTTGAGCTCGCGCTTGAGCACGGCCAGATCGCTGTCGCTGGACAGGTCCAGGCCGGTCGGGTCGAGGCCGACCTTGCCGGTCTCCAGCCCGCGCAGCGCCTTGTGCAGCGATTCCTGGAAGGTGCGGCCCATCGCCATGACTTCGCCGACCGACTTCATCTGCGTGGTCAGGCGCGCGTCGGCCTGCGGGAACTTCTCGAACGCGAAGCGCGGGATCTTGGTGACCACGTAATCGATCGACGGCTCGAACGACGCCGGGGTCGCGCCGCCGGTGATCTCGTTGCGCAGTTCGTCCAGGGTGTAGCCGACCGCGAGCTTGGCCGCGATCTTGGCGATCGGGAAGCCGGTCGCCTTCGACGCCAGCGCCGAGGAGCGCGACACGCGCGGATTCATCTCGATCACCACCACGCGGCCGTTCTGCGCGTTGATGCCGAACTGCACGTTGGAGCCGCCGGTGTCGACGCCGATCTTGCGCAGCACCGCGATCGAGGCGTCGCGCAGGCGCTGGTATTCCTTGTCGGTCAGGGTCTGCGCCGGGGCGACGGTGATCGAGTCGCCGGTGTGCACGCCCATCGCGTCGAAGTTCTCGATCGAGCAGACGATGATGCAGTTGTCCGCGGTGTCGCGGACCACTTCCATCTCGAACTCCTTCCAGCCCAGCACCGACTCCTCGACCAGCACTTCGGTGGTCGGCGACAGTTCCAGGCCGCGGGTGACGATCTCGATCAGCTCTTCGCGGTTGTAGGCGATGCCGCCGCCGCTGCCGCCGAGGGTGAAGCTGGGGCGGATGATGGTCGGGTAGCCGACCCGCGCCTGGATCTCGATCGCCTCTTCCAGCGTGCGCGCGACCGCGGCGCGCGGACATTCCAGGCCGATCTCGCTCATCGCCACGCGGAACAGCTCGCGGTCCTCGGCCATGCGGATGGCATCGCGCTTGGCGCCGATCAATTCGACGTTGTACTTCTCCAGCACGCCGTTGTCGGCCAGGTCCAGCGCGCAGTTCAGCGCGGTCTGGCCGCCCATGGTCGGCAGCAGCGCGTCGGGCTTTTCCTTGGCGATGATCTTCTCGACCGTCTGCCAGTTGATCGGCTCGATATACACGGCGTCGGCCATGTTCGGGTCGGTCATGATCGTGGCGGGGTTGGAGTTGACCAGGACCACGCGATAGCCCTCGTCGCGCAGCGCCTTGCACGCCTGCGCGCCGGAGTAGTCGAACTCGCAGGCCTGGCCGATCACGATCGGACCTGCGCCGATGATCAGGACGGTTTTGATGTCGGTACGCTTGGGCATGTCAGCTCCGGGACTGGGGACCTGGGACCGGGGACCCGGTCTCCAGTCGTTGAATGAGTGAACGATGCAGCTTGTGCAGCATCTTGCTTACTCGCTCCGCAGTTTCCATTGTGGACTCCGCGGCAACAGGATCGGCTAGTGAAAGTTCCACCGCCAAGGTGAGCTGTGTCTGTAACTCGGCAACGGAACCGCATGCCATGGCGATGAAACGGGCGTAATCGCGAGTCGAGGCGCGCGCATTGCCTTCGGCGATGTTCGAAGGAATCGAAACGGCCGCCCTTTGCAACTGCGAGCTCAAGCCATACCGCTCTTCCTTCGGAAAGCCAACCGTCAGGGAATAAACCGCCTTGGCAAGATCCATCGACAAGCGCCAGACGTCCAATTCCCGAAAATGGCTCGGACTCAAACCGCCCTCTCCCGGTCCCCGGTCCCCGGTCCCCGGTCCCGCATCGATTCGACGAAGCGGTCGAACAGCGGCGACACGTCGTGCGGGCCGGGGCTGGCTTCCGGGTGGCCCTGGAAGCTGAAGGCCGGCGCGTCGGTCAGCGCGATGCCCTGGTTGCTGCCGTCGAACAGCGAGCGATGGGTCACGCGCACGTTCGCCGGCAGGCTCGCTTCATCGACCGCGAAACCGTGGTTCTGCGAGGTGATCATGACCCGGCCGCTGTCGAGATCCTGGACCGGATGGTTGGCGCCGTGGTGGCCGAACTTCATCTTCAGCGTCTTCGCGCCCGAAGCCAGGCCGAGCAGCTGGTGGCCGAGGCAGATGCCGAAGGTCGGGATCTTCTTGGCGACGAATTCCTTGATCGCGGCGATCGCGTAGTCGCACGGCTCCGGATCGCCCGGGCCGTTGGACAGGAACACGCCATCGGGCTTGAGCGCCAGCACGTCCGCGGCCGAGGTCTGCGCCGGCACCACGGTGATGCGGCAGCCGCGTTCGGCGAGCATGCGCAGGATGTTGAGCTTGACGCCGAAGTCGTAGGCGACGACGTGGAAGCGCGGCGGCGCGTTCACGAACGCGTTGCGGTCGAGGTCGAGCTGGCCTTCGGTCCATTCGTAGCGCTCGCGCGTGCAGACTTCCTTGGCCAGGTCCATGCCCTTGAGGCCGGGGAACTTGCGTGCGGCTTCCAGCGCCTTGTCCACATCGATCTCGCCGGCCATCAGCGCGCCGTTCTGCGCGCCGGTATCGCGCAGCAGGCGGGTCAGCTTGCGCGTGTCGATGTCGGCGATGGCGACCACGCCGCGGTCGGCCAGCCACTGCGGCAGCGCGATCTGGCTGCGCCAGTTGCTGGGGCGGCGCGGCACGTCGCGCACGATCAGGCCGGACGCCCAGACCTGGCGGGCTTCGTCGTCCTGATCGGTCACGCCGGTGTTGCCGACGTGCGGATAGGTCAGCGTCACCAACTGGCGCGCGTACGACGGGTCGGTGAGGATTTCCTGGTAGCCGGTGATGGCGGTGTTGAATACGACTTCGCCGACGCTGAGGCCGGGCGCGCCTACGGAAACGCCCTCGAACACGGTGCCGTCTTCGAGAGCGAGGATTGCGGGTTGGGTCACGGGGGTCGCCTTGGCTGCCGGAGGAACTGATCCCGTTGCGGCTACGGCAAAACGCAGTTGCAGCAAAGCGCGGACGCGGTGCTGGACCGGTCCGGCGTTGGGATTCAGGCGAGCCGGAATTCTATCTGCGATGGGCCCCGGGCGCCAGTATTAATGTGGCGGGGAGATGACGATCCGGCGGGGTCGGCGGCGCGGTTGGCTGAACGGAATCGGGGTCGCCGGGGCCGGTTTGGCTGAACGCAGCGCGTGGGGCGGCGCCTGAATCGGGCGGACGCGGTGGCGGGCGGGTTCGCGGTCGCGGCTCGCGCCGCTCCTACAGGGGCTCCGGCCGGTTTCGTTTGCGACTGTAGGAGCGGCGCGAGCCGCGACCGCGACCCCTCGCCGCCCGGCGCCACCGCCCTACCCGGCCGCCGCCTTCACAGATTCGGAAACATCAGCTCCGCCAGCCCATACCGCCCCGGCGCCTGCTGCGCCACCCGCACCGCCGCCTCCAGCGCGCCGCGGGCGAAGATGTCGCGGTTGCTGGCGCGGTGGATCAGCTCCAGCCGCTCGCCCGGCGCGGCGAACTGCACGGTGTGCTCGCCGACGATGTCGCCGGCGCGCAGGCTGGCGTAGTGCGGCTCGCTGCCGCGGCCGATCGCCACCGCCGCGCCCAGGTGCAACGCCGTGCCCGAGGGCGCGTCGAGCTTGCGGGTGTGGTGGGCCTCGACCACGTCGCAGTCCCAGCCCGGCAGCGCCGCGGCGGCGCGGCGCACCAGTTCGGTCAGCACCGCCACGCCGAGGCTGTAGTTGGCGGCCCAGACCACGCCGATGCCGGCCGCGGCGTCGTTGATCGCCGCGTTCTGCGCCGAGGACAGGCCGGTGGTGCCCGACACCAGCGCCTTGCCGCGCGCCGCGCACAGCGCCAGCACCGGGTCGAAGCCGTCGGGCAGGCTGAAGTCGACCGCAACGTCGAACTCCGGCGCGCCGCCGAGTTCGGCCGCGGCGAAGTGCGGCACGCCGTCGATGACCCGTTGGCTCGGCTGCGAGCGCGAATACGCGGCGACCACGACCAGGTCGTCGCGTTCGCGCGCGAGCCGCAGCAAGGCCTGGCCCATGCGCCCGCTGGCGCCGTGGATGAGGAGTCGGATCGGGGTCTTGGCGGTGTCGTTCATGCGCGCAGGCTAGCCGTTGCGGCCGGCGCAAAACAAGCCGGCGGCGCGCGAAAAACAGACCGGGCCGGCGAAAACGAACGAGGCCGGCGCTTGGCCGGCCCCGCGCGGTCCGCCGCGGCGAACGCTTACTGGTAGATCACCTGCGCCTTCAGGTTCGGCACCACCTTGCGCGCGAATTCCGAATAGCCGCGGTTGTACTCGCCGGTGCACACCGGCCCGACGGTGGCGTCCTCGATCACCCGGTGCGCGTGCAGCACATTGCCTTCCAGGCGATAGCTCGCCTCGTAGCGCGAACCATTGGACTCCAGCTTCAGGTCCTGCGGCTTGGCCAGCACTTTCACCGTCTTCGGGAACTCGATCCGGTAGGTCTCTTCCGAGCGGCCGCCGCCGCACAGGCCGTCGCCTTCGTCCTTGAGCTCCGGGACCTGGCCGCTGCCGACCAGGGCGGCGACCGGCTGCGGGGTCATGAACATCGGGCCGAGCGGGAACGCGCCGGGCATCTGCACCGCCTGCTTGGCGTCGATCTCGACCTGGTAACGGTGCTGGCTGCGCAGCGGCTTGGGATCGTCCTGGCGGAAACTGCCGGTGGCCTGCACGCCGTTGCGCTCGAACACCTTCTTGACCAGCTCGGCGGCGTCCTTGTCGGTGAGCTCGCGCAGGCCGGCGCGGAACTCCATCGCCGGACGGCCGTCGAGCTCGACCTTCATCGTGCCCTTGACGCTGCCGTCCTCGGCGATGACCAGTTGGGTGTCCATGCGCTGGCGGTTGGCCAGCTTGACCGGCGCCGGTGTACGCGCCTCCAGCTCCGGGCGATCCACCCGCAGCACCGGCTTGCCGGACACCGCCCACGGCAGCTCGCCGAAGGCGATGCCCTTGGCGGTGGCGTCCAGGTACAGGTCCAGGCCCGGCAGGTAATTGAGGACGTGGTTGACCGCCGAGGCCACCGGCACCGGCGCCAGCTTGTAGGTCGTGCCGGAATTGATCAGCGCCTGGGTCGCCTCGATGCCCTTGGCCGCGAGCAGCGCCTGCAGCAGGGTCGCGTGGTCCTTGCAGTCGCCGATGCGGTTGTCGAGCACGAAGTCCTGGTCGCGCGGCACCACCGCGCCCAGGCCGATGCAGTTGCCGGCGTAGTTGATGTTCAGCGACACCCATTCGTACAGCGCCTGGGCGATCTCGCGCTGGCCGGTCTTGCCTGCGGCGATCTCGTCTGCGAGCTTGCGCACGCGCGCGGTCGGCACCGCCTTGGGCAGCGCGCGCTCGCCGTAGACGCGGGCGATGTCGCCGTAGCTGGCGAAGGTCGACACCGAGGCGCCGTTGGTGCGGGTCAGGTCGAACGGCGCGGCGGCCTGCGGCTCGAACACCTTGGGCTCGCGGTTGCTGTAGCTCCATTCGAGGATGCGGCGGTCGCCGACGACCTCGTCGCGCACGGTCTTGAGCGCGCCGTAGGACTCCTTGCGGATCTTCATCGAGACCGGCAGGTCGTACTTGAGCTTCATCTCGCCGAGGTAGGCGTAGTCGCTGAAGCTGCCGGTGTCGGAAAACTGGCCTTCGAACATCGGCTGCTTGCCGACCAGGCGGTAGTTCAGCACCACGGTGTCGCCGACGGCGACGTCGGCGAACACCAACTGGGTGGTGGCGATATCGGAGAACGCCGGCCCGCCGTCGCCGCGGCCGTCGTTGGTCTGCACCTGGTAGTTCGACTTGGGCACCGCGATGCGGCGGCCGTCGGCCTTGAGCGTGTAGGCCTCGACCACCTCCAGCGTCTGCAGGCTGGCGCTGTAATCGATGGAGTCGTACTTGGCGCGCTCGACCGCGTCCTCGCGCAGCACCTTCAGCGCCGACTCGCGCTGTTCGACGTAGGCGCCGTTAGGCTGCACGGTGTAGGTGTAATGCATGCGCTCCAGGCGCGCCGGTTGTTCCTCGGCGCGACCGGCTGGCTTGGCGGCGGCGGCGGCTTGCGCCGGCGCGGCGGCGGCCGGTGCGCCCGGCTTGGCCTGGCTGTCGGCCTGAGCGAACGCGGCGCCGTTCGCGGCGAGCGCCGCGGCCAGCGCCACAGACAATGCGGCCGAACGCCGCGGCATGACGATGCGCATCCTTTCTTCCCCTGATCCTTGATCGACGATGGTCGGCGCCGCTGCGGCGCCGCAGGCGGTTTTCTATCACATCGTCGCGGCGAACGTGCGCGCGCGCAAATAAAAAGCGAGCCGAAGCTCGCTTTCTTGTTCGCGGCATCCATACGCGCCGAGGCGATGCGACGATGGCCCAGGTGGGCCCAGCCGCGATTCTGGCTCCGTCGGCCGCAGGGACCGACCGGCCCCGCGTCGGCCAGGCACGTCCGCGGTCGCCGCCGGGGACTGCCCCGACCAACCAAGTCGCCCAAGCCACTTCGACCGCCGACCGTTACTTACCCGCTTTGCTGTCTTTGCGTCAGTGCGTCAATACAAAGTGGATATTGAGCCTGTAGGTCGCTTTCACCGCCTCGCCGCCCTGCCGCCCCGGCTGCCAGCGCGGCATCTTCCGGACGAGCCGTTCCGCTTCGGCGCCGCAACCGCCGCCGATGTCCCGCACGATCAGGATGTTCTGGATCGTCCCGTCGACATCGACGTCGAAATCGACGACCACCGCGCCCTGCACTTCGTCTTGCACCGCCTTCGCGGGATATTGCAGGTTGTTGCCGAGATAGGCCCTGAGCGCCGCTTCGCCTCCGGGAAACTGCGGCGCCTGTTCGGCCTGCCGCGGCGTCGCGGGCGTGAAGGTGGGCGGCGGAGCCGGCATCTCGGCTCCCGGCTTCGGCTCCTCGATAACCACCACCGGAACCGGCGGCGGCGGCGCGCCGTCCTCGTCCGCGGACTGTTTTTCTTGCGCGGCCGTGGCGGTAAAACACAGGCAAAGCAACGACAACGACGATGCCTTTGCGAATAGCGCGAGCGCTCCCTGTCTCATGTCCCTGTCCTTTGGTCGCCGAAGATCGGCAAAAAGACCTTAGCGGCTTTCCATAACGGCGACCAGCGCCCGTTCGGGCGCGCATGCGCGCATCGGCCGCGGCACGTCGCTGCAGGCGGCCGGCCCAAAGGGCGGGCGATGCCGGCGTCGTGCCGCGCCGGCCGCATACGCAAAGGCCCCGACCGATCGGTCGAGGCCTTCGCTGATGCGGGTACAACGCTTTATCGCTTTGGGGTCAGGAGGTCATCCGGTCCCAGAACCCCTTGACCCCGTCGATGAAGGTCGAGGAACGCGGCGAATGCTTGCGCGCGCCTTCGCCGACGAAGGTCGCCTCGAACTTCTCCAGCAACTCTCGCTGCTCGACGGTGAGGTTGACCGGGGTCTCCACCGCGACCCGGCAGTACAGATCGCCGGGCTTGCGGCTGCGCACCGACTTGACGCCCTTGTCGCGCAAGCGGAACAGCTTGCCGCTCTGGGTCTCGGCCGGGATGCGCAGCTCGACTTCGCCGCCGAGCGTGGGCACCCGCACGATGTCGCCGAGCGCGGCCTGGGAAATGCGGATCGGCACTTCGCAATGCAGGTCGTCGCCGTCGCGCTGGAAGATCTCGTGCTCGCGCACGCGCACTTCCACGTACAGGTCGCCCGGCGGCGAACCGGTCGGGCCGGCTTCGCCCTCGCCGGTGAGGCGGATGCGGTCGCCGTTGTCGACGCCGGCGGGAATCTTGACCTGCAGGGTCTTGGTCCGCTCGACCCGGCCCTGGCCGTGGCAGTCGCCGCAGGGGTTGGCGATGGTCTGGCCGCGCCCGTTGCAGTGCGGGCAGGCCTGCTGCATCGAGAAGATGCCGCGCTGGAAACGCACCTGGCCGCGGCCGTTGCAGGTGGTGCAGGTCTCGATCTTGCCGTCGGCCGAGCCCGAGCCCTTGCAGGTCTCGCACTCGTCCAGGGTCGGGATCTCGATCTGCTTCTCGACCCCGCCGACCGCCTCTTCCAGCGACAGCTCCATCACGTAGCCGATGTCGGCGCCGCGACGCGGGCCGCGCGCGCCGCCGCCGCCCCCACCGCCGAAAATGTTGCCGAAGATGTCGCCGAAGATGTCGCCCATGTCGGCGAAGCCCGGGCCGGCACCGCCGCCGCCCATGCCGTGCTCGAACGCGGCGTGGCCGTGCTGGTCGTACACGCGGCGCTTGGACGCGTCGGACAGGACCTCGTAGGCCTCCTTGCATTCCTTGAACGAGGCCTCGGCGGCCTGGTCGCCGGGATTGCGGTCCGGGTGGAACTTCATCGCGCAGCGGCGATAGGCCTTCTTCAGGTCGTCGTCGCTGGCGTTGCGTTGCACGCCCAGCACTTCGTAGTAGTCGCGTTTGCTCATCGGCGGGAATCGGCAGTCGGAAGTGGGAATCGTCGGATCGAAAGCGCACGACCCGCCTGGTTACGGCGGGCCGCGAACAATGCAAGAACGGGGAACCGGGCTTGCGGCGGGTCGCGGCGATACCGCGGTCGACCCATCATCCCGATCCCCCATTCCCTGCTTACTTCTTGTCGTCCTTCACTTCGGTGAACTCCGCATCGACCACGTCGTCGGACTTGGCCGCGGCGCCGGCGTCGCCGGCCGGAGCGTCCTCGCCCGGCTGACCGGCGCTGGCGGCGGCCAGCACCGACTGCGCGGCCTCTTCCAGCGCGCGCGACTTGGCCTCGATCTGGCCCTTGTCGTCGCCCTTCATCGCGGTCTCCAGCTCGGCGATCGCCGCTTCGGCGCGGCCGATGGCCTCGCCCGGGATCTTCTCGCCGTGCTCCTTGATCGCGCTGCGGGTGCTGTGGATCAGCGCGTCGGCGTGGTTGCGCGCCTGCACCAGCTCATGGAACTTCTGGTCTTCCTCGCGGTTGGCTTCCGCGTCGGCGACCATCTTGGCGATCTCTTCCTCGGACAGGCCGGAACCGGCCTTGATCTCGACCTTCTGTTCCTTGTTGGTCTTCTTGTCCTTGGCGCTGACGTGCAGGATGCCGTTGGCGTCGATGTCGAACGACACCTCGACCTGCGGCATGCCGCGCGGCGCCGGCTCGATGCCGGACAGGTCGAAGCGCGCCAGCGACTTGTTGTAGCGGGCCTGCTCGCGCTCGCCCTGCAGCACGTGCACGGTGACCGCGGACTGGTTGTCCTCGGCGGTGGAGAAGGTCTGCGAAGCCTTGGTCGGAACGGTGGTGTTCTTCTCGATGATCTTGGTGAACACGCCGCCGAGGGTTTCGATGCCCAGGCTCAGCGGGGTCACGTCGAGCAGCAGCACGTCCTTGACCTCGCCGGCCAGCACGCCGCCCTGGATCGCCGCGCCGACGGCGACGGCTTCGTCCGGGTTGACGTCCTTGCGCGGTTCCTTGCCGAAGAACTCGGCCACGGCCTGGCCGACCTTCGGCATGCGGGTCTGGCCGCCGACCAGGATCACCTCGGCGATGTCGCTGGCGCGCAGGCCGGCGTCGTTGAGCGCGATGCGGCACGGCTCGATGGTCTTCTTGATCAGGTCCTCGACCAGCGACTCCAGCTTGGCCCGGGTCAGCTTGATGTTGAGGTGCTTCGGGCCCGAGGCGTCGGCGGTCACGTACGGCAGGTTGACTTCGGTCTGCTGCGAGGACGACAGCTCGATCTTGGCGCGCTCGGCCGCGTCCTTCAGGCGCTGCAGCGCCAGCGGGTCCTTGCGCAGGTCGATGCCCTGGTCCTTGTTGAACTCGTCGACCAAGTAGTCGATGACGCGCTTGTCGAAGTCTTCGCCGCCGAGGAAGGTGTCGCCGTTGGTCGACAGCACTTCGACCTGCATTTCGCCGTCGACCGACGCGATCTCGATGATCGACACGTCGAAGGTGCCGCCGCCGAGGTCGTAGACCGCGACCTTGCGGTCGCCGCCCTTCTTGTCCATGCCGTAGGCCAGCGCGGCCGCGGTCGGCTCGTTGATGATGCGCTTGACCTCCAGGCCCGCGATCTTGCCGGCGTCCTTGGTCGCCTGGCGCTGGCTGTCGTTGAAGTAGGCCGGCACGGTGATCACCGCCTCGGTGACCGGCTCGCCCAGGTAGGCTTCGGCGGTCTTCTTCATCTTGCCCAGCACTTCGGCCGAGATCTGCTGCGGCGCCATCTTCTTGCCGTCGGCGGTCGCGACCCAGGCGTCGCCGTTGTCGTGCGGGACGATCGCGTAGGGCACCAGGCCCAGGTCCTTCTGCACTTCGGCGTCGGTCATCTTGCGGCCGATCAGGCGCTTGACCGCGTAGAAGGTGTTCTTCGGGTTGGTCACCGCCTGGCGCTTGGCCGAGGCGCCGACCAGGACTTCGCTGTCCTTGGTGAAGGCGACGATGGACGGCGTGGTGCGGTCGCCTTCCGAGTTCTCGATGACCTTGGCCTTGCCGCCTTCCATGATCGCGACGCAGGAATTGGTCGTGCCCAGGTCGATGCCGATGATCTTGCCCATGCTGTTGCTCCCTCTCTAATGCTGGAATGTTGGGGGCGGCGCGGAATGCCGCAGGCCGCCGATGTTCGTTATTTGGGGCCCGGTGCCGGGCAGTTCAAGCGCCCGTGCCCTGCCCCGATGTACTGAAAAACCCAGATTCGCTTCCCGTTGCGGACGCCTTGCGCGCGGCCCCCGCCGCGACGCCCGCGGGAGGCGGCTCAGGCGTCCTGGGCGACCACGACCAGGGCCGGGCGCAGTAGGCGCTCGTTGAGCAGCCAGCCCTTCTGGTAGACCTGGACCACGTGGTTCGGCGCCACGCCCGGCGCCGGCACCATGCTCATGGCCTGGTGGTGCTCGGGATTGAAGGGCTGGCCGACCGGATCGACCGCGACCAGGCCGTTGTCGGCGCCGACCTTGAGCAGCTGGCGCAGGGTCAGTTCCATGCCCTGGCGCAGCGCGCTGGCGTCGCCGCCGGCGGCGGCCAGGCCGGCCTCCAGGCTGTCGATCACCGGCAGCAGGTCGCCGAGCAGGCGCTCGTTGGCGAACTTGCGCGCCATCTCGATATCGCGGACCACGCGCTTGCGCTGGTTCTCCAGCTCGGCGCGCTCGCGCAGCGAGTCCTCGCGCAGCTTGTTCATTTCCGAACGCAGGGCCTCGACCTCGGACATCGCCGCGCCGGCGGCGGCCACCGGGTCCTGGGCCTCAGGGTTCACATCGGGGTTGGGATCGTTTGGGTTCATGCTGGTTCCTTGCGGCAGTCCGCGACTGGGCCAGCTATGGGGGCCGGGGACGGGCATTCAAGAGGCGGCGGCCGAATGGGGGCGCGACAACGGCGGTGAACTGCGGCGATCGTGCGGGATCGGCGCCCAGCTGCGCGGTTCGCGTCGCATTTTGGAACAATCGGCCTGGAGCGCCAGGCCAGCCCTAGACTTTTGTGGGAGGGCCGCTTCTGTGGGAGGGCCTTCAGGCCCGACGCTCTTGTGCCCGATCGCCGCGATCCGACCGAAAAGCCTCGGGCCTGAAGCCCCCCCACAAAAGCCCCGGGCCTGAAGGGTTCGCCGCGACGCCGGGCCTACTCGCCTTCGCCCACCGCCCCCTCGCCCGCCTGAAACGCGTCGCCGAGCGCGTCGGCCGCGGCCTGCACTACCGGGATCACCCGTTCGTAGGCCATCCGGGTCGGCCCGATCACCCCGAGCACGCCCAGCACCCGTCCGCCGGCGCCGTAGGGCGCGGTCACCAGCGACACCCCTTCCAGCGGCGCCAGCCCGGTTTCCTCGCCGATGAAGATGCGCATGCCCGGCGCGCGCACGGTGCGTTCGAGCAGTTGCAGGATCTCGCGCTTGCGGGCGAAGGCCTCGAACAGCTCGCGCAGCCGGTCCAGGTCGGCCAGCTCCTGCACGCCCATCAGCCGGGTCTGTCCGGCCAGGACCATGTCGTCGCCGTCCGGCGCCAGCGCCTGCTCGGCCAGCTCCATCGACTGCGCCAGCAGCGCCTGCATTTCCGATTGGGCGTTGCGCAGTTCCAGCAGCAGGCTGGCGCGGATCTCGGCCACCGGCCGGCCGGCGAAGTGGGTGTTGAGGTAGTTGCCGACCCGTTCCAGCTCGCCGGCCTCGAACGGGCGGCGGGTCTGGATGATGCGGTTCTGCACTTCCTGATCGGCGAACACCAGGATCGCCAGCACCCGCTGCGCGTCCAGCGGCACGAATTCGATCCGGCGGAACGCGAACTGCTCGCGCTTGGGCACGCTGACCACGCCGACGAAGTGGGTCATCGCCGACAGCAGCTCCGACGCGCTGCCGAGCAGGGCCTGGGTGCCCGAACCGGGCGGCAGCTCGCTGCGCAGCCGCGCCACCTCGCCCTCGGGCAGCGGCCGCACCTGCAGCAGCGAATCGACGAACAGCCGGTAGCCCTGCGCGGTGGGGATGCGCCCGGCCGAGGTGTGCGGTGCGCTGAGCAGGCCGGCCTCTTCCAGGTCGGAGAGGATGTTGCGGATTGTCGCCGCGCTGACGTCCAGGCCGGCATGCCGGGCCAGGGTCTGCGACCCGACCGGCTCGCCGCTGTGGATGTAGCGGCCGATCAGCGCGCGCAACAGCTGGCGCGCGCGCGGGTCGAGGGCGGGGTCGTTGGCTCGGCGGTTCATGCAGGCGATATATGCGCGGCGGCGGCTGGGTGCAAGCGGGCGGGTCGGGTTGCGGGCGGGAATGGGATCGTGGGCGTTGGTGGTGGCGGCCGCGGTGGCTGCCGTGGCCGCCCACCCCGACCCCGCGTCATCGACTGCGGCCATACTGACGCCCCCGACCGACGCCCGCCCGCGTCTCACCCGCTGATACACCCTCTCCCTACCCTCGCGCCCGCCGCGCGCCCATTCCCAGCCACGGCCCCTCCCAGGCACAATCGCCGCCGCATGCTCGCCCATCTATCGCTCAAGCAATTCGCCGTCGTCACTGCCGCCGAGCTCAGCTTCGGCCCGGGCCTCACCGTCATCTCCGGCGAAACCGGCGCCGGCAAGTCGTTGCTGGTCGATGCGCTCGGCCTGCTCAGCGGCCTGCGCGCCGACAGCGGCGTGGTCCGCCACGGCGCCGACCGCGCCGAGCTGGTCGCCGACTTCACCCTCGACGACGCCCCGCTCGCCACCGCCTGGCTGGCCGAGAACGAACTCGACGAAACCGGCGACGGCGACGCCCCGGTCTGCCAGATCCGCCGGGTGATCCGCGCCGACGGCGGTTCGCGCGCCTGGGTCAACGGTCGCCCGGTCACCCTGAGCCAACTCGGCGAACTGGCCTCGCGCCTGGTCGAGATCCACGGCCAGCACGAACACCAGGCCCTGCTCACCCGCGCCAGCCAGCTCGACCTGCTCGACGCCTACGGCCGCCACGAGGCCGCGCGCGAGCCGGTCGCCGCCGCCGCGCGCGCCTGGAGCGCGCTGCTGCGCGAACGCGACGGGCTGGTCGCCCAGGGCGACGTCTCCGACCGCATCGGCTGGCTCGAACACCAGCACGCCGAACTCGAACGCGAGGCGCTGGAACCCGAGGCCATCGCCAAGCTCAATGCCGACCATCGCCGCCACGCCCACGCCGCCGGCCTGATCGCCGCCTGCGAAGGCGCGTTCGCGCGCATCGGCGGCGACGAAGGCCCCTCGCTGACCCGCACCCTGCAGCAAGTGCGCGGCGACCTGCAGCGGGTCGCCGAGCACGAACCGCGCCTGGCCGAAGTCGACGCCATGCTCGACAACGCCGCGATCCAGGTCGACGAGGCGTTGAGCCTGCTCGACCGCGTGCGCGACGATCTCGACCTCGACCCGGCCGAATTCGAACGCATCGAAGCCCGGCTCGGCCGCCTGCACGAACTGGCGCGCAAGCACCGGGTCGCGCCCGAACAACTGGCCGCCACCCGCGACGGCGTCGGCGCCGAGCTGGAACAACTGCGCGGCGCCGGCGAACGCCTGGACGCGCTCGACGCCGAGATCGGCGCCGCGCGCAAGCGCTGGCGCCAGGCCGCCGATGCGCTCGGCCGCGCCCGCCGCGACGCCGCCGCCTCGCTGTCGGCGCGCACCACCGAACTGATCGGCGAACTGGGCATGGGCGGCGGCCGCTTCGCCGTCGAGATCGAGCCGCAGGAAGACGACCGGCCCGACCCGAACGGCGCCGAACGCGTCGAGTTCATGGTCGCCGCCAACCCCGGCCAACCGCCGCGGCCGCTGCGCAAGGTCGCCTCCGGCGGCGAACTCTCGCGCATCTCGCTGGCGATCGAAGTCGCCGCGTTCGGCCTGGACGCGGTGCCGACCATGGTGTTCGACGAAGTCGACACCGGCATCGGCGGCGCCGTGGCGGAAATAGTCGGTCAAAAGCTGCGCGCCTTGGGCGGCAGCCGCCAGGTGCTGTGCGTGACCCACCTGGCCCAGGTCGCGGCCCAGGGCCACGCCCACTACCGCGTCGCCAAGGCCGCCAGCGAAGGCGTCACCCAGAGCGCGGTGCAGGTGCTGGCGTCCAAGCAGCGCGAGGAAGAACTGGCGCGCATGCTCGGCGGCGTGGAGCTGACGAAAGAAGTGCGCGCGGCAGCGCGGCGCTTGCTGGCCGATGTGGGGTGAGGCGGGGACCGGGGACCGGGGACCGGGGACCGGGGAAAGCATGATCGGGTTCGAACTGACGCCACGTGCTCAACTGAAAACCTGCATCGCAAAAAGCGAAAGGCCCGTCGCATCCGACGGGCCTTTCGCTTTCGGGTCCCAGGTCCCGGGTCCCCGGTCCCGCCAATCACCGCTTCTTGCGCACGTACAGCACCAGCGAATGTTCCTCGATCAGGTAACCGTGCTCGGCCGCGATCTTGCGTTGCAGCTCCTCGATCTCCGAGCTTTCGAACTCGATGATCTTGCCGCTGTCGATGTCGACCATGTGGTCGTGGTGATGGCCGCGGTCGAGCTCGTAGACCGACTGGCCGGCCTCGAAGTTGTGCTTGAGCACCAGGCCGGCGGATTCGAACTGGGTCAGCACCCGGTAGACCGTGGCCAGGCCGATGTCCTCGCCCTTCTCCAGCAACATCCGGTAGATGTCTTCCGCGGTCATGTGCCGCGGCTTGGCGCTCTCCAGCAACTCGAGGATCCGCATGCGCGGATGGGTGACCTTGAGTCCGGCGTTGCGCAGGTCCTGAGATTCCATGGGGGTACGTCCCTTCGATGACTTTGGACCGGCGCGGGCCGGTCCGGATGGAGACCGGCTGGCCGTCGCCGCGAAGGGCGCACTGGGCGGGCGGGCCGGAATGGCGGATGAACGCGAGGGGCCGCCCCGCGCCGCGATCCGCCCTTGGTGGGGTCGGGCTTCAGTGTATCATCGGGCCCGTTGCCTTCGACTGCCGCAGACACCCTATCCGATGCGTAAGCTCCTGCTCGTTCTCTCGCTCGCCCTGGTCACTTCCGGCTGCGGCATCATCTACAAGCAGCCCATCTATCAGGGCAACCTGCTCGAGAAGACCGCGGTCGACCAACTCCAGGCCGGCATGAGCAAGCAGCAGGTGCAGGTGCTGATCGGCACGCCGTCGATCGAGGACCCGTTCCACCAGAACCGTTGGGACTACACCTCGACCCAGCGCGTCGACCGCCTCGGCCACACCGCGCGCAAGAACCTGACCCTGTGGTTCGAGAACGACGCGCTGACCAAGTGGGAAGGCGACTACTTCCCCGAGCAGGACAAGGAAATCGCCGCGGCCTCGGTCAAGCAGTTCGGCCGCAACCTGGCCAAGGAAAAGGACAAGAAGAAGCGCCGCTGACGCGCGCGTCCGCTCCGCCGACGACAGCCGCCGCAAGGCGGCTGTTTCGTTTCCGGGCCGCGCCAGGCCTTCGGGCCCGATGCCCTCGGGCTGCTGTGGGAGGGCCTTCAGGCCCGACGCTTTTGTTTCAGGTCGCAGCGATCCGAGCGGACGGCATCGGGCCTGAAGGCCCTCCCACAACAGCCGCGACCGCGCGCCGGCCTCACTTCTTCTTGAGCGGCCGCTCTTCCGCGCGCCGCCGGCGCGCGTCCTTGGGATCGACCTGCAGCGGCCGCAGCAACTCCACCCGGTCGCCCTCGCGCAGCACCGTGTCGGCGCCGGCGCGCACGCCGAACACCGCATAGCCCACCGCCTCAGCATCGCCGTCGAACCCGGCCGCCGCCACCGCCTGGCCCAGGGTCGCGCCCTCGGCCAGTTCCAGGCTCATCCGCTGGAAGCGTCGCGGCCAGGCGCGGACCACCTCGACTTTCATGCAGGCGCGTTGCCTGCGTCCGGCGCCGGCGCGGCGACTTCGGCCGGCGGCGCCGGCTCGGCGCCGCGATCGGCGACGCGGACGAAATCGTCGACCATGCGGTCGGCCAGGCTCTGGAACCCCAGCGCCATCGCCGGCCCGAGCAGCTTCACCGCCGGCTCGAACTCCAGGGTCAGGGTGACCTTGCACGCCGACTCGTCCAGTGCGTGGAACTCCCAGCGCCCGCCGAGCTTGCGGAACGGCCCGTCGACCAGCTTGAGCTCGATGTGGTGCGGCGGCGACAAGGCGTTGTGGGTGGTGAACCAGGTCCGCAGCGCGCCCAGGCCCAGGTCCAGCCGCGCGACCATGTGGGTCGCGTCGGCCTCCAGGATCTGCGCCGCCTCGCACCAGTCGAAGCGGCGCGGATAGGCGGCGACGTCGTTGACCAGCGCGAACATGCGCGCGGCGGAATGTTCGACCAAGGCGGAGCGGCGGATGGTAGGCATCGTTCTCGCTTATTGGGATCGCAGCGCGGGTTTCAACCGGGCCCGGCCGGATTCGGCTTAATTCAGCCTGATCCGGCCTGATTCGATGGAACTCGGCCGGACCGCCCGCATCGGCAACGCGCGGCGGCCGCGCCGGTCGATTCTCGGCCATCGCGGGCCGGCAAATCGCCCCCGCGCCGCCCCCGCGCCGCCCCCGCCCCGCCGGCCGGCTACTCAAACCGCCTCCGGATCGGAGACAATCGGGTATGGCCAAGACAAACAACAAGACCGCCAAGGATAAAGCAAAGGGCGGCGCCGGCGGCACCATCGCGCAGAACAAGCGCGCCCGCCACGAATACCACCTGGAAGAGAACTTCGAAGCCGGCCTGGAGCTGCAGGGCTGGGAGCTCAAGTCCATCCGCGCCGGGCGCGCCAACATCACCGACGCCTACGCGGTGGTGCTGCGCGGCGAGATCTACCTGATCGGCGCGCAGATCGTCCCGCTCATCTCCGCCTCCACCCACGTCGTCGCCGAGGAACGCCGCAGCCGCAAGCTGCTGCTGCACCGCAAGGAGATCGACAACCTGATCGGCCGCGTCCAGCGCGACGGCTACACCGTGATCCCGACCGCGCTGTACTGGAAGGGCAACCGGGTCAAGGCCGGACTGTCGCTGGCCAAGGGCAAGCAGAGCCACGACAAGCGCGAAGCCAGCAAGGAACGCGACTGGGAGCGCGAGAAGCAGCGGGTCATGCGGCGGCATAACCGCGACGCGTGAGGCGCGCCGGGTAAAAGCCGCCCCGTTCGCGACCGCGGGCGATCCGATATTGCGGCGGCGGCGCGGAAGACGCGTTCGCCGCGGTCGGTGCGCACGCGAGCCTATGGCGTTGGGTTCGCGGTGATCCAAGTGGCGCGGTCGCGGCTCGCGCCGCTCCTACAGGTAGCCCATGTAGGAGCGGCGCGAGCCGCGACCGCGAAAACTCGACTACCGGCGCAACCCCGCCTCACCCGCCGTGCCCACCGCCCGGCAAGGTGAAATAGAACGCCGCGCCCTCGCCCTCGCTGCCCTCGGCGCGGATCGTCCCGCCGTGGCGCTCGACGATGCGCTTGACCGAGGCCAGCCCGATCCCGTGCCCGGCGAAATCCTCCACGCTGTGCAAGCGCTGGAACGGCCGGAACAGCTTGTCGACATAGGCCTGCGGGAAACCGGTGCCGTTGTCGCGCACGAAGAACTCGCGCCCGCCGCCGGGCGTCTCGGCGAGGCCGAACTCGATCGTCGCCGGATCGCGGTCGCGGGTGAACTTCCAGGCGTTGCCGAGCAGATTGCCGAGCAGGTTGCGCAGCAGCGAAGCGTCGCCGACCACCTGCAGCCCCGGCGCGATCCGCACCTCGACCGCGCGCTGAGGCTCGCCGACGCGCAACTCCTCGACCACCTCGCCGGCGATGCGGCTCAGGTCGACGTTCTCGTGCTTGAGCTCGCTGCGGGTCAGGCGCGACATCTTCAGCAATGCGTCGATCAGGTCGCCCATGCGCGACGCGGCCTTGCGCACCCGCGCCAGGTAGCCGCGGCCGGATTCGTCGAGGCGGTCGGC
Source organism: Lysobacter enzymogenes (assembly GCF_023617245.1). Taxonomy (NCBI): domain Bacteria; kingdom Pseudomonadati; phylum Pseudomonadota; class Gammaproteobacteria; order Lysobacterales; family Lysobacteraceae; genus Lysobacter; species Lysobacter enzymogenes. The sequence goes on from NZ_CP067396.1 coordinate 3,469,794, forward strand.
GTACTTCTCGCCGAGGATGCGGCTGAACCCGTCGATCGCCCGCAGCGGCGCGCGCAGGTCGTGCGAGACGCTGTAGGCGAATGCCTCCAACTCCTGGTTGGCCTGGCTCAGCTCGCGCGTGCGCAGCGCCACGCGCGCCTCCAGGGTACGGTTGAGCGCGTGCACCCGCGCTTCCGCGCGCAGCCGCTCGGTGACGTCCTCGACCTGGACCAGGCCGGTGATGTCCTGGCCGACCTTGCCCGGCACCGGCGAATAGGTCAGCTGCACCTGCCGCGCCACCCCGTGCTGGCGGCGCAGGCGACGGGTGGCGCGATGCACGCCGTCCTCTTCGTTGCGCTCCTCGTCCGCGGCGTGCGCATCGGTCTCCTCGTCTTCGAGCAAACCGTCGAAACGCTGGTCCAGCAGTTGCGCGCGCGACAGCCCGACGATCGCCGCCAGCGCCGGGTTGGCGTCGACGATGCGGCCCTCGCTGTCGAGCAGGGCCTTGCCGATCGCCGAATACTGCATCGCGCTGCGGAAGCGCGCCTCGCTGCGGCGGAAGTCCTCGGTCATGCGCATCGCGATCTGGCGCGCGCGCGATTCGGTGTGGGCCAGCACCAGGGCGATGCCGTACAACAGCAGCGCGGTGAAGATGCCGAGCGCGAACATGTTGCGCAGGCCTTCCATGCGCGGCACCGCCTGCTCGATCGGCGCCGATTCGTACTCGATCCGCCAGGTGCGGCCGTAGACCTCGAACGTGGTCTTGTGCAGGAACGCCGCCGGCTGCCGCGGCTTGACCCCGGGGGTCTCGAACAGCAGGGCGTTGCCGCCGCCGCTCTCGTCGAAGATGCGGAAACGCAGGTCTTTGTGGCCCTCGGCGAGCGAGGTATCGACGAACGTCTGCAGCCGGAACGGCACGTACACCCAGCCCTGCATCTCGGCCCGGCGCAGGCTCGGGCTCAGCGGCCGGCCGCCGCCGAGGTAGACCGGCAGCACCAGCAGCAGGCCGGTGCTGCGCAGGCCGTCGTGCTTGTCCTGCAGCAGGTCGATCTTGCCCGACAGGCGCGCCTGCCCGGACTCCAGCGCCGCCTCCATCGCCGCGTGCCGCACCGGCTCGGAGAACATGTCGTAGCCGATCACCTCGACGTTGGCCGCGGTCCTCGGCTCCAGATAGAGGATCGGCCCGTACACCTCGCGCTGGCCGAACGGGCGCACCGTCAACAAGCCGTAGCCGGCATCGCGCCATTCGTTCTGCAACTGCACCAGCAGGCGCTGCGGCACGTAGCCGGTGAAGCCCAGGCCCAGGGTCGAGGGAAACCGGCGCTGCAGGTTCATGCCCTCGACATAGGCCTTCCACTGCGCCGCGGTCGGCCGCTGCACCGAGGCGAACAAGGACACGCCGCCGCGCGCGACCAGTTCGAAGTTGACCAGGCGCTGTTGCAGCAATTCGGTGACCTGGGCGGTGCGGCCGATGAACTCGACCTGGGCCGAGCGCTGCTCGCGGTCGCGCGCGACCCGCCAGGCGGTGAACACCAGCACCAGGGCGACGATGAACACGATGAACGCGAGCACGTAGCCGCGACGCGGCAGCAGCCCGGAGACATCGGCAAAATCCGGCGCGGGGTCCGGTTCGTTCGGCGGAGCGGCGCGGGCGGCCGGATCGGTCGTCGTCATCGGCCTAAGCATACAAGCCGCACCCGGACAGGCCCATCGCGGTGGCTCCACGCCACCGACGATGCACAGGCGGCCGCCCTGCCCTGGCTCCGTCCTTCGTTCTCCATCGCCGTCGCGGCGCGTGCCGTCGCCGCGGACGCGGGCCGCGGGGCGTGACGGGACCGGCTAATCCGGCGCGGCGTTGTCGAGCATGAGCCCTTCCAGCATCAGCCGATTGATGCAGTCCAGGTGCTCCAGCGCCAGGCGCCGGCACAGCCGCGGCCAATGCCGCTGCGCCAGCACCGGCGCGCCCTCGCACTGCCGCTGCGCCAGATAGGCCTCGATCTCGTCGGCGAGACGCAGCAGCTCGCGCCCGTTGCGGTCGGCGCGCGCCGCCAGCCGCGCCCGCGACGCCCGCCGCGCGCCCCAGCGCCAACCGGCCAGCGCCGCCGCCGCGAACACGGCCCCGGCCGCCAACGCCGACCACAGCCACGCCAGCGCCGGCGGCGCCGCGGCCGCCAGCCCCACGCCGGCCAGCACCGCCCCCGCCAGCACCGCGCCCGCCGCGCTCACGGCCCCGCCTGCGGCAATGCCAGCAGTTCCGCCGGCGCCAGCCGGAATCCGCAGGCGCGCGCCATCAGCAAGGCCCGCTGCCGGGTCGAGACATGCCCGCGCGAACGCATCCGCCGCAGCATGGCCGTGGACACCCCGGCCGCATCCGCGGCCGCTCGCACCGTGTCGAAGCAGGCGATATAACGTTCGATAGGATTCGGCGGCGCGCTCGGCAGCGCACGCCGCCGGTCGCGCCCGTTACCACTTCCGGCGGAGTTTTCCTCCGCACTTTCAACCTGCGATTCGGCCGCGTTCGTGACGCGGCTTCCGTTTTGCGGACTCTGCTGCGAGGCCTCGCGGCCTTCGCGGACGCGGTAGCGGCGGCCATGCGCCCAGGTATTGCCGTTGCTGCGGTTCAGCCCTTCCATGGTCGTTCCTTGCGTGCATCCATGCACGATCAAATTACCATTCGAAATTGCTCTTTTCAACAAGCAAAAAGAGTGATCTTTTTACGCGAGAATACGCAACAATGAGTTGCGCTCTTTCTCCGCCCCCGGCCCTGCGCCGGACCCGGACCCGGCGCCCACGTTTAGCCCTGCAGGATGCTCCGGCGAGACCTATGACCAACGCGCCCCATCAAGAATTCGCCAACCGTTTGCACCAGGCCCTGGACTTCTCCGGATTCGCCAAGGGCCGGGCCCGCACCGGCGCCCTTTCCGCCTACTACGACGTCAGCCGCGAGACTGCGCGCAAATGGCTGGTCGGCCTCGCCCTGCCCGAACTGGAGCGCATGCTGCAGATCGCGGTGCAGCAGCACGTCAGCTTCGAATGGCTGGCCACCGGCCGCGGCACCATCGAAGGCAAGTCGCTGTCGGTGCGCGAGAACGCCGCCAAGTACAGCGATCCCGACGAACTGCGGCTGATGGGCCTGATGCGCAAACTCTCGCGCAAGAAGCGCCGCGCGCTGATCGAGTTGCTCGACGGCAACTGAGCCGCGCGCCGTTTCGTCGCGCGCGCTCTGCGGCAAGGCCTGCTTCGCTTCCGTGAGAGGGCCTTCAGGCCCGATGCTTTCCGCTCCGCTCGCGGCAAGCCGACAGGCGCCGATCGAACTGCTAGGCGGCAACTGAAGCCCTTTCGACGTTTTGCGGAAGGTCTTCAGGCCCGACGTTCTGCATTCCGATCGCCGCGATCCGGAACAAGAGCGTCGGACCTGAAGGGCTTCCCGCACCTATCGCCAGGTCCTGCGCGAACGGCCTCGAACCTGAAGGCCATCCACGGCGGACTTGAGAACCGGCGCGCAGCCCCTATACTGAACGGGTCAGCGCTGTAACGCAGTTTCCCCGGGGGTGCACTGGCTTCGACGGGGGTCGCGAAATCGCTTGGCGCATGCCGAGGGGGTAGCTTTCCTCGTAAATCCAGCTGCAAAACTCTAGTTGCCAACGACGACAACTACGCTCTCGCCGCTTAAGGCGTAAGCCCCGAAACTGCTTGTGTCCGTGCTCGCAGCGTAGGGTCACTATCACGGAATCGCCGGGAGCCGCCGCCTGCCAGCTCCCGGTCAACCTATAGCAGGCTGGTCCTTGGATGCGCTTTGCGCGCCGTGCTGTCCCGGGACGAGACTCAACGGAGCGCTAAGCATGTAGTGCCGGGGATGGAGTGCCTTCGGACGGCGGTTCGATTCCGCCCACCTCCACCATCAGTCGATCCGCAAGGGTCCGAAACAGGCCGGAAACATCTCGATATCGAGGGTTTCCGGCCTTTTTTGTGCCTGTCGTGCGGCCCGGCCCCGCCCCAGCGCATGGCCATGGCGCGGCCATGAACGCACTCTCTCGGCGCGCTACGCGCAACTGCCCCCTCGACCACCCCAGGCCGACTCGCCGGTCGCTCTATGCACTGGCCGCCCTCGGCAACCTTGGGATCGGTGCCGGTCGATCCAAGCCCGTCCACGCAGCGCCGTCGGCACCGAGCGTGCCGGCCAGAATCGCCCCACTCGTCCTGCCCAGGCACGGACTCGCCTGACACTTGATGGGCAGCCCCACCGACGAGCCTGGGCGGCGAAGACAGCGAAATCGTCAGACCGGCGCGAGAGTGCGAGCCCTCTCGCACGTCGCGGCATCGGCAGACACCGCTCCGACACGGATGCGCAGCGCCACCAAGCCATCCGATCGCGAACCCGCACCTGCGAAAGGGCCGGCCCAGTTCGGCCGGCCCCTGTCACCCCGCGCCGTCGCGATCGACCACGACCGCGCGCCGCGCTCGTTATCGAGTGATCGAAGACTCCGCAACGCGCTCAGCCCGGACGAATGATCTCCCTGGCGATCGCCTTGACCCCGGCCACGATCCCGCCCACCGTGCCTCCGGACTCCACCCCCACGATGACGGCGCGCGCGACACGGACCACGCCGCGAAGAAACCTGCAGCATCCCTTGTCCTGGTAAACCGCCTCGGTTTCCTTGTAGCCCGACAGCAATTCGACGGAGTATCTGGCGAAGCTGATTCCCTCCAGGACCTTCAGGTCTTCCTTCGATCGACCCAGCGACTTGAGCGCGCGCTCTTCCAGCTTGGCCAGGCTCGCGCCGAGTTCATCGGTGGATACGGCCGCATCCAAAATCGCGTCCATCTCGACGAAGTATTCGAACTGCGCCTCGGTGAACCGATCTTTGATCGGGGCGAGTTGCTCGGCCAGCGGAGCTGTATCGTCGAGCGGAAGCACCGCGGACAATTCCGCGATCACATCCTCGACCGGCCGGTCCAGCTTGTAATGGCACTTTTCGACCAAAGCCACGACCGCGACGTCGATCGTGGCCGCCTCTGTCCGGATCACGCAATCCATGTAACCGATGCTGCGCGCAGCGGACTCTTCCATCGGGTTTTGCGCAAGCGCCGGCGCCGCGGTCAACGCACACGCGGCAAAAACCGACGCGGCGGACAACGATCGAGAGATTCGTGCGGCGCGCGACAGCGCGTGCGCCCAGAACCTTGGCTTCGGCGACAGGCTTCCTTTCGTGTTCGACTCCATCTCGTTCTCCCGGGACACGTCGTTAAGCCATGATCGATTCATGGCGCCAAGACGTTGGCATCGAAGCAAGCCGCCGACAGCGATTGACATCACAAGCCGACTCGGCTGGCGGGCGGTCCATCGTGTACTGGAGCCGCCGTCGAAATTCGTCCGTGCATACGCACGCGCGCTGGACTTGCGCTGGCCGGGTTCTCTCGCGCAACGCGTCTAAGCGTTCCACCGGCGCAGCGCACAGTGAGAGCGCGGACACCGCCATGCGGGCGGCACTGCGTCCTCAACGTAAAAATGCCGTTGCGCTGGCGGCGGCTCTCGGTTGCGCTTCGCGCCAGCGACATCCGCCGGAATTCCGCCGAGGGCGTCGGCGAATCCCGGCGGCGGCCGGCTCGAATCCGGGATCGAGGAGCGGATCGGCGCGCGCATGGCGAAGCCGAATCGAGCGACCCGGGCCGTAGAATATCTTCGGGTATCTGAGATCGATGCGGATCGGCTAACCTGATTCCCAGCCGCTTGCATCGACCGGCCGACGCTGTCCGCTTGCGCCAGACAGGCTCGAATCATTCGGTCGCGGCGAAGGCCAGCCGAAGCGGGCGACCGGTCTTTTTCGTATCCGCCATCGCCCATGGAGGGCTGGGATGAACTGGAAACGCAGACTGTCGAGCGCGCTGGTCGCGGTGTTCTCCGCCGGCTGGCTGTTCCCGATCTGGCTGGGCGTATGGACCCATCTGGATTTCTGGCGCGCCGAGGTGCTGCCGCGCATGGACGGCACCTTGATCGGCAATTCGTTTCCGTTCCTCGACTTCGCCAAGAAGTGCTTCGGCTGGGGCCTGGCGTGGCTCGCCGCGGTGCTGGCGTTGTGGGCGTACCTGGGTTTCTCGGCGCTGCTGCGCGCGCGCAGCGAGCGGGCCTGAGCAAACGAAAGGCCGGCATGGGCCGGCCTTCGTCGTGCGTCGCGAGCGCGCTCGCGCGCGGCTGCGCGCAGCGCGGGACTGGCGCGGAGGCGGGACTTATTCGTCCTCGTCTTCCTCTTCCTCGTCGCCTTCCTCTTCGTCCTCTTCGTCCTCGTCTTCCTCGTCCTCGTACGGCAGGCCCATCGAGTAGCGCAGCCAGGGCTCGCCGCCGGCCTTGGTGCCGGGGGCCACGGCGAGGACGACCCAGCCGTCCTGCAGGCGCTGGTTCACTTCCTGCACGTCGTCGATTTGCACCACTTCACCGATCGTTTCCAGATCCACGTGTGTTTCGCTCCAAGGTGGGAGCGCGCAGCATACGGCAGCGCGCGGGGATGGGTAAGCGGTCGGTCGCGGCGATGTTCGCGGTGCCGGTTGAGCGTGGCGGTGGCTGGTTCGCGGTGAACTTGCGAGAGGGCTTCAGCCCCGACGTTTTTCGCCCGGGCTGCGGCGAATGCTTTGAAGATGTCGGCGAATTGAGCGGAGAGCGTCGGGGCTGAAGCCCCTCCCACGAGAGGCAAATCGTGCGACTCAGGCGGTTTGCGCGAGCGCTGCGGTGCGCTTTTCGCTGGATCGCGGCGAACGCCTCGAAGAGGCCGGCGAACGGAGCGCAGAGCGTCGGGGCTGAAGCCCCTCCCACGAGAGCCGTGCGACTCGGGCGCTTTGCGCGAGCGCTGCCGACGCGCTACGGCTTGGCGCAGTCCGCGCTGCGCTGGTCGGCGTACCAGATCGCCCGGCGCGCGCGGTCGTAGGCCAGGTCGGCCGAGCGCGGCAGCAGTTGTTCGGCGCTCACCGGGTCGGCGCCGGAGGCGTAAGCGCGTTCGATGCGTTGCAGTTCGTCCAGCCCGCTCAGCGCCGGCGCCAGCAGCGTGCGCAGGCGTTCGAGGTCGCAGCCGCGGCGGCGCTGTTCCAGTTCGCCGATGGCGGCGCGGATGCGCGCGCTGGCCTGGCCGCCCAGGCCCGGCGCGCGCTCGAACGCGATCGGCGCGGCCTTGTAGGCATCGCCGGTCGCCTCGCTGCCCAAGTCTGATGGGCGCTCGTGCAGGGCCGGGTTGAACCGCACCGGCGGCGGCGGCCGCGCGACGACTTCCTGCACCTGTTTGCGGCCGGGCAGTTTGTCGACGATTTTCTGCAGGCGCTTTTGCGCGCTTTCGACAAAGGCTTCGCCGAGGGTGCCGTCGCTGGCCCAGCCGTCGAAGCCGCCGCCTTGCGACGGCAGCGGATTCTTGCGTTCGAACGCGTTTCGGACCTTGGCTGCGTTGGGATCTTCGTCGCTGCCCGGCGCGTAGGCCTTGCGCTTGATCGGATCGAAGTCGGGATCGGCGGCGAGCGCGGGACGACCCTCGGCGGTGTACAGCCGCGCGGCAGGCGCGGCCTTGCCGTTCGCGGGCGATGGGTTCGCGGCCGCCGGCCTTGCGGGCGTGGCGGGCGCGCGATCGGTCGCCGAGGCGTCGCTGCGTGGCGACGTCCGCTGCGGCATTGGTTCGGATTGGGATTCGGATTCGAATTCGGGGACCGATGCGGATTCGGGCACGGCGCGGGGCGCGGGCGCGATCCGCTCGATCAGCACCACGTCGAGTTCCTGCGCCGGCGGCAGCGGCGACGGTATGCGCATCAGCAACCACACCATGAATCCCGTCGAGGCCAGCGCGACCAAGGCGGCGGCGAGGCGCAGCGGCAATTCGGGTGGGGACTCGTCGGCGTGCATGCGTCTTGTTCGGATACCGGTGCCGGCACGCACGAGGCAAGGCGCGTGCGCCCGCAACGAAGCGAGCGCCGGCGATGCGGGGCGATTGCGCAGGAGCGATTGCGGGGAAGCGGTTACGGGCGCGGCTCGCGGATCGCGCGTGGTGCGCGCCCGCGAACCCGATGCGCGCCGACGCGCTTGGCGACGGCCGGCCGGCGTGCCTGCTTCGCGCTCGCGAGAGCTGCGTTTGCTAGGACTGCGCTTGCGAAGGCTGCGTTTGCGAAGGCTGCGCCGGCGCGGATCGCATCGGCGAAGATCGCGCATGCAAGGCCCGCGTTCGCGAACGCCGCGCCGGCGATGCCGGCGTCTGGTTGCGCGCGGATCGGGTCGGCCGACGATAGCGAGTAGCGCGGCCGCAGGAGAATTAAATTTCCGTTGCTCGCGCCGTTGCGGCGAGATCGGTGTAGCTCGCGTTCACGAAGCCGCGGCGCGCGCCGCGGGATGCGTTCGCGAACGCCGGCCGCGCGCGTCGCGCGACCGTCGCGGCGCCCGGGTTCAGCGCTTGCGGAACGACGGCACCAGCGCGCCTTCGGCGAGCTTGCCGTTGGACTTCCACACCACCGTCGCGCCCGGGAACTCTTCGCTGCGCGCATAGGCCGCCGCCTGGGCGGCGAGGATCTTCGGCGCGCCGGCGCTGGCCGGGTTCCAGGCGAACACGCCCTGCTTGCCGTACCACACCACCGGCGTGGTGGTGTCCAGGCGGGTGTCGGGGCACAGCGCGTAGCCGCGCGACTCCAGCACCTTCAACGCGGCCGCCGGCACGGCGACCACGCCCGGACGGGTGCGCTGCTCGGAATGCTCCGGGCAGGTCTCGGCGGAACGGGCCAGGGCGGCCGTGTAAGTCGCGTTGTCCTTCGGCGGTTGTTGTTGCGCGCGCCGCTTCTGGGCGTCGGCGTGCGGGGCGATGAGGAGCAACAACCCCAGGCTGGAACCGAGGATCCGCGACTTGCAATTCATGACGACTCCGAAAACGAAACGGTGAGGGCGCGATACCGCTGTACAGCATGCCGGACGGGGACGTGGACCGATACGAATACGCGGACGGGACGCCCGGCCGGCCGCGCGCCCCATCGCCGGGGGCGCAGCATATCAATCGTGGGCGTGCCGTTTCGTGTCGGCTGCAGGCTCTGACCCAGCCCGCCAGGACACTATCGCGTTCCCGGGTCGCAGCGCCCGCGACCCGCGGCCGCCAGGCTGGGCGCGCGGAGACGGCTTGAGACACCCGTATTGTTTTGAGCTATGATCCGTCCAGATCAAGACGGAAACCCAGCCATGAGCAAACCCGCCAAGCCGCCCGCCCCGGCCAAGGGCGCCGCCGAGGCCAGCGCCAAGCCGGCCAAGGCCGCGCCGTCGCGCGGCCGCCGCGAGGCCGCGCGCAGCGTGCGCGACGCCGCCGCCTATCCGCTGCCGACCTCCAAGCGCTCGTTGTCGGTCAAGGAGCCGCTCGCCGCCGAGGCCTACGGCGCCCCGGCCACGCTCAACGGCTATGTCGCCTACCTGCGCACGGCGACCCCGCTGCAGCGGGTCGAAGCCGAGCGCGAAGGCGTGCCGGCGCGCATGGTCAAACACATGGCCAGCGACATGGATCTGCCGGCGGTGCGCATGTTCGACATCCTCGGCATCGCCAAGGCCACCGCCGAGGCCAAGGCCGCGCAGCAGGCGCGCATCACCGGCGCCAGCGGCCAGGCCGCGCTGGGGCTGATCCACCTGCTCGGCATCGCCCGCGACATCGTCGACGACAGCACCGATCCGGCCGCGCCCGACTTCGACGCGGCGCGCTGGCTCGGCCACTGGATCGAGCAGCCGCAGGCAGCGCTGGGCGGACAGCGGCCGGCCGACCTGCTCGACACCCCGACCGGGCTCAGCGTGGTCGCGCGCCTGCTCGGCGCGCTGGCCAGCGGCGCGTACCAATGACGCGCCGCGGCGCCGCCAGGACGAGGCCGGAACGATGACGACACTGTGGCGCATCGCCGGCGAGACCCGCGCCTACCGCGCCGACGACCTCAGCGGCGCGGGCGCGGCCAAGTTTCCCGGGCGTTGGAACGACGAGGGCCAGCGCGTGCTCTACAGCGCGACCTCGCTGGCGCTGGCGGCGCTGGAGACGGCCGCCTACGTCGACGCCCACGGGCTGCCGTTGAACCGGCACGTGGTGTCGATCGAGGTGCCGCCGGCGGTGTGGAAGGCGCGCATCCAGATGACCGCCGCCGACCTGCCCGGCGGCTGGGACGCGGTGCCGGCGGGCATGGCCAGCGTCGGCATCGGCTCGCGCTGGCTGCAGTCCGGCGCCTCGGCGATCCTGCTGGTGCCGTCGGTGATCGTGCCGGAGGAATACAACGCGCTGATCAATCCCGAGCATCGCGACGCCAAGAAGCTGCGCGCCACGACCGGGCGCAAGTTCCAGTACAACGTGGTGTTCCGCGCGCCTTGAAGCGGCCGCAGCCGCTGTAGCAGCGGCGCGAGTTGCGACTGCGCCGCATCGCGTTTGCGGCGCGAGCTTGCGGCCCCACGGTCGCGGCTTTCGCCGCTCCTACAGGCAACGGCCGCGCAATGCGCGGCCGCTCGCGGCTCACCCGCGCAAGCGCTGGAACCGGCCTTCCTGGTGGAACAGCGGGCCGAGCCAGGGGTGGGAGACGTCGATGCAGACTTCGAACTGCTCGGCGTCGAGGTCGCGGTGCACCAGCACGAACCGGCCCGGCCACAGCGGCCGCGGCAACGGCAGGCGCAGGCCGCGCCAGTGCAGGAAATAGCCGTCGTCGACGAACACCAGCCGGTTCGGCAACACTTCCAGCCGCACCCGCATGCCCAGGCCGCCGCCGAAGTGCTCCAGCAGTTCGCCGCCGGCGCCCAGGGTCATGCGCGAGCGGAAGCTGAAGATCTCCTGGGCGAAGTGGTAGGTGCGGGTCTTGATCCAGCCCAGTTCGCGCCGCAGCGGTTCGACGTCGAAGCGGAACGGCACGTCGTCGGCGTTGTGGTGCGGCAGCACCCGCGCGTAGCGGATCAGCCGCGCGAACAGCGCGCCCAGGCGGGTGCAGCGCACCTGGTGCATGTCGCCGACGTATTCGGCCTGGGCCTGGCCTTCGGCCAGCTCGAAGCGCGCCCGGATATGCGGATGCAGCAGCGCCCAGCGCGGGCCCAGCGCGGCCTTGAGCAGCGCGGCCAGGTCGTGCGCGGGCTCGAGGCCGGCCGCGGCCGGCGCTTGCGTTTCGGGCCGCTTGTGTTCGCGCCGGCCCGTCGCGGGCCGGTCCGCCGTCGCGGGCGCGGCGGCGTTCGCGCCGGTCTGCGCCGGCAGGTCAATGCGTTGCAACAGTTCCATGTCCCTCACCCGGGTGTCCTACACCCACATAGTCAGAACGGGGATCGCGCGCCAAACCGGCGTGCGCGCAGCGCAAGGCGCTGGCAAGCACGGGATGGGCGAAGACGAAGCGCTGGTCGGTCAGCCGCTGCGGGGCGACGACGGGGCCGTCGAGCAGCATCGTGGCCATCTCGCCGAGCGCCAGCCGCAGCGGCGCGGCCGGCATCGCCAGCCACGCCGGGCGATGCAGCGAACGCGCCAGTTCGCGGGTGAACTCGGCCTGGGTGCAGCCGCCGGGCGCGACCAGGTTGTAGGGGCCGCGCACGCCGGCGTGTTCGACCGCGTATTCGACGAAGCGCAGCACGTCGTCGAGGTGGACCCAGGCGAACCACTGCCGGCCGTCGCCCAGGCGCGCGGCGCCGCCGAGCGCGGCGGCCAGCGACAGCATCGGCAGCAGACCGCCGCTGCGGTGCAGGACCAGGCCCAGGCGCATCGTCGCCAGGCGCACGCCGCGTTCGCCGACCGGCGCGGCCGCGCGCTCCCAGGCCGCGCACAGTGCGCTGGGGAAATCGCCGGGGACCGGCGCGAACTCGCGCTGTTCCGGCGCGCTGCGCGCATGCGCGCCGTACAGGCCGACCGCGCTGGCCTGCAGCCACAGCGCCGGCTTGACGCTGGCGCGGTCGCACCAGGCGCGCAGCGCGTCGGTGGTGCCGATCCGGCTGGCCAACAGCGCGCGCTTGCGCTGCGGCGTCCAGCGCGGGCCCACCACCGGCGCGCCGGCCAGGTTCACCACCACGTCGATGCGTTCGTCGTCGCGCAGTTCGGCGGTGTCGGCGATGCAGCGCGCGCGGCCGCCGAAGCGCAAGGCGGCGCGGCGCGGATCGCGGCTGAGCACGGTGATGCGGTGGCCGCCGGCGAGCAGGCCCTCGACCAGCGCGGTGCCGATGAAGCCGGTGCCGCCGCTGACCAGGAAATGCTGCTGCGGGTGCTGCGCCAGCAACGGCCGCGGCGCCGGTTCGGCGGCGTTGGCGCGCGCGGCCAGGCCGTCGCGCACCGCGCTGGCGGCGATGCCGAGCGCGGCCGCGGTCAGCGCCCACGACATCCATCCGTGCACGGCCGGTGCCAATGCGCTCGGCAGCGCCCAGTCGCCGCGCGTGGCCAGCGCGTACACCGCGAACATCGCGCCGCCGTTGACCGCGAGGACGGTGTGCAGCACGCGCTCGGTGTTCGGCAGCAGCCGGGTCGCGTCCTCGACCACGAAGTCCCACAGGGTGATGCCGACTTCGATCAGCACCAGCCCCCACACCGCCGCCAGCCACAGCCCTTGCGGCCGCAGCCAGGCGAACACCAGGAACAGCGCGCCGTAGACGAAGCCGCGCGCCGAATGCAGCTTCAGCTCCAGCGCGGCGCTGCGGCGGTTGGCGAGTTTTTCCATCACCTCGTGATGGGCGATCGTGTCCAGCGCGCCCATCGCGATCTGCAGCAGCAACAGGCTCAGGAACAGCGTGTGCAGGTCCATGGCCGGGTCCTCAGAAATGGGTGGGGCAATGGCCGTCGTCGCAGCGCGGCGCGGGCTCCGCGCCGGCTTCGCGATAGCCCAGCCAGCGCGAGACGCGGTGGCGGTTCGGCGCGATCCAGCGGTAGGCGCGCGCGGCGGCGCGGCCGGCGCCGGGCACGCGCAGCGGCCAGGTCAGCCAGCCCAGGCCGACCGCGCGGTAGGCCTCGGCGATGCCGGGCACGCCGATCCGCCACTGGCCGTCGCGGCCGCGCACGTGCAGGGCGTTGCGCAGCGCGTCGAGTTCGAAGCCCCACTGCGCGGGGTCGAAGTCCGGCGCGGCGATGTCGACCAGGCGCAGGCGACCATGGCGGTCGCGGGCCTTGAGCCGGTGCATCTCGGTGCGGCACAGCGGGCAGGCGCGGTCGTACAGGGCGACGGCCTGCGGCAAGGGCGGGCGTGGGGCGAGATCCTTGTTCATGATCGACTCCTACGGTTATTTCGGTAATTACAGAAACTTCGAAGCAAAAAAGGGGCGCGGCTCAGGGCGAGCGCGTACCGGGCGGCGCGGCGGCATCGCCTTCGCCTGCGTCGGTCTTGCCGGGATCGAACTCGGGAGCATCGTGCTTGGGCGCATCGCCCTCGCCCGCTTCGTCGGCGAACAACACGCCCGCGGCCCGCGCCTGCGGTTCCGGCAGCGGCTTGACCGGGCCGCGCACGAACTGCTGGATGCGCGCGCCCATCTTCAGCAGCTTGATCAGGGTCTTGGGGTCGAGCCGGTTCATCTCGTCGATCCAGCTGGTACCGGTCTCCATGAACTCCAGCACTTCGCGCATGCGCGCCAGGGTCAGGCGGTCGCGCGGGTCGGCCGGGTCGGGCGCCACCGCGGCGTTGTCGCCGTCGAGCACGGCGGTGCGCAGCATGCTCAGGGTCGGCTCGATCTCGCGCCGGCGCCGCTCCTGGACCACGGCGCGGAAGATGTCCCAGACGTCCTTGTAGGTCTCGAAATGGTCGCGACGGTCGCCGAGCACATGGCTCACCCGCGCCAGGTTCCAGGCCTGCAGCTCGCGCAGGCTGGTGCTGACGTTGGAACGGGCCAGGTTGAGGGTCTCGCAGATTTCGTCGGCGGTGATCGCGCGCTCGGACAGGAACAGCAGCGCGTGGATCTGGGCGACGGTGCGGTTGACGCCCCAGCGGCTGCCCATCTCGCCCCAGTGGAGGATGAAGCGTTCTTGCAGCGGGCTGAGGGGCATCGGAGTTCTCTAATTTCTGTTTAAACAGAAATTAATGAAGAGACCGGATGCCGTCAACGACCGTTGGTCGGTCCGCTCCCTGTAGGAGCGGCGCGAGCCGCGGCTGCGGGGCGGCGGATTCGCGGCGAAAACTGCGTTTCAGGCCTAGGTTTGCGTCGCGAACGTGCGGGTTCGCGGTCGCGGCTCGCGCCGCTCCTACAGGGAGATAGCGTCGCAGCGGCTGCGACCGGGCGGATCCACTCTGCGCAAATCCGCCACCTCCCATCCGTCGGCCACGCCCGTCCTGCACTATCCGCGTGCCCCGACTATTACTAAAATTAGTACATGAGCCTGACCGACCTCCGCCGTGCCCTGCTCGCCTTCCTGCACGAGCGCCTCGCCGCCGACGGCCTGCCGCCTTCGCAGCAGGAGATCTGCGCGCGCTTCGGCTTCCGCCAGAACCGCTCCGCCGGCTACCACCTGCAGGCGCTGCACGAGGACGGGCTGATCGAACTGCTGCCGGGCCGCGCGCGCGGCATCCGTCTGCGCCCGGCCGGGCTGCGCGAGGCGCTGGCCTGGCGCGCCGAACGCGAAGGGCTCGATGCGCCCGCGGCGCGGGCGGGCGGCAACGACGAACCGCTGCCGATCCTGGGCCGGGTCGCCGCCGGCGCGCCGATCGGCGCCGATGCCGAAGCGCAGGCGCACGTGCTGGTCGACCGCGCGCTGTTCTCGCCGCGGCCGGACTACCTGCTGCGCGTGCAGGGCGATTCGATGCGCGAGGACGGCATCTTCGACGGCGACCTGGTCGCGGTGCACCGCACCCGCGAGGCGCGCAGCGGTCAGGTGGTGGTGGCGCGGCTGGGCGAGGAGATCACGATCAAGCGTCTGCGCATCGACGCCGACGGCATCGTCCTGCTGCCGCGCAATCCCGACTACGCGCCGATCCGGGTGCCGGCCGATGCCGACTTCGCCATCGAAGGCCTGTACTGCGGCCTGGTCCGCAGCGCCTGAGGCCGGCCATGAGCGCGCCCGTTTCGCTGCGATCCGTTTCCATGGGGCACGCTGCCATGGGGTCCGCTGCCATGGACTCCGCTTCATTGGAGTTCGCTCCAGAGTTCGCATCATCGGAGCCCGTTCCATCGCAGTCCGTTGTGCTGGAGCGCGCTTCATCGGCGGCGTCGCTGGAGCAAGCGCCGCAGCCAGCCGCCGCAGGCGGAGCGGCCGCGCCGCGCGCCGTCTCGCTGGACGGGCTGATCGGTTCGCGCCGGCTGTGGCGCGGCCAGGGCGCGCAGGCCGCGCCGTCGGCGCAACCGACCGGCCACGCCGCGCTCGACGCCGCCCTGCCGACCGGCGGCTGGCCCGAGGCCGCGCTGAGCGAACTGCTGCTGCCGCACGCCGGCGTCGGCGAGCTGGAACTGCTGTGGCCGGCGCTGGCGCGGCTGTCGCGCGAGGCGCCCGGCCACGAGGCCGGCATGATCGTGCTGGTCGATCCGCCGCTGCTGCCGTACGCGCCGGCCTGGCGCGACGCCGGCGTGGCGCTGTCGCGCCTGCAGGTGGTGCGCGCGAGCGGACGCGATGCGCTGTGGGCGGCCGAACAATGCCTGCGCTCGGGCGCGTGCGCGGCGGTGCTGTGCTGGCCGCAGCGTGCCGACGACCGCGCCCTGCGGCGCCTGCAGGTGGCGGCCGAGAGCGGCCAGTGCCTGGGCTTCGCCGTGCGCGAAGCGCGCGCCGCGCTCAACCCCTCGCCCGCCGCGTTGCGCATCGCCATCGACGCCGCGCCGCGGCAGCTGCGCGTGCTCAAGTGCCGCGGCGGCAATGCGCCGACGCGGCCGATCGCGTTCGGCCACGGCGATGCGCGCGATGTCGAGGCGACGCCGGTCTTGGCCCATGACCTCGAACGCGGCGCGGAGGTGATCCGCTTGCCGCCGCAGTTGCGACCGGTCCGGTTTATTGCCGCGATCGGAGCGGACAGCGTCGGGACTGAAGTCCCTCCCACAAGAGCGGCACCGGCGGCTGTGGGAGGGACTTCAGTCCCGACGCTGTCCGCTCAGCCGCCGCGAACCCTGCCAACGCCGCAACGCTGACGCCGCCATGCGCTGGGCCTGCCTGCTGCTGCCGCAACTGGCGATGGACGTGGTCCTGCGCCAACACCCGAACCCGGACCAGCCGCTGGCCCTGGTCGAAGGTCCGCACGCGCGCCGCCGCCTGCACTCGGTCAATGCCGCCGCGCGCGCGCTGGGATTGCGGCCGGGGCTGTCGCTGGTCGCCGCGCACGCCATCGCCGACGGCGTGCGCACCGCCGAATACGACCCGCAAGCGGCCGAACGCGCGCGCCAGTTGCTGGCCGCCTGGGCCTATCGCTACAGCTCGCAGGTCAGCACCGACTTCGCCCACGCCCTGGTGCTGGAGATCGCCGGCAGCCGCCGCCTGTTCGGGGCCTGGCCGCAACTGCGCCAGCGCCTGGACGCGGAACTGCGCGAACTCGGCTTCCGCCACCGCATGGCCGCCGCGCCCAATCCCTTCGCCGCGCGCGCTTTGACCAACATCGGCGAAGGCTTGTTCTTCGACGACGACCTGCTGCTGCCGGCGCTGGCGAAGATGCCGATCGAACGCAGCGGGCTCGACCCGGCCACGGTGCAGGCGCTGCAACGCATGGGCCTGCGCAAGCTCGGCTCGGTGTTCGCGCTGCCGCGCGCGCCGCTGGCGCGGCGTTTCGGCCCGGATCTGCTGCAGCGCCTGGACGCGCTGCGCGGCGCGGCCGAGCCGCCGCTGACGTTCTACCAGCCGCCCGACGCCTTCGACGCGCGCATCGAACTCGGCCACGAAGCCGAATCCAGCCAGGCCCTGCTGTTCCCGCTGCGCCGCCTCACCGCCGACCTGGCCGCGTACCTGTCCGGCCGCGACGGCGGCGTGGCCCGGTTCAAGCTGCTGCTCGAACACGAGCGCCACAGCCATCGGTTGCAGCACCCGCCGAGCGAAATCGCGGTCGGCCTGCTCGCGCCGGAGCGCGAGGCGGCGATGCTGTTCGAACTCGCCCGCGGCCGCCTGCAGCACGCGCAGCTGCCGGCGCCGGTGGTGGCGCTGCGCCTGCTCGCCGAGGAACTGCCGCCGTTCGTGCCGGCCGCGCGCGACCTGTTCGACCCGCGCCCGCAGCAGGCGCTGCCGTGGGCGCAGTTGCGCGAGCGCCTGCGCGCGCGGCTCGGCGACGAACGCGTGCACGGGCTCGCCGCGCACCCCGACCACCGGCCCGAACGCGCCTGGCAACCGGTGCTGGGCGATGCGCCGGCCGCGCGCGGCAAGCACGCCGCCACACCCGCGCCAACGCTGCCGGCGACCCGCCCGGGCTGGCTGCTGGCCGAGCCCGAACCGCTGCGCGAGCCGGTCGCGCGCATCCTCGCCGGCCCGGAGCGGATCGAGTCGGGCTGGTGGGACCAGGACGACGTGCGGCGCGATTACTACCTGGTCGAAACCGCGCGCGGCCAGCGCGCCTGGGCCTACCGCGACGCCGGCGGCGACGGCCCGCTGATCGTGCACGGCTGGTTCGCATGAACGCCCTGTCCGTCCGCGCCGCGCCGCCCGCGGCCGCGCTGCCCGACTACGCCGAACTGCATTGTCTGTCGGCTTTCAGTTTTCAGCGCGGCGCGTCCACCGCCGACGAACTGTTCGACCGCGCACAGGCCCTGGGCTACCGCGCCCTGGCGATCACCGACGAATGCACGCTGGCCGGGATCGTGCGCGCCTGGCAGGCGGCGCGGCGTACCGGCGTGGCCCTGATCGTCGGCAGCGAGATCCGCGTGCACGACGGCCCCAAGCTGGTGTTGCTGGTCGCCGACAGCGCCGGCTACGCCGATCTGTGCGGGCTGATCACGCAGGCGCGGCGACGCGCGGCGAAGGGCGAATACCTCAGCCTCGGCGAGGATTTCGAATCGCGCAGCGCGCATCTGCTGGCCTTGTGGATTCCCGACGGCGACGCCGGCGACGACGAACACGCCGCGTGGCTGCGCGCGCGCTTCGGCGAACGCCTGTGGCTGGCGGTGGAGCTGCACCGCGGCCCCGACGACGACGCCCGCCTGGCCGCGCTGACCGCGCTGGCGCGGCGCCACGGCCTGCCCGCGGTCGCCGCCGGCGACGCGCACATGCACGAACGCGCGCGCCGGCCGCTGCAGGACGTGCTGACCGCGGTGCGCCACCGCACCACCGTGGCCGAGGCCGGCGCGAAGCTGTTTCCCAACGGCGAGCGGCATCTGCGGATCCGCCGCGCGCTGGCTGCGATCTATCCGGCGCCGTTGCTGGCGCAGACCCTGCGCATCGCGCAGTTGTGTTCCGACTTCGATCTCAAGCGCGGCATCGATTACCAATACCCGCACGAACTGGTGCCGGCCGGCGAGACGCCGAAAAGCTGGCTGCCCAAGCTGGTCGAGGCCAGCGCCGCGAAGCGCTGGCCCGACGGCATTCCCGCCGAGGTCCAGCCCAAGATCGAACACGAACTGGGGGTGATCGGCCGACTCGGCTACGAGTCGTACTTCCTCACCGTCTACGACATCGTCGACTTCGCCCGTTCGCGCGAGATCCTGTGCCAGGGCCGCGGCTCGGCCGCCAACTCGGCGGTGTGCTTCGCGCTGGGCATCACCGAGATCGACCCGGGCCGGATGGAGACCCTGTTCGAACGCTTCATGTCGGAAGAGCGCAAGGAGCCGCCCGACATCGACGTCGACTTCGAGCACGAGCGGCGCGAGGAAGTGCTGCAATACGTGTTCGACCGCTACGGCCGCGAGCGCGCCGCGCTGACTGCGGTCGCGATCAGCTACCGCGGCCGCAGCGCGGTGCGCGACGTGGCCTCGGCGCTGGGCATGCCTCAGGATCAGATCGGCGAACTGGCGCGCACGCTCGACCGCTGGAGCCAGGACGTGCCGCTGGCCGAACACGTGCGCGAACGCGGCATGGACCCGGAGTCGCCGCTGCTGCGCAACATCCTGGCGCTGAGCCTGATCCTGGTCGAGAACGCCTTCCCGCGCCATCTGTCGCAGCATCCCGGCGGTTTCGTCGTGTCCGAACGGCCGCTGCACACGCTGGTGCCGGTGGAGAACGCGGCGATGGACAAGCGCACCATCGTGCAATGGGACAAGGACGACCTCGACGCGATGGGGCTGCTCAAGGTCGACTGCCTCGCCCTGGGCATGCTGACCGCGATCCGCAAGGTGTTCGCGCTGCTGGAATCGCAAGGGCTGCGCGGGCTGGACATGGCCTCGATCGTGCGCAAGCCGGACGACGAAGCCGTCTACGACATGATCTGCGAGGCCGACACCGTCGGCGTGTTCCAGATCGAATCGCGCGCGCAGATGTCGATGCTGCCGCGGCTGCGGCCGCGCGATTTCTACGATCTGGTGATCGAAATCGCGATCGTGCGGCCGGGGCCGATTCAGGGCGACATGGTCAATCCCTACCTGCTGCGGCGCAAGGACAAGCGCCTGGTCGACTATCCGTCCGAAGCGCTCAAGACCGTGCTCAAGCGCACCCTGGGCATACCGCTGTTCCAGGAGCAGGTGATGCAGATCGCCATCGTCGCCGCCGGCTACAGCGCCGGCGAGGCCGACCAGTTGCGCCGCTCGATGGCGGCGTGGAAGCGCCACGGCGGGCTCGAACCGCACCGCGAGCGGCTGCGCAGCGGCATGCTCGAGCGCGGCTACAGCGAAGACTTCGCCCACCGCATCTTCGAACAGATCAAGGGCTTCGGCAGCTACGGCTTCCCCGAATCGCACGCCGCCAGCTTCGCCCTGCTCGCCTACGTCAGCTGTTGGCTCAAGCACCACCACCCCGCCGCGTTCGCCTGCGGCATCATCAACTCGATGCCGATGGGCTTCTACACCCACGGCCAGATCCTCCACGACGTGCGCCGCAAGGGCGTGACCATCCTGCCGGTGGACGTGCGCTACAGCGACTGGGACTGCACGCTGGAAGCCCTGCCCGGCCGCGGCGAACGCAAGCATCCGCATGCGATCCGCATGGGCCTGCGCCTGATTAGCGGGTTCGACGAAGCCGCGGCCGACCGCATCAGCGATGCGCGCGCGCAAGCGCCGTGGCGCGACGTCGACGATCTGTGCGAACGCGCCGGGCTCGATGCGCGCGTGCGCGCCGTGCTCGCCGACGCCGGCGCGCTGCGCGCGCTGGTCGGGCATCGCCACCGCGCGCGCTGGGCGGTCGCCGGCGTCGACACCCAGTTGCCGCTATTCGCCGGCGTCGCCCGCGCCGAAGCGCAGGTGGCGTTGCCGCTGCCCAGCGCCGGCGA
Organism: Lysobacter enzymogenes; assembly: GCF_023617245.1. Lineage (NCBI taxonomy): Bacteria > Pseudomonadati > Pseudomonadota > Gammaproteobacteria > Lysobacterales > Lysobacteraceae > Lysobacter > Lysobacter enzymogenes. Next base: position 3,489,993 of record NZ_CP067396.1, read on the forward strand.
GGACGTGCGCGCCGACTACGCGCTGCTAGGCACCACCCTCGGCCCGCATCCGCTGGCGCTGCTGCGCGGCGCGCTGCACGCGCGGCGTTGCCGGCGTTCCTCGCAGCTCAAGCAGGTCGAGCACGGCCGGCGCGTACGCTTCGCCGGGCTGGTGACGGTGCGCCAGCACCCGGAAACCGCCAGCGGCGTGACCTTCCTGAGCCTGGAAGACGAGGACGGCATGGTCAACGCGGTGGTCTGGCGCGATCTCGCGCAACGCCAGCGGCGGGTGCTGGTGGAATCGCGGCTGATGGCGATCGACGGCAAGCTCGAACGCGTCGACGGCGTGCAGCACATCGTGGTCTCGCGCATGCAAGACCTGACCGCGTTGCTGGGTTCGCTGGCGACGCATTCGCGCGATTTCCACTGAGCCGGCGCGCGGCGCGGCGCTCGCCGGCGAATCCGCACGTTTCAATCGAACTTCGACACGTTTGAAGCATGCGATGCTGAATTGTATTTTCAGCGCTCACCTGGATTTAACCTCGCCTCGATTCGCCACGGCTAGGATGCGCGAACGCAACGAACACAAGGACCCGCGTTCATGAAGACGTTCCCCTGCCTCGCTCTCGCCGCCGCCCTCGTCCTCGCCAGCGCCCCCGCGCTCGCCGAAGTCGGCAACCTCACCAACACCGGTTACGGCCCGACCAAGGCCGACGCCGAGGCCAAGGCGAAGAAGAACCTGGAAGAAGCCTGCACCTCGCGCAACGGCAAGATCGTGCAAGGCTCGTTCAAGGTCACCTTCGACAAGCCCCTGACCAACGGCCAGCATTACGTGGACGCGACCATGCAATGCGACATTCCCTGAGGCCAACCGAAACCCGCTGAAAGCGTTCCACCGCAGCGAGGCCCCGCAACCAGGTTGCGGGGCCTCTTCGTGTCAGCGGCGAGCCGCCAGCCACGGCGCGTCCGCGCAAGATCGCTGCCGATGAAGTCTTGCGCCGCGCGTGCGTTCGCGCGGCGCACGTCGCCGCGCCGTCGCGGCCCGACTACGCGCCGCGCGCGCCCTACTGCCGCCTCGAGTACAGCGCATACCTACGCACGCGTTGCTCGTCGGCCGCCGCGCCGGCGCCTACTCCGGCCGTTCCTTGACCGGCCGCTTGGCCAGCTTGCGCTGCAAGGTGCGCCGGTCGACGCCGAGCACGCGCGCGGCCTGCGAGACGTTACCGCCGCATTCGGCCAGCACCCGCTGCATGTGTTCCCAGCCTTGCCGGCGCAGCGACACCGGCGCCGCCGGCGGCGGCGCGACGTCCTCGCCCGGCGCTTCGAAGGACTGCGCCAGCGCTTCGATGTCGAACGGCTTGGGCAGGTAGTTCCAGGCGCCGCGGCGCATCGCATCGACCGCGGTGGCGATGCTGGCGTAGCCGGTGGCCAGGACGATGCGCGCCTGCGGGCAGCGCCGGCGCAGTTCGCCGATCAGCAGCAGGCCGTTGTCGGCGCCGAGCTTGAGGTCGAGCACGATGCCCTCGGGCGCGAACTCGTCCAGCGCGGCCAGCGCACTGGCGGCGTCGTGGCGCGCCTGCACCTGGATGCCGCGCCGCGCCAGCATCCGCGCCAGCACCTGGCAGAACGCCAGGTCGTCGTCGACCAGCAGCATGCGCGCGGGCAGGCTCACGCCGCGCCCTCCGCGACCAGCGGCAATTCGACTTCGGTGACGCAACCGCCGCCGTCGCGCTCGCTCTGCTTCACCGTGCCGCGACTGCGCTCGATGCTCGATTTCGAGATCAGCAGGCCGATGCCCAGGCCGCTGCCGGGATGGTCGCGACGCGGCCGCGCGATCCGCGCCGGCCCCGCGCCGCGGTCGCGGATGGCGATGTTGAGCCGGCCTTCGCGCATGCCGGTCTCGACCTCGACCGGCTCGTCGACGCCGGCCGCGGCGTTGGCGTCGGCGGCGTTGTTGATCAGGTTGATCAACGCCTGCTGCAGGCCCGGATCGACCCGCACCCGGCGCCCCGCCGCGCCGCCGCGGAAGCGCGCGGTGGCGTTGGGGCGCAACAGCCGCCAACGGTCGACGCAGGCGTGCACGAACGCGTCGCCGGCCTCGACCGAGCTCTCGCCGGCGGCGCCACGGCGCGCCATCTCGGCCAGCGCGCGCACGTGGTCGCGGCAATGCGCGAGTTGCGAGCGCAGCAGCTCCAGGTCCTCGCGCGCCGGCGGGTGTTCGCCGGACATCCAGTCGTCGACCAGCAGGCCCATCGTCGCCAGCGGCGTGTTGAGTTCGTGCGCGGTGCCCGCGGCGAGCGAGCCCAGCGCCGACAGCGATTCGTCGCGGATCGCGCGTTCGCGCGCTTCCGACAGGCTGCGCCGCTGTTCGCGCACGATGGTCATGAACCGGCTCAGCACCACGACCATGATCCCGGCCGAGAGCAGGAAGTTGACCCACATGCCGGTGACGTGCAGTTGGAAATCGCTGCCGTGCAGGTGCGGCAGCTCGACGTGGTGGCCCATCAGCCAGGTGTACAGCGCCGCGGTCAGCACGGTCAGGCCCAGCATCGGCGCGATGTCCAGGCCGATCGCCGCCAGCGCCACCGGCACCAAATACAACGAAACGAAGGGATTGGCCGGGCCGCCGGAGAAATACAGCAGCGCGGTCAGCGCCAGCAGGTCCACCAGCAGTTGCAGCGCCAGCGCGCGCGGGCCGGCCTCGCGGTGGGCCAGCCACCACCAATGGCTGAGCACGTTGAACAGCAGCAGCCCGGCCGAGATCGACAGCAGCGCGCGCGCCGGGATCGGCAGGTTCAGGCGCTGGGCGACGAACACCACGGTGAGCATCTGGCCGGCCACCGACAGATAGCGCAGGTAGATCAGCAGTTGCAGCACGGATGGCCTCGCGGTCGGAACGGCGGATCGGGAAGCGGCCGATTATCGCACCGCGCCGGCGCGCGCGAGTGCGGCAACCCGCCGCGGCGGGCCGCGCAAGGCCATGCTGCGGCGCGGCGCGGAAACGGACCGGTGCCGCAGTTGCGCGCGCCGCCGCGGCCGCGGACGCGGCGCGCGCCTGTCAGTACCGACAGTCCGGCGTGCGCGCGGGCGCGGCCGCCTAAGCTGGCTTCGCCAGGAATGGACTGGCCATACACAGGAAGGGATGTCATGAAATCGATTGGATCCACGTTGGCGCATGCGGCGCTGACCGGCGCGCTGGCGTTGGCCGCGATCGGCTCGTTCGCGGTGCCCGCCACCGCCCAGGCCCAGCCCGGCAGCAATCCGCTGCTGTGGTGCTTCGTCGGCCCCAACGACCAGCCGGGCAACGGCCCGTTCGGCCGCTGCACCTCGTTCTATCCGTCCAGCAGCTATCGCGCCGACTTCGAGGTGCGCAACCTGCCGGCCGGCAACTACAGCTACGTGTGGACCAACGATCTCGGCATGGTCCTGCCGTGCACGACCAACCGCTGCTATGTGACCTACCAGAGCGGCGCCGGCGGCGGCGTGATCGACACCGTCTCGGTCACCTACACCAACCTGGCCACCGGCGTGGCGACCACGCTGGGCCGCACCGTGGCGATCGGCGGGCCGATCTGAGCGAACCGGCTTGAGCGGACCGGCCTGAGCGGACCGGCCTGAACGCTGCGGTTCGCGCCGCGCGGCTTCGGCGCGCGCATCCCGGTCCGCGCTTTGCGCGCGTGCGAGCGCGCGCGCCGGACAAACGAAAAGCGGGCCGCAAGGCCCGCTTTTCGCTTCGCGCCGGCGCTCAGTCGATCACTCGAAGCGCACGTCGTACTCCAGCCAGAACTGGCGCCCGTACGGATCGTAGTTGCCGACCGGATAGAACGGCCAGCCGCCGTTGTTGCGGTCCTGCGGCGGATCGGAATCGCGCAGGTTGTTGACGATCAGCGACAGCGTGGAGCGGTCGCCGAACTTGTACGACACGCTGCCGTTGTACTTGGTGTACGGGCCGTAGCGGCCGCTGCCGTCGCTCTTGGGCAGGCTGCCGTAGCGGTAGGCGCTGAGGTTGGTGGTCCACGCGCCGATCGACCAGCTCAGGCCGGTGTTGACCTTGCTGCGCCAGTCGCCGGCTTCCAGCGGGTCGAGGGTGTTGCGCAGGTCGATGCGCGGGTCGTCGGCGAACTGCTGGTAGTCGTGCTTGATCACCAGGGTGTAGGCCACGTTCGCCGCGAAGTCGCCGAAGCGGCCCGCGCTCCAGCGCAGGTTGCCCTTCACGTCGACGCCGTCGGTGCGTTCGGACGCGGCGTTGATCGCGTTGACCAGCACCCGCCGCACCTGGTCGGGCTGCACCGGCGCGTCGGACGGGTTGCGGATCACCCGCGCCAGCACTTCGCGGCAGTTGGCCGAATTGATGTCGCGCGGTTCGCCGCCGATGGTGCGGCCGAGGCGGCAGTCGGCCTCTTCGCGGAGGATCCGGCTGCTGCTGAGGTTGGTGACTTCGTCTTCCAACCGGATCGAGTAGTAGTCCACCGACAGGTCGAAGTTCTGCGACGGCGACCAGACCACGCCGACGCCGTAGGACTTGCCGTTCTCCGGCTTGAGCCCGGTGTTGCCGTTGCTGGTGTAGTCGATCGCCAGGCCGGAGAAATCGCAGTCGTCGTAGGCCTGGCCGGCGGTGCGGCAGCGCCAGTAGTCGGTCATGCCGGGGTTATAGCCGCGGGTCTCGGCGGCGAAGATGTAGTTCATGTCCGGCGCGCGGAAGCTGGTCGCGGCGGTCGCGCGCACCAGCAGGCTGTCGGTCGGGCGGTATTCCAGGCCGGCGTTCCAGGTCGCCTTGCCCGACTTGCGCCCGGCGAAGCGGAACTCGTCGTAACGCGCCGCGGCCGACGCGGTCAGCGTGCTGAAGATCGGGATGCTGAGCTCGGCGCCGATGGCGTAGCGGTCGCGGTCGCCGCTGGAACGCGAGCCGGCGCTGGTGTTCCAGAACGTGCCGTCGCCCAGGCGCGGATCGGGACGGTTGCTGTAACCCTGGGTGCCGGCTTCGATCACCCCGGCGAACCCGACCGAACCGGCCGGCAGGTCGAACAGATTGCCGTTGACGCTGAAGCTCAGGTTCTGGATCCAGGCGGCGTTGACGCCTTCGTAGAAGCCGGTCAGGCGCTGGTAGTCGGCCGGCGTCAGCGCGGTGTACAGGCGCGACGGATCGGGGTTGTAGATGCCGATGCCGGCCGCGGTGGTGCCCAGGCGCGGGCCGAGGAAGAACTCGTTGATGCCGGCCAGGAACTGGCGGCGCTTGGTCCGGTTCTCGTTGCGGCCGTGGTTGTAGGCCAGTTCGTAGTTCCAGTCGCTGTCGCCGAGCGCGCCGCGCGCGCCGATCGAGAACGCCCACGAGCGCTCCAGGAAGCGGTTGTTGTTGGCGTGGGCCGAGCCGATTTCCTCCGGCGCGATGCGCCGGTACCAGATTTCGTTGAGGCCGCTGGCCTGGTTGAGGAAGTAGTTGTTGTCCGAGGTCCAGCTCGGCGCGCGGGTGTTGTTCTCGATGCTGGCGATGCCCAACTGCACATCGGCGAACAGTTCGGTGCGCTCGCTCAGGTGCCAGGTCAGCAGGCCGTAGGCGTCGGCGTTCTTCTTCTGCGTCTGCACGGTCCAGAACGCCGGCGCGGCCTCGTTGCTGCCGCAGTACCAGCCCTGGCGCGGATTGTTGGCGCGGAAGGTCGAGCCGTGGTACAGGCCGGACAAACCGCCGCAGGCCGCGCCCGGATCGATGAAGCCGTTGGTGCGCGCGTTGCGGCGGAAGCCGACCTGGGTCGGGTTGATGGGCTCGCCGGTCGGGTTGTCGAGCAGCGAATCCATGAAGTCGCGCTGGTCGCCCCAGATCGCCTGGCGGTGCGAGAGCTCGATGCCGTAGACCGCGTCGAAGCGGTCGTTGGAGTAACCGCTGACCACCTGCAGGCGCTGGTTCTGGCCGCCGCCGTGCTCGGTGCCGCCGGCGCGCACGTTGACCTGGGTGCCGTCGAACTTCTTCTTGAGGATGAAGTTGACCACGCCGGCGACCGCGTCGGAGCCGTACACCGCCGAGGCGCCGCCGCCGAGCACTTCGATGCGTTCGATCAATGCGCTGGGAATGTTGGCGAGGTTGACGACGTTGACCGAGCCTTCGTAGGCCAGCGGGTAGTCGGCCTGGCGACGGCCGTTGATCAGCACCAGGGTGTGGTTGGGGCCGAGGCCGCGCAGGTTGATGACGTTGGCGGCCGGAGTGAAGGTGTTGCCGAAGTCCTCGCCCTGGACCACGCCGGTGTTCTGGCTCAGCGCGGCGAGCGCGTCGAAGGCGCTGCGGAAGCCTTGCTTGTCGATCTGCTCGGCGCTGATCACGGTGACCGGCGACGGCCCTTCCAGGCTCGCGCGCGGGATGCGCGAGCCGGTCACCACGACTTGATCGAGGGTGGTGGCCGGACGGTCGGCCTGCGGCTCGTCGGCGTCGGCGGCCGCTGCATCGGCCGCTGCATCGGCGGCGGCAAGGTCGGCGGCCAGGGCGGGCGCGGCCAGCGCCGACAGCGCCAGCGCGAGGAAAACGGACAGCGGGCGGCGCTGCGGCCGGAACGCGGCTTGCATGGAGAGTGGTCCTCTGCGGATGGAAGCCCGGCATGCGCTGGTGGAATCCCCTTATGCGCGCCGAAGCGATGAAGCATCTTTGTTGCTGCGCAACATATGCAGAAATGAAGCCCGCGCATCTGCTTATGTCGCCACGGAATTTGCGTGTTCGGGCATTAGTCTGCCGCGTGCGCCGCAGCGCGCTTGTGTCCCCACGCACGCTTCGCGAACGCGCGCGATCCGCATCGCGACCCGTTCGAAACAGCAAACGCGGCAAAGCGCACGAGCGCGACGATACCGGCTAAGCGCATCGCGCGTGCGACGCGTCACGCGCGGGTCGCCAAGCATTGCGCGCCTGCGCGGCGAGACAACGAGAGCCGCGCGCAAACAGTGACGCCGCGCATCCGCGTTCATGGCGTTCTGTGACCGAACCAAGTCTTTGCCGCTTGCCCGCGCCCTTAAGCTCGCGCCCCCGTTCGCCCGCCGTCGTCACGCCGCGTCGACGCCAGCCCAACCGGAGTGCGCCATGTCCAGCCCGTTGTCGAGTTCCGAGCGCGACTCGCTGCGCCGCCACCTGCTGCAACGCTACGGCGCGCTCGGCCGCGCCGCGCCGTCCAAGGCCGCGCGCGCGAAGCTCGCCGGCGCGTCCGCCGCGGCGTTCGCCGCCGCGCCGGACCTGCACGCCGCGCCGGTCGCGATGTTTCCCAAGAACCTGCCGAAGGCGCCGTTCGCGGTGCGCGCGCTCAACAACCTCAGCTACGGCGCCACCGCGCAATCGGTGGCCGAGTTCAACGCGCTCGGCAGCACCGGCGCGCAGCGCCTGGCCAACTGGGTCGACTGGCAGCTGGACTGGGCCAACATCGACGACAGCGCGCTCGACGCGCGCCTGGTCGCGGCCGGCTACACCACCCTGGGCAAGTCGCTGACCCAGTTGTGGGAAGACCACGTCAAGCCCAACCCCGCCTACGAGATCCGCATGCGCCCGGCCTGGGAAGCGCAGCGCGGCGCGCTGGTGCGCGCGGTCCACTCCAAGCGCCAGTTGCGCGAGGTGATGGTCAACTTCTGGCACGACCACTTCAACGTCACCGTCGGCGACTTCGACGCCGGCCCGGTGTTCGTGCACTACCAGCGCGACGTGTTGCGCCCGCACGCGTTCGGCAACTTCCGCACGATGCTCGAGGAAGTGGCCAAGAGCACTTCGATGCTCTTCTACCTCGACAACGCCGCCAACACCCGCGCCGGCCCGAACGAAAACTTCGCGCGCGAACTGCTGGAGCTGCACACGCTCGGCGCCGAGCACTACCTGGGCTTCATGGATCCGTTCCAGGTGCCGCCGGACGCGGACGATCCCAGCTATCCGGCCGGCTACACCGACATCGACGTGTACGAGACCGCCGCGGCCTTCACCGGCTGGTCGGTCAAGAACGGCCACTGGCAATTCCCCAACGACAACGACGGCGGCTTCGTCTATCGCCAGGCCTGGCACGACGCCGGGCCGAAGTTCCTGCTCGGTCGCATGCTGTATCCCGAGCAGCCGGCGCTGAAGGACGGCCGCGACGTGCTCGACCGTCTCGCCAGCCATCCCGGCGTGGCGCGTTTCATCTGCAAGAAACTGATCCGCCGCTTCATGTCCGACACGCCGGATCCGGCGCTGGTGGCGAGCGCGGCGGCGGTGTTCCGGCAGAACTGGCGCGCGCCGGACCAGATCGCCAAGACCCTGCGCCACATCCTCAACACCGACGCCTTCATCAACGTGTGGGGGGCCAAGGCGCGGCGGCCGTTCGAATCGGTGGCCGCGGCGATGCGCACGCTCGGCAGCGACTGGACGCTCGCCGTCGGCACCGCCAAGAGCGACGAGTTCGCCTGGCGCATGGGCTTCACCGGCCACGCGCCGTACGACTGGCCGGCGCCGAACGGCTATCCGGACACGCAGGAAGCATGGTCGGGTTCGGGCAGCTACGCGATGACCTGGAAGATCCTCAACTGGCTGACCGAAACCCAGGACAACGGCGTGCCGCTGGCGCCGATCCTCGCCGCCACCCGCAACAAGGTCGGCAGCTGGACCGCGAACGCGCTGGTCGACTACTGGTGCCAGCGCATCCTCGGCTACCAGCCGACCGCGGCGCGCAAGCAGACGCTGGTGGCGTTCATGGCCCAGAACGGCGATCCGGCCAGCTATGTCATCACCGATACCAACACCTGGGCGGCGACCGACCTCAAGCGCCACTACAACCAGGAACGGCTGCGCAGCATGGTCTCGCTGATCCTGATGTCGCCCGAATTCCTCGTCCGCTGAGCAGGTGCCGCCATGACCACCCGACGCGATTTCCTCAAGGGCACCTGCGCCACCGCCGCCGCGACCGCGGTCGCCGGCCCGTCGCTGCTGTTCGCCAACCCCGCCTTCGCCGCCGCCAACGGCCACGACACCGTCGTCCACCTGTTCCTGCGCGGCGGCCTGGACGGGCTGAACCTGGTGGTGCCGATCGACGGCGCCGACCGCACGTTCTACGAACAGGCGCGGCCGAACCTCGCCATCGCCGCGACCGGCGCGTACGGCGCGTTGCCGCTGACGCTCGCCAGCGGCGGCGGCACCGGCTTCGGCCTGCATCCGTCGGCGAGCGGCCTGCGCGACCTGTGGGTGTCCGGACGCATGGCGATCGTGCATGCCTGCGGCCTGCTGACCAGCGTCACCCGCAGCCACTTCGACGCCCAGCTCTACATCGACCTGGGCACGCCCGGCGCGCAAGGCATCGGCAGCGGCTGGATGGCGCGGGCGATGAACACCCAGCCGGGCCTGGACGGCAGCGAGCGGGTGCCGGCGCTCGGCGTCGCCGCGCGCCAGCCGGCCGGACTGCTGTCGTCGGTGCAGGCGTTGACGATGGCCAGCCCGTCCGACTTCGCGCTCAATGCCGGCGCGTGGTCGTGGCAGATGGCGCGCGCCGGCGCGCCGACCGGCTTTCGCGGCGTCAACGAAACCCTGTCCGACTTGTGGGGCCGTACTTCGCCGCTGGAACTCGGCGGCCAGCGCGCCGACCGCGCGCTGCAGGTGATCGCCACCCAGAGCTACAGCGCGCTGCCGGCCGGCTGGCCGACGGGCACGTTCGCGCAGCAGTTGTGGACCATCGCCCAGTCGATCCAGTTCGACCTCGGCCTGCGCTACGCCACCCTCGACCTCGGCGGCTGGGACACCCACGACGGCCAGGGCACCGCCGGCAGCGGCTATCACTACTACCAGAACAAGATCGCCGAACTCTCGCAGGCGCTGTCGGCGTTCCACGCCGCGCTGGAAGCCAGCGGCCACGCCGGCCGCGTGACCGTGGTGGTGCAGTCCGAATTCGGCCGCCGCGTGCGCGCCAACGCCAACGGCGGCACCGACCACGGCTACGGCAACCCGGTGCTGGTGCTCGGCGGCGCGGTCAACGGCCGGCGCTTCTACGGTTCGTGGTCGGGCCTGGATCCGGAAATCCTGTCGCCGCACTTCGGCGACGTGCCGGTCACCACCGACCATCGCCAGGTGCTGTCGGAGCTGCTGGTCAAGCGCATGGGCAACAGCAACCTCGCCACGGTGTTTCCCGGCTACAGCGGCTATGCGCCGATGGGGATCGTGCGCGACGTCGGCGCGCTCGCGCCGGCGCCGAAACCGGCGCCGGGCGCGCGCCGTTTCGGCGCGGCGCCGGTGACCGCACCGGCAACGGCGCAGGAACCGGACCTGATGCAGCGGCTGATGCGCTACGTGCAGGAACTGGTCGACTGAGCCGCGGTCGCGGCCCCGCGCGCGTCGGTCCGCCGGCGTCGCGCGCGCGCCTGCGCCGGGTTCGCCTCAACCGCCGTGCGACGGCGTAAACACGCCGCGGAAACGCATCCGCCCCGAGGCCAGCCGTTCGTAAGCCTCGGCGGCCTGGTCGAGCGCGAACGTCTCCACGATCGGCTTGACCTTGCCCTGCGCCGCCAACTCCAGCACCTCGCTCAGATAGCGCTGGCCGCCGTGGGTCGAGCCGATCACGCGCTGGCGCATCATGTGGAACGGCACGCCTTCCGACGAGATCGAGAACGGCCGGCTGAAGTCCAGCCCGCACAGCACGATGCGCCCGTCCACGCGCAGGCCGGCGACCGCTTCCTGGGCCGACTCGAAATCGTTGCTGGTCACCAGCAACACATCGGCGCCGCCGATCTCGCGCAACTGCCGGCCTTCGGCGACGACATGGTCCGCGCCCAACTGCCGGGCCAGGTCGTGCTTGTCGGCCGAATGGGTGATCGCGACGGTGTCGTAGCCGCAGGCCCTGGACAGTTGCAGCGCGACATGCCCGAGCCCGCCGATGCCGAGCACGGCGATGCGTTCGTGCGGTTGCGGCTGCGCGTCGCGCAGGCCGCTCCAGGTGGTGTAGCCGGCGCACATCATCGGCGCGGCGTCGGTGTAGGCCAATCCGTCCGGCAACAGCACCGTGCCCTCGGCGGCGATGGCGATGTATTCGGCGTGCCCGCCCTGGGCGGCGAAACCGGTGGTGCGCGGCTCGACGCAGTTCATCGCGGTCTGCCCGCTCAACGGGCGGTTCTGGCGGCAGTAGGGGCAGCGGCCGCAGGCCGATTGCACCCAGGTGGTGCCGACCCGGTCGCCGACCCGGCGGCTGCGCACGCCGGCGCCGACCTCGACGACCTCGCCGACGACTTCATGGCCCGGCGTCTGCGGGTAGATATCGCCGCCGTAGCCCTGGGTCGCCCACACGTCGGTGTAGCACATGCCCGAGGCATGCACCCGCACCAGCACCTGCCCCGGTTCGACCGCGGGCACCGGCACTTCGTGGACTTCCCAGGGGCGGCCGGCGCCGGTCATCACGATCGCTTTCATCTTCATGGTTCGCTCCTGCAGGCGGGAATGGACGCGCGCGGCGGCGCACGGCCGGGCCGGCGGGAACCGGAGCGGCCGCGGCGCAGCGGCGACGCGAGGCCGGTCCAGCCTAGGCAGCGTTGACTGTCGAAACAATCTCGCCAATCCTTGACGCCGAGATGAAATCCACTCACCAATCCAAGGGCGGCGACCTGTCCGCCTACAGCGTGTTCCTGGCGGTCGCGAACCAGCGCAGCTTCCGCGCCGCCGCGGCCGAACTCGACCTGACGCCGTCGGCGATCAGCCATTCGATCAAGTCGCTGGAACAGCGCCTGGGCATCCGCCTGTTCAACCGCACCACCCGCAGCATGGCGCTGACCGACGCCGGCGAGCGCCTGTTGGCGCGGCTGCGCCCGGCCATGGCCGCGATCGAGGACGCGGTGCAGGAGATCGAGGAGCGTCGCGGCACGCCCAGCGGCACGGTCCGGATCAACGCCAGCGAAGGCGCGATCCGGCTGGTGCTCAAGCCGCTGCTCGCGCGCTTCCTGCGCGAGCACCCGCAGGTGCGCCTGGACCTGGTCAGCGACGGCCGCCTCAGCGACATCGTCGCCGACGGATTCGACGCCGGCATCCGGCTCGCCGAGGCGGTCGCCCAGGACATGGTCGCGGTCACCGTGCTCGACCGGGTCCGCTTCGCCGCCCTCGCCTCGCCGGCTTACCTGGCCGCGCGCGGTCGCCCGCGGGTGCCGCAGGACCTGCACGGCCACGACTGCATCCGCTTCCGCTTCGAAAGCGGTGCGATCTATCGCTGGGAATTCGAGCGCCGCGGCAGCGTCGAGCGGATCAACGTCGACGGCCCGCTGACCCTGACCGACCAACCGCTGATGGTCGAGGCGGCGATAGACGGCATCGGCATCGCCTTCGTTCCCGACCACCTCGCCGCCGACGCGCTGCGCGACGGGCGCCTGCAACGGGTGCTGGAGGACTGGTGCCCGGACTCTCCGGGGCTGTGTTTGTACTACCCCGGCCATCGCCACGTGTCGTCCGGCCTGCGCGCGCTGATCGACGCGCTGAGCGAGCAGCGCCGGCGCTGGTCGGCGCAGGCCGCGGCCGCGCGCTGAAACCGCGCGGCGGCGGACGCGGACCTAGCCCGGCGCGCCGAACTTGTCGGCGAACACGCCCGCCACCCAGTCCACGAACGCGCGCACCCGCGGCGACAGCTGCCGGTGCCGCGGGTACATCGCCCAGGCCGGCACGCCGGGACTGGCGTACTCGCCGAGCACTTCGACCAGCCGGCCCTCGTCGAGATGGCGCTCCACGCCGTGGCGCGGCAACTGGATCAGGCCGCAGCCGCGCAGCGCCGCGGCGGCGTAGCAGGCGGCGTCGTTGACGTTGATCCAACTGTCCAGCCGATACTCGCGCAGCGCGCCGTCGACGGTCAGCTCGAACGGATAACGCAAGTCGCGATCGCTGGCGAAGAAGCCGACCGCGCGGTGCGCGGCCAGTTCGTCGGGATGGCGCGGCACGCCGTGGCGCTGCAGATAGTCGGGACTGGCGCAGACCACTTCGGGCATGGTCGCGATGCGCCGCGCCACCAGCGAGGAATCGCGCGGCACGCCCGAACGCACCACGCAGTCGATGCCTTCGCGCACCAGATCGACCAGCCGGTCGCCGCTGCTGATCTCCAGTTCGATGCGCGGATAGCGCGCGTGGAACTCGGCGATGCGCGGCAGCACCAGGCCGACGGCGTGGATGCCGTGCAGGTCGATGCGCAAGGTGCCGCGCGGATCGCCGGCGAGTTGCGCCAGCGCGGCGTCGGCGTCGTCGAGCTCGGCCAGCACGTGCACGCAACGTTCGTAATAGGCCTGCCCGTCCAGGGTCGGCCGCACTTGCCGGGTGGTGCGTTCGAGCAGGCGCGCGCCGAGCCGCGCTTCGAGCTGCTTGATCGCATGGGTGGCGGTGGCGCGCGGCAGGTCCAGCACCGCGGCGGCGCGGGTGAAGCTGCCCAGTTCGACGATGCGGACGAACAGGCGCAGGGTGTCGAGGCGGTCCATGGGGGGCTTGGGCGGTGTGGGCGGTGTGGGCGGTGTGGGCGGATTGGCGGAGGGCGGAGGACGCGGACAGGCGCGGGCTCGGTGCGGTCGGTGTCGGCCAGGCCGGCCCGCCCCGGCCGCAGCCCAGCCCAGCCCGGCCCGGCCCGGCCCGGCGGATTGTGTGCGGAACCCGCTATCCGATTGTTGGCGATTATTGAATTGTATTGCCAATCCAGCCTGATTTATCCAGCCACAGCCAACGCGCAGACTGCCTGCCAACGCCGGGGCGACCGCCCCGCCCCATCACCCCACCGGAGTCCGCCCATGTCCGCCCAGACCGCCCTTCCCACCCCGGCCGCGCTCGTCACCGGCGCCTCGCGCGGCATCGGCCGCGCCATCGCCCTGCGCCTGGCCGCCGACGGCTTCGCCGTCGCCGTCAACTACGCCGGCAACGGCGCCGCGGCCGACGCGGTCGTGGCCGAGATCGAATCCGCCGGCGGCCGCGCCGTCGCGCTGCAGGGCGACGTCGCCGACGCCGACGGCATGCGCCGCGTGTTCGCCACCGCCAAGGCCGCGTTCGGCCGCCTCGACGCGGTCGTCAACAGCGCCGGGGTGATGCCGTACGTGCCGGTGCAGGGCGGCGACCTCGCCGAGTTCGACCGGGTCATCGCCACCAACCTGCGCGGCAGCTACATCGTGCTGGGACTGGCGGCCGAACACCTCGGCGACGGCGGCCGCATCGTCGCCCTGTCGACCAGCGTGATCGGCAAGGCGTTCCCCAACTACGGCCCGTACATCGCGTCCAAGGCCGGCGTCGAAGGCCTGGTGCACGTGCTCGCCAACGAACTGCGCGGGCGCAACATCACCGTCAACGCGGTCGCGCCGGGGCCGGTGGCGACCGAGCTGTTCCTCAACGGCAAGACGCCCGAACAGATCGCGCACTTCCAGTCGCTGGCGCCGCTGGAACGGTTGGGCGCGCCGGAAGAGATCGCCGCCGCGGTGGCGTTCCTGGTCGGCCGCGACGGCAGCTGGGTGAACTCGCAGGTGCTGCGGGTCAACGGCGGCTACATCTTCTGAGCCGGGACGCATCGGGCCCGGTGCGGTTCGCCGCGACCTGAGCGCAAAGCGTCGGGCCTGAAAGGCCCTCCCACAAAATCTCCCGCTGCCGTCGCAACGCTTCTGTGGGAGGGGTTTCAGCCCCGACGCTCTTGTTCCAGAGCACCGCGCACTGATCGAAAAGCGCCGGGCCTGAAAGGCACTCCCACAATACCTCCCGCCACCGCCGCAACGCTTCTGGGGGAGGGGCTTCAGCCCCGACGCTCTTGTTCCAGAGCACCGCGCACTGATCGAAAAGCGCCGGGCCTGAAGGCCCTCCCACAAAACCTCCCGCCACCGCCGCAACGCTTTTGTGGGAGGGGCTTCAGCCCCGACGCTCTTGTTCCAGAGCACCGCGCACTGATCGAAAAGCGTCGGGCCTGAAAGGCCCTCCCACAATACCTCCCGCCACCGTCGCAACGCTTCTGTGGGAGGGGCTTCAGCCCCGACGCTCTTGTTCCAGAACACCGCGCACCGATCGAAGAGCATCGAGCCTGAAGGCCCTCCCACAAAACCTCCCGCCACCGTCGCAACGCTTCTGTGGGAGGGGCTTCAGCCCCGACGCTCGTGTTCCAGAACATCGCGAACCGATCGAAAAGCATCGGGCCTGAAAGACCCTCCCACAAAACCTCCCGCGACCGTCGCAACGCTGTTGTGGGAGGGGCTTCAGCCCCGACGCATTCGTTTCAGCGCACCGCGAACCCTCGAAAACACCGGGCCTGAAGCCCGCCCCGCCCAAGCGGACCAAAACACCGCGAAGGCCGAACCCTCTTCTCCCCGTCCATTCCCGGGCGCCTCCCCGCGCCCGCCAGCGGAGCCTTGCCATGACCCAGCAGATCGTCCTCATCACCGGCGCTTCCAGCGGTTTCGGCGCCCTCGCCGCGCGCGCGCTCGCCCACGCCGGCCACACCGTCTACGCCAGCATGCGCGAGACCGCGGGCCGCAACGCGCCGCAGGTCGCCGCCGCGAACGACTACGCGCGCGAACACGGCGTCGACCTGCGCACGCTCGAACTCGATGTCGCCGCGCAAGCCTCGGCCGATGCCGCCATCGCCGCGGTCGTCGCCGAACACGGCCGCCTCGACGTCCTCGTCCACAACGCCGGCCACATGGCGTTCGGCCCGGCCGAAGCGTTCACCCCGGAACAGTTCGCCCAGCTCTACGACAGCAACGTGCTCGGCGCGCAGCGGGTCAACCGCGCCGCGCTGCCGCAGTTGCGCGCGCAACGCAGCGGCCTGCTGCTGTGGGTGTCGAGCACCAGCGCGCGCGGCGGCACGCCGCCGTACCTGGCGCCGTACTTCGCGGCCAAGGCGGCGATGGATTCGCTCGCGGTCAGCTACGCCGGCGAGCTGGCGCGATGGGGCATCGAGACCTCGATCCTGGTGCCGGGCGCCTTCACCTCCGGCACCAACCACTTCGCCCACGCCGGCGCGCCGGCCGACGTACAACGCGCGGCCGACTACGAGCGAGGCCCCACCGCCGGCTTCGGCGCGGAGATCCTGGAAAAACTCGCCGCCGGCGTACCCGACGACGCCGATCCGGCCAGCGTCGCCGAGGCGATGGTCGCGATCCTCGAACGCCCGCGCGGCCGCCGTCCGTTCCGCGTCCACGTCGATCCGGCCGACGACGGCGCGGAAACCGTCAGCGCCGTCGCCGACCGCATCCGCGCCGAATTCCTGCGCCGCAACGACCTCGCCGACCTGCTCGCCCCGCGTCTGGCCTGATCGCGCCGAATCCCCTTGCAGGAGCGGCGCAAGCCGCGACCGCGCGTCCTCAGTCGCGACGAAGACCGCGATGGCGACGCGCACCGCCGCTACGCAGGGCCCGATGAAACCGCGCACTGCAGTTCGTCGCCCGGCTGATCGCCCCGGCATCGTCGCCAGCGCGGAAACCGGCGACAACGCCGGCACAGCCCGGCCAACGAGCGCGCAGCTGAAAAAGCGCGCCCGAAAAAACGCACGGGCCGAGGCTCATCGCCCCGGCCCGTGCGTCGTTTCGCTGCGCCGGCGGCGGCCGTCCTGGCGGCCGCCGGCAGAGGGAGGTCTGTCGCGCAGCTTGGCGGCGCGACCCGGCGCTGCCAATAGGACCTGTCAGAATCCACAGCGCCCTCGCCGGGCGGCGGGGCGCGCACGCTGTGCCGGATCTGCGCTTATGATTCGGGACCACCGTCGCCCTCCCGCCGCTCGATGACCGCAACGCTCAAGCATGGACGCACGCTGATCTGGGTCGCCGCCTTGGCCGCCACCGGCGCCGGCATGTATTACTGGGGACGCCGCAGCAGCGCCGAGACGCCGCCGCCGGCGCTCGCCGCCAGCGCGGGCGAGGCCGCGCCGTCGAAAGCCGGCGCCGCGCCGGCCGCGTCCGCCGCGATCGCGCGCTACGACGCCGGCACCGCGCGGCCGCTGCCGCCGATCGACTCGCCGCTGCGGCTGGTCCTGCCCGAGCTGCAGCGCCGCGCCGCCAGCGAACCGGCCGCCGCCTGCCGCCTCGCCGCCGAGATGGAATACTGCGACAGCCTGCGCATGCGCCTGGCCGGCGCCGAGAACAATCTCGACATGTTCGAACGCCAGCTCGAACGCATGCCGCAGGACACCGCGCCGCAGCGCGAGCAGCGCCAACGCATGGCCGAGAGCTACCAGACCATGACCGACCGCCTGCTGACCCAGTCCGAGCACTGCGCGCAGGTGCCGCCGATCAGCGCCGAACAACGCGCCGCTTACTGGCGCCGCGCCGCGCTCGCCGGCCAGCCGGCGGCGATGCGCCATTACGCCAGCGGCAACGCCTTCCGCTACCAGGAACTGCTCGACAACCTGCCCGGCCTGGCCACCTATCGCGGCGAAGCCGAATCCATCGCCCGCACCGCCGCCCAGCGCGGCGACGCGCGCATGCTCGCCTCGCTGGCCTATGCCTATTCGCCGCAGCGCGACGGCATGCGCCGCGGCTTCCTCGGCCAGGTGGTGCGGCCGAACGCGGTCGAATCGCTGGCGCTGTTCCTGCAGTTGCGCGACGGCCTGCCGGCGCAGGACGGCGACGGCCCCGAGGCCGCGCCGGGCGGTCCCGGCGCGCGCGGGCCGCGCGGCGGCCGCTTCAATTCGCGGGAAATGCTCGACGCGCAGATCCGCGCGCTGACCCGCGACCTTTCGCCCGAACAGGTCAGCCAGGCGCGCGAACGCGCCGCCGAGCGCGCGCAGAGCTGGAGCACGCCGACCGCGCCGGCCCCGCCCGCGCCCCCCGGCGGCGCGCCGTCGAACGCGCCGCCGATGTTCCTGATGCAAGGCGGCTTCGTGCCCGATGTGCAGCGCCAGGAGTGCGAAGGCGCGGGCTGAGCCGGACGCGCGCCGGACGATCCGCGCGCGCGGGCAAGCGGCTTCGACAAGATCAGCGCTGTCCTGTCGCGCGGGCCGCGGCAATCTCACCCGCGCACGGATGCGCGCCGCGAACGGCGAGATGCCGACGTCCGCGCGCCGCGCTCATTCCTGCGTCGCATCGGACGCGTCGCTCTCTTCCACCGAGTCGGACGCATCGCCCTCCTCCATCGAGCCGGACGCATCTCCGTCGAAGCAGAACTCGCCGCGCGGATGACGCCATTCGTCGTCGACCTCGCTGTCGGAACGGCGCGCGGCGTCGCGCTGGCCGCTGTCGGTGTCGAAGCCCGCGCACAACCGGTAGCGTCCCGCCGCGCCGGGCAGGTAACGGTAAGGCATGGCGGTCTGCGGATCGGCGATGCCCAGCGCCACGCCGGGCTGCGCCGCCAGCTCGGCCAGATCGGCCGGCAGACGGCCGTGGCGTTCGGCATAGCGCTCGATCTCGCTCTCGATGCGCTGCAGGTCGTGGGTGCGACGCAGGTCCATGCGCGCCAGGCGCTGGTCGCCCGGCCCGCCGATCACCGTCATCGCCAGCGCCGAACTGGCCAGGATCGCCGCGCCGGCGGCCACGATCAGGATGCGTCCCAGGGAAGCGTTCATGCCTGCGTCTCCTCGCGTTGCAGGTCGCGCATGTAGTAGCCGAACGCGCTGCCGGCGATCGCCGCCACCGCCAGCGCCTTGAGTCCGAAACGCAGGCTCAGCTCGCCGCCGAGCCAGTGGTACAGCAGCGCGCTCGCGTCGCAGATCAGCGCCGCCGCGGCCAGGAACAAGGTCAGGTAGGTCAGCCAGCGCCGCACCGGCGACAGCCGGTGACCCGGGTTGCGGCGCACGTCGGCGTCGATCCGGTGGCACAGCCAGGCGAACAACGGGAACGCCACCGCCAATGCCGCGACCGAACTGCGCAACGAGTCGTCGACGCCTTCGCTCCAGTACGGGTATTCCTCGATCGCGTCGGGCAGGTAGAACCCGATCAGGTCGAACCACAGGTCGCACAGGTGGAAGGCGACCACGTACAACGCGCTGAAGGTCAGCAGGTACACGAAGGTCTCGCGCGCCGACACCGAGACGCGCGGCCGCGGCACCGGCACGGGAAAGTCGCTGTCGGCGTAGGCGCCGAGCGCGCCGCGCACCTGCGCTTCGCTCCAGCCCGCCGCGACCAGCGCCTGCGCGGTGTTCTGGCGCGAGTGTCCGCTGGCCAGGGATTGATGCACGAACCGCTCCAAGGCGGTGAGGCCCGCTGCCATGGTTGTCGCTCCGAAGGAAGGTGGGCCGACTCTAGCCGCGCCGCCGCGCGGCCCAGGGGCGATGCCGGGGCGTCGTCGGCGAGGTCTAGCCTCGCGCTACCGCGCGGTGCGCGCGCGGCGACGCGGGCGGCGGCGTCGGCGCTGCGCTGTTGCGGCGCAGCGGGCCTCGGCGTCGGTGCGCGCGGCTGCGCGAATGCGCGAACGCGCGAACGCGCGAACGCGCGAAATCCTCGCGCAGGCGGCGGACGATGCGGCGCGCAAGCGCCTCGGAAGATCAGCCGCCCGGACACCGGCAACTGCGCGCGTCGACCGAGCCGCCCCCTCCACCGCTCCGCCATCGGCGCCCCCCGACCCGAGCCGGCTGCCGCGACCGCTTGCGATACAAATATTACCCGGGTAATATTTTGACCCTCGCCCCGACCGGCCCTCCCGCATGACCACGTCTACCGCCCCCGGCTACACCGCTTTCGCCGGCCAGCGCCTGCTCGCGCGCGGCCGCCTCGCCGACGTCGCCGTCGCGGTGCACGCCGCCGCCGCACGCGCCGGCGCGGCGGAGCTGCTGGTGTTCGACGACCGCACCGGCCAGCAGATCGACCTGCACCTCGGCGGCGACGCGCACGCGGTGGCGGCGCGTTATCGCGAACGCCCGGACGCCGCCGATGCAGCCCCGGACGACGACGCGCCGCAAGCGCAGCCTTCCCCGCACGAGCCGGCCCCGCGCGGCCGCGGCCGCCCGCGCCTGGGCGTGACCGCGCGCGAGATCACCCTGCTGCCGCGGCACTGGGACTGGCTCGCCGCGCAACCCGGCGGCGCCTCGGTCACCCTGCGCAAGCTCATCGACCAGGCGCGCAAGCAAGGCGAGGCCGGCATGCGCCAGCGCCTCGCGCGCGAAGCCGCCTACCGCTGCCTCAATGCGCTGGCCGGCAATGCACCCGGCGCGGAGGACGCCACCCGCGCACTGTTCGCCGGCGACGCGGCCGGCTTCGCCCGCCGCCTCGACGCCTGGCCGGCGGATGTGCGCGCGTATCTGCTCGCGCTGTCCGCCGATGCGTTCGCCGCGTCCGAAGCTGCGACGACGTAACGCCAGCGGCGCGAAATCCGCCTTTGCTCATGCGGAAGCCGGTTGTGCTTCGCTGCAGAGGGCGCGCTGAAGTCTCTGGATCCCCGCCTTCGCGGGGATGACGGCTCGAGCATGCGGACGCCGGTTCTGCTTCGCTGGAGACGGCTCGCTGAAGTCTTTGCATCTCCGCCTTCGCGGGGATGACGGCGTGAGCATGCGGATACCGGTTCTGCTTCGCTGGAAAAGGCTCGCTGAAGTTTCTGCATCCCGCCTTCGCGGCGATGACGGCTTGAGGGAGCGGCCGGGCGCCCGACGGCCACCGCTGCGGCCGATGCCCGTTGCGTCGGCGCCCGCCGCCTCCGCCGCTACACGTTCCCAACCCGCCCGCCCCGTTTCCGCGCCCCACCCTACAGGCCCACGCATGCGCGACCTCACCCAAGGCTCGATCCCCAAACACCTGATCTCGCTCGCCGTCCCCATCGGCATCGGCATGGCGTTCCAGATGCTGTACGTGCTGATCGATCTCTACTTCGTCTCGCGCCTGGGCGACGCCGCCATCGCCGGCGTCGGCGCGGCCGGCAACCTGCAGTTCCTGGTCATGGCCGCGAGCCAGGTGCTCGGGGTCGGCGCCATGGCCCTGATCGCCCAGGCCTGCGGCCGCAAGGACGTCGACGACGCCAACGCGGTGTTCAACCAGAGCCTGCTGTTGGCCGCGCTCGCCGCGGCGATCACGCTGATCGCCGGCTACGCCTGCAGCGGCGCCTACATGCGCGCGATCGCCGCCGACGCGGCCAGCGCCGCCGCCGGCCTCGCCTACCTGCATGCGTTCCTTCCCGGGCTGGCGCTGCAGTTCGCGCTGGTCGCGCTCGGCGCGGCGCTGCGCGGCACCGGCATCTCCAAGCCGACCATGCTGGTGCAGATCGTCACCGTCGTGCTCAACGCGATCCTGGCGCCGGTGCTGATCGCCGGCTGGCTCACCGGCCGCGCGTTCGGCGTCGCCGGCGCCGGCTGGGCCAGTTCGATCTCGATCGCGGTCGGCGTGGCGCTGATGCTGCTGTACTTCGCGCGCCTGGAGCATTACGTCGGCGTCGACGCGCGCCGGCTGCGGCCGCAGCCGCCGGTGTGGCGGCGGATCCTCGCCATCGGCCTGCCGCCGGGCGGCGAGTTCGCGCTGATGTTCGTATTCATGGCCGTCACCTACTGGTGCCTGCGCGGCCTCGGCACCGACGCCCAGGCCGGCTACGGCATCGGCATGCGGGTGATGCAGGCGATCTTCCTGCCGATCATGGCCATCGCCTTCGCGGTCGCGCCGGTGGCCGGGCAGAACGTCGGCGCCGGCCGCGGCGAGCGCGTGCTCGCCACGTTCCGCAGCGCCGCGCTGATCGGCAGCGTCGCGATGTTCGCGCTGACCCTGCTGTGCCAGTGGCGGCCGGAATGGTTCATGCGCCCGTTCGCCGACAACGCCCAGGCCGCCGACGTCGCGGCCGACTTCCTGCGCATCGTGTCGTGGAACTTCGTCGCCTCGGGCCTGATCTTCACCTGCTCGGGCATGTTCCAGGCGCTCGGCAACACGCGGCCGTCGCTGTACGCGAGCGCGTCGCGCCTGGCGACGTTCGCCTTGCCGGCGGTCTGGTTGTCGCAGCATCCGGGCTTCGAACTGCGCCAGCTGTGGCTGCTGTCGGTCGGCACGACCTTGCTGCAGGCGCTGACGGTGCTGTGGCTGCTGCGGCGCGAATTGCGCTTGCGCTTGCCGCAGCCCAGCGCGGCGGCGGCCTGAAATCGGGCCGGACCGGCGACGGTCCGGCCCACGCTCGCACCGGTCGCCGGGGCCGAAGTCGCTATCGCCCCATCGCCACAAACGGCTCGTCGGGAGACCGGCCCGCATCGGCCGGTCCCGCCGTCGCCGCCGCTACTGCTGCACAGCGCAAGTGAAGCTGAGCGTCGCCGTCGCCCCCGTCGCCAACGAGCCGAGCGTTACCCCACTGCCCAAGTCGCCGACGGTGATCGCCGCGCTCGGGCAGGCCGCGCCGCTGCATGCCACCGGGTTGGATGCCGGACAGTCCAACCCCGCCTGCGGCACGTCCCTAACCACCGCACCGACGGCCGTGGCCGGGCCGTTGTTGGTCACGACCAAGGTATACGTCGTCGGCGTCCCGGCCACCACGGTGTCGCCGGCCTGGTCGCTGGGGTCGGCCGGTGTGTAAGTGTTGCTCTTGGTGATCGACAGATCCGCCTCGTTGGAATCGTCGTTGGTCACGGTGCATACCGCGCTCTGGCCGTTGGCCAGGGTCAGCGAATCGCCCGAGACCGCCGCGCCGCCGTCGATCGAGCAACTGTAGGCCGAGGCCGTGTAGTCGGCCGGGCCGCCGCTTTCGGACAAGGCGTACGTGCCCGCGTTGACCGCGGCGCCGGTCACCGCCGCCGCGCCGTGGGCGCCGCTGATCGGTGTCGGGCCGGCGGCGTTCAAGGTCCACGCCGTCGCCACCGCGGTGCCGCCGTTGTCGTTGACCACGATCTTCTGCAAGGTCAGCGTGGCCGGCCGGTCGTCGTTGGTGATCTGACAGGAGGTCGCGCCTCCGGGGGGCAACGTGATCTGGTTGCCGCCGGTCACGGTCACCCCGTTCGTGCAGGTCCAAGCGCTGGCCGCGTATCCCCCCGGGCCGGTTTCCGACAGGGTATAGGTGCCGGCGTTCACGGGCCGGAGCAGCACCGGCGGCGTTCCGCTCACCGCTGTCGGCCCGGTCGCCCGCAGCGTCCAGGCCGAAGCCAGCCGGGTGCCGCCGTTGTCGTTGATCACTCGCTTGAGCAGCGTCAGCTGCGCCTGGCGATCGTCGTTGGTGATCGTGCAATCGGTGGTCGCGCCGTTGGCCAGGGTGATCTGGTTGCCGCCGGTCACGGTCACCCCGTTGGTGCAGACCCAGGCGCTGGGGTTGTAGCCCGCCGGGCCGGTTTCCGACAGCGTGTAGGTGCCGGCGCCGACCGCCGCATTGGTCACCGCCGCCGAGCCGTGGGTGCCGCTGATCGGCGTCGGGCCGGCCGCGTTCAAGGTCCAGGCGGTGGCCGTGGCGGTGCCGCCGTTGTTGTTGACCACGGTCTTGCGCAGGGTCAGGTTGGCCGGCGCGTCGTCGTTGGTGATGGTGCAGACCGCATTCTGCCCGTTGGCCAAGGTCAGCGAATTGCCGCTCACTGCCGCACCGCCGTCTATCGAGCAACTGTACGCCGAAGCCGTGTAGCCGGCCGGGCCACCGCTTTCGGACAAGGTGTAAGTGCCGGCGCCGACGGTCGCATTGGTCACCGCCGCCGCTGCGTGCGTGCCGCTGATCGGCGTCGGGCCGTTCGCGTTCAACGTCCAGGCCGTAGCGACGGCGGCGCCGCCGTTGTCGTTCACCACGACCTTCTGCAAGGTCAGCTGTGCCGGCGCGTCGTCGTTGGTGATGGTGCAGACCGCATTCTGGCCGTTGGCCAAGGTCAGCGAATTGCCGCTCACTGCCGCGCCGCCGTCGACCGAGCAACTGTAGGCCGAAGCCGTGTAGCCGGCCGGACCGCCGCTTTCGGACAAGGCGTACGTGCCCGCGCCGACCGCGGCGTTGGTTACCGCGGCCGCGCCATGCGTGCCGCTGATCGGCGTCGGGCCGGCGGCGTTCAAGGTCCAGGCCGTCGCTATTGCGGTGCCGCCGTTGTCGTTGACCACGGTCTTGCGCAGCGTTAGCGCGGCCGGGGTGTCGTCGTTGGTGATGGTGCAGGTCGCGTCGGCGCCGGCGGCCAAAGTCACGCTGCCGCTGTCGAAGGCGGCGTTCCCCATGGTCACGCCGGTACCGGTGCAGGCCCACGTGCCTTCGGTATAGCCGGCCACGTTCAGCTCGGTCAGTGCGCGCGTGCCGGCGTTCACCGCGACCGCGGCCGAGGTATAGACGGCGTTGACGGCGGTGCCGGTATTAGCGCCGAAGCTGCGCGCCACGCCATCGACCTGGATGCCGAAATCGGCGACCGTAGCCACGCCGCCATTGTCGTTGATGACGTTCTTGACCACGGTCAGGCGTGCAGCCTGGGCATTGGTGAAGGTGCAGACGATATTCGCGTCGGCGGCGCCGATGGTCAGCCCATCGTTCGGGTTGGCATCGCTGGTGCCCGTGCAGGCCAGGGATTGTGTGTAGGTCCGGCCGCCGTTCGCGGCCAGGGTTTCCGCCAGGGTGAGGGTTTCGCCGGGGAAGACGTTGATCGCAGTAGCGGTGTCCAGTTCGTTGGCGCTGCCGGCATCGGAATTCAGGGTACCGACGAACGTGCCGCCGCGTGAAGCGGTGACGGTGGCGTCATCGCCCGTGGTGGCGCCGTTCCACTGCTTGCGCAGGGTCAGCGTGGGCGAGGTCAGGGTTACGGCGTAGTCTTCCACTTCGCCGTCGCTCGCCAATCCGGTGGGAACATTGACCTGTGCGGCTTGGGTTCCGATACGCAAGCGCACAAAACTTGCGCCCGCATTCAAGCCGGCGGCGCCTGGCAGGGTCCAGGTCAGCGCTGCGGTACTGCCATTGCAGGTGGCTGCGGCAGACGTTTCCCCGCTATCCGCGAAATCGCCGTCACGGTTGAAATCGATGAAGCCGCTGACGGCAGCGCCATTGCCGGCGCAGGGCACGGACAGGGTGTAGGTGCCGCCTGCGACCAACGCAATCGCGGACATCGAAGCAAACGCGTCTTCGTCGTCGGTGCCGTTGGCATCGTCGCCGGTTGCGGTGGGGTTGGACAGGTCGCTTTGCTCAATGTCCGTCGTTGCACCCAACCTGACGGCCGGCGGCGCCAAACGGGCCATTTGAAACGTGCCGAAGTAGTTGGTCGTGGTGCCTGCCGCGCTACCCGGCAGCGTCCCGCCGCTCCAGGTAAAGCCTGGGAGATGCAATGCACTTCCATAACTGCCGGGAGCGTCGCCCTGATCGGCGGTAAAGACCATCACCCCGAGCGCGATCGCAGAGGCCCCTCCCCCCTGCATCTGGAAGTCAGCCGCTGTCGCGCCCTCCATGAAGCCGACCCCCATCGGCCCTCCCTGTCCAGCACAGGCCCCCCCAGCGCCGCTCAAGCGCATGGTCTGATTGGCGCCCGTAGTCGTTACCGTTGCAGTGGAAGTTGTGCCGCAAGTGGTGAAACGATCGATGATGCGCCATGTGACGGGGTTGGCAGCGGTTGCCTGCACATACTCCCCCGCTCCCGATTCCTCCGCATCCGCGAACACCAAGCCCTGGAGAGGGTAAGGTGGATCGCTTGCATTGTTGTTGGGGCCGAAGGTAGCCGAGCAAGCGAATCGCCCCGATGCCTGGAATCCATTATTCAACCTGTTGGAGAGTCCATTAATCAGTTGGTTGGCGGTGCCGGTTCCTGCGATGTTGTACAGATTGTCCAGACCGTCGCCTGTCCAGGTACCTGGACGGTACGCGATAAGATCGGGATTGGGACTGTTTCCGCCGATGTTGGACAGGCTGCAGGTGACACGCAGAAATTGCCCGTCGATGCTGGTCGAATTAGTTACGGCAACCCCGTTTTGATTGATCGAAGCGCCATTAGCTCCCCAGCTGAACCAGACGATGTTCTGCTTATAAAGTCCGCTACCGCCAGTCGCGAACTGGGCCTGCGCTGGCAGGGATGCGAACCCCAGCGACAGCAACGCGCACGCAAACAAAGCCCGAAAGCCCGCGCCGTGCCGAGGCCACGCCGAACCTACGTCTGCCTGGCGTGCCATCGCCGAGCGGACAAACGACCAGGCGCAGGCTGCGGCCGCATCGTGCGCAATGGCTTGCCGAATCGTTTTCATCGCAATTTCCCCTGTAGCCGCCGGTTCCAACTCGCATCCGGAGCCGATAAAACTCTGAGGCCTGGACAGCACCGGCGCGGCACGCCCGATGCACGAACTGGCGGCGCCGCGCGCTGCCCGACGAAGAGTTGCAATTGCGATGTCATGGCGCCCCGGATTCGATTCGGCCCATTACAGAAATAGAAAGGACGCAGTTACGTCTTATCCGTGCCAACCCCTGGTGGAAGCGTCGTGGGTAAACGCGTCAGCCCGTTTCGTTTTGAAAGACGCAGGCGCCGGTCAGTTCACCGTGCAGCTCAACTCGACCGTCACAGAGCCATTGGGCGGGAAGGTCGGAATCGGCACTCCGCCGCTGCTTTGCAGGTTGGCGATAGTGAGGTTTGCGGCCGCAGGGCACGCGGCACCATTGGTGGCGGCGGTGCAGGTCGCGGTCTGGCAGGTCAACCCGGTGGGCGCGGGGTCGCGCAGGATGGCGTTGCCGGCGCTATTCGGCCCGGTGTTGGTGGCCACGAGGGTGTAGGTCCTGGTCGTACCCTGGACTACCGTGTCGTTGGCCAGATCGTTCGGCCCGTCGGTGGCGAAGGTGTTGGTCTTGGTGATCCGCACGTCCGCCCGGGGCGTATAGGAGACGGATACAGCATGCCCCTCCCTTTCTCCGGCGGTGGGAAACCCGCCGCCCTCGACGGTCACATTGAAGGTGATGCTGTTGAACGTGCCGTTCACCATGACCGAGCCGCAAGCAGCTTGGTTAGCAGCACAACTGACATTGATTGAGTTTGTCGCTACTGAGTTGTCGATCGTCAGGCCGTTGACGGCGAAAACACTATTGCCGGCCAACCGTGTCAGTGTCACCGCTTCCGGCGCACCGTTGTTCGAAGCCCCGGCAACCGTGTAGATCGTCGAAATCCGGGTTGGGGTGTCGACCCCCAATCCGGCGAAATGAATGATGGGGTTGGTCACGGCCTCAAGGAAAGTGATCGTCAACGTGCCGCGCGGCGGCGTTGCACATGTGGGGGTGGTGAGGCAGCCTTGTCTCGACGTATCCATGATCGGCCCGCGAATCGCGTTTGGATTGACACCGGGCGAGAACATGACCGCCGTCGGGCTGCCTGAGGCGTCGAAAGTCGAGTTCGGTGTACGCAGCCGGTATCTAGCGTTGTAGTCACTATTTGGCGCCGCGCTCCCGGTCCCGGTCTCAGTCCCGGTCCCGGTCCCGGAGCCGGCCACCGTATAGGTCACGGTCTGCGTCACGCCGGCTATCGGGGGATACGTATAGGTCGCCGATCCGGTTCGTCCGGCCGCGCCGCTCACAAAGGCATTCGGCAGGACATACCCCGTTTGTGCGGCCGCCTCGGACGCCCCCCCCAAGAGCAGGGTTAACGCGAACAGGATTTTCATGGACCGGCCGATCCCGGCGGCACGCAAAACAGGCGCGCCGGATGCAGCGATGTCAGCGGCCGCCGCGCGGATACCGGGAGTGGCATCTTTGGCCGCTGCCGCCGATGCGTGCGCAAGGCATGCGCCGCGCGGGCCGATGGAGCTGTACTGGATCGGATTCATCGCATTCCCCTGAAGATCGCGCTTGCGAACGCGCCACGCTTGGCGGCTGTCCGCTGGCCATTGGCAACTACTACCGCTAATCGTGGCGGCAAGGCAGAAGCGGACATGGCGGCACGTCCCCCGTGCCGTCCAGGACGTAATGAATACGGATCGTCCGAGGTTCGACGACCTCAACGCGGCATCGCCGGATTCGAACGAATCCAAAGTCGGCCGGAGCCGCTGTTCCGCGCCCGGGCGCTGGACGCACAGGCCCATCGCCAGCGCCCCGTCTCCCAAGGCATTCACCCGCAGGCCGCTGCCGGTCAGCGCGCTATTGGCCGCGGATTCGAGGGCGGACCTGCGCGGCCGGCACTGCCCAGGCTGCGGCCGCAACCACCGCGCACAGGGCCCACGCCATTGCGCAACATCTCCAAGTGTTTCATCGAGCCGCCGCCTCCTAGTCCGTTCGATACGCCGACGAAACCTGGAAACAGCGACCGCGCCGGCGACCGCCCGCATCGATCTCGCTCGACGACGCGCGTCGGCCGGCGTTCGGTCCCTCGCTCCACGGCGCGACCTGCATCGCTGGGACTCATCTCCGCTGCGCGCCGAACCAGGACACGCGGCTGCCGCGTACGGATGCCCCTGCAACCCTGAGCATGTCCGGCGCGAAAAACTGCGTTTTACCGACACGCCGCGACTGTTTCCGGACAAAGAAAAAGCGGGCCGAAGCCCGCTTCTTCGTTTACCGCGAAGTCGCCCGGCGATTATTCGGCCGAGACGCCCTCGCCTTCTTCCACGGCCTTGATCGACAGGCGGATGCGGCCCTGCTTGTCGACTTCCAGCACCTTGACCTTGACCACGTCGCCTTCCTTGAGCTTGTCGGAGACCTTCTCGACGCGCTCGCTGGAGATCTGCGACACGTGCACCAGGCCGTCCTTGCCCGGCAGGATGGTCACGAACGCGCCGAAGTCCATGATCTTGGCGACCTTGCCCTCGTAGATGCGGCCCGGCTCGACGTCGGAGACGATCTGGTCGATGCGCGACTTGGCGGCCTGCGCGGCGGCGGCGTTGACCGAGGCGATGACGATGGTGCCGTCGTCCTGGATGTCGATCTGGGTGCCGGTTTCCTTGGTGATCGCCTGGATGGTCGAGCCGCCCTTGCCGATCACTTCGCGGATCTTGTCCGGGTGGATCTTCATCGTCAGCAGGCGCGGCGCGTACTCGGACAGCTCCGAGCGCGACTCGGTGATGGCGTGGGCCATCTCGCCGAGGATGTGCAGGCGGCCGGCCTTGGCCTGCTCCAGCGCGACCTTCATGATCTCTTCGGTGATGCCCTGGATCTTGATGTCCATCTGCAGCGCCGAGATGCCTTCCGACGTGCCGGCGACCTTGAAGTCCATGTCGCCGAGGTGGTCTTCATCGCCCAGGATGTCGGACAGGACGACGAAGTTGTCGCCTTCCTTGACCAGGCCCATCGCGATGCCGGCGACCGGCGCCTTGATCGGCACGCCGGCGTCCATCAGCGCCAGCGAGCTGCCGCAGACCGAAGCCATCGAGGACGAACCGTTCGACTCGGTGATTTCCGAGACCACGCGGATGGTGTACGGGAACGCTTCCATGCTCGGCATCACCGCGAGCACGCCGCGCTTGGCGAGGCGGCCGTGGCCGATTTCGCGGCGCTTCGGGCCCATCATGCGGCCGCACTCGCCGACCGAGAAGGGCGGGAAGTTGTAGTGGAACAGGAAGTGTTCCTTGTACTCGCCCGAGACGGCGTCGATGATCTGGCCGTCGCGCGCGGTGCCGAGGGTGGCGACCACGATGGCCTGGGTCTCGCCGCGGGTGAACAGCGAGGAGCCGTGGGTGCGCGGCAGCACGCCGACCTTCGAGGAGATCGGGCGCACGGTGTCGAGCGCGCGGCCGTCGATGCGGATCTTGGTGTCGAGCACCGAGCTGCGCATGGTCTGGTATTCGAGCTCGCCGAATTCCTTCGACAGTTCGCCCGAGGACCAGCCCTCGGATTCGGCGCGGCCGGCCAGCGACAGCAGCACGTCCTTCTTGATCGCACCGATGGCGTCGCGGCGCTGCAGCTTGTCGCGCACCTGGAAGGCGCCGGCGAGCTGGTCGCCCACCGCTTCCTTGAGCGCGCCGATCAGCGCTTCGTTCTTGGCCGGAGCTTCCCAGCTCGACGGCTTGGTGCCGGCTTCGACGACCAGCTCGTTGATGACGTTGATGACCTTCTGCATCTCGCGATGGCCGAACATCACCGCGCCGAGCATGACCTCTTCGGACAGCATGTTGGCTTCGGATTCGACCATCAGCACCGCGTTGGAGGTGCCGGCCACGACCAGTTCCAGGTCGGAGTCGGCCAGCTCGGCGGCGGTCGGGTTGAGCAGGTACTGGCCGTTCTTGTAACCGACCTTGGCCGCGCCGATCGGGCCCTGGAACGGGGTGCCGGCCAGCGCCATCGCGGCCGAGGCGCCGATCAGCGCCGGGATGTCGCCGTCGACTTCCGGATTCAGCGACATCACCGTGGCGATGATCTGCACTTCGTTACGGTAGTCTTCCGGGAACAGCGGGCGGATCGGACGGTCGATCAGGCGCGAGATCAGGGTTTCCTTCTCCGTCGCGCGGCCTTCGCGCTTGAAGAAGCCGCCCGGGATGCGGCCGCCGGCGTAGAACTTCTCCTGGTAATCGACGGTGAGCGGGAAGAAATCCTGCCCCTCGCGCGCGCTCTTGGCGGCGACGGCGGTCACCAGCAGCACGGTGTCGTCCATCTTGACGATGACGGCGCCGCCGGCCTGACGGGCGATCTCGCCGGTCTCCAGGGTCACCTGATGGTTGCCGTACTGGAAGGTCTTGGTAATTTTTGCCACGGTGGGTTCCTTCGGTATCTATGCGTTCCGGTCGAGGCCCTTGCCCCGCTCCGGTCGGCCGCCGGCGCAAGCGACCTGAGGATGGTTGTGTTCCGCGCGCGCTCCGCGCCGCGTCGCACGTGGCCCGAGGGCCGGTCCAGTTCGACGATCGCGCTCGCGTTTCGTCGCTGGCGGCGATGCGTCCTGCATCGCCCTACGGAGTTTTCGTCTCCGCCAAAACAAACCGCGGCGCATCGCTGCGCCGCGGTTGGGTGTCCGATTAGCGGCGCAGGCCGAGCTTCTCGATCAGGGCCTTGTAGCGCTCGTTGTCTTTGCGCTTGAGGTAGTCGAGCAGGCTGCGACGGCGGTTGACCATCATCAGCAGGCCGCGACGGCTGTGGTGATCCTGCTTGTGGGCCTTGAAGTGGCCGGTCAGCTGCTCGATGCGCGCGGTCAGCAGGGCGACCTGGACTTCCGGCGAACCGGTGTCGTTGGCGCCGCGCTTGTTGTCTTCAATGACTTTCTGTGTGTCGATCGACATGGTGTCTTCTCTATCTAGATGCGCGGCCCGCAGAAGCGAATCGGCACGGTCATCACCGCTCCGACGCACCGCCTGGCCCGCCGCTTGCTATGGTTGGGGATCGCAGTTCAAGCCGTTTCCGGTTGGAAGTGCTTGAAAAGCGGCGAGATTGTAACAGCCCGTTGCGACGATTGCGACCTTTGGCCGGTATGAATCGAGGCGTTCGCGACGATCGGCGGGCGCGGCCGGGCCGGCTTTCACGGCGTTGCCCCGCCGCCTGTTCAGTCGGCTGCGGCGGGCGCCGGACTCAACCGCCCTGCGCGGCCCAGCGGAACAGCCGCTGCGGCTGCAGGCGCCCGCCGGCCTGACGCAGGCCAAGGCCCAGACAGCGGCCTGTCTCGCCATAGATCGCGACCAAACCGGGCTCGCCCTCGGCGCAGGCCACCGCCTGGCCGTGGCCGAGGCGCTGGGCGGCGACGGCGTCCAGGGCGACCTGCTCGAATCCGCTCAGGCCGGCCTCGATCGGCAGCAACAGGGCGTCGAGGACGCGTTCGTCGCCGCGCTCGGCCAGCTCGCGCAGCTGCACCAGGGTCACCATGGCCGGGGCCAGGAACGGCTCGACCCACGAGCGCCGCAGCGTCGCCACGTGGGCGCCGCAGCCCAGCGCCTCGCCGAGGTCGCGGACCAGGCTGCGCACATAGGTGCCCGAGCCGCATTCGATGTGCAGTTCCAGGCGCGGGCCGTCGCGCCCGGTCAGGGTCAGCGAGTGCACGCTGACTTCGCGCTCGGGCGCTTCGATCGCCTCGCCGCGGCGGGCCTTGGCGTACAGCGGTTCGCCGCCCTGCTTGAGCGCGGAATAGATCGGCGCGCGCTGCAGGATGGTCCCGCGCAGCGGCGCCAGCGCGGCCTCGATTTCGGCCGGGTCGAATTCCAGCACCGGCCGCTCGCGCAGCGGCGCGCCGTCGGCGTCGTCGCTGTCGGTGGTCAGGCCGAGCACGGCGGTGGCGGTGTAGGCCTTGCGCGCGCCCAGCAGCAGCCCGGCGATCTTGGTCGCCTCGCCGAAGCACAGCGGCAACAGGCCGGTGGCGAGCGGGTCGAGGCTGCCGGTATGGCCGCCCTTCTCGGCGCGGAACAGGTGGCGCGCCTGCTGCAAGGCCTGGTTCGAGCTCAGGCCCTGCGGCTTGTCGAGCAGCAGCAGGCCGTCGACGTTGCGCCATTGACGTTTACGCATCGTGTTCAAGCAGGACCTTCGCCCCAGAGTGGCGGCCGGATGCCGGCGCGCGGGTCAACGTCGCGGGATGCTCGCATAGTGCGCCGGAACGGACGCGTGAAACGTCGTGCGGGCGCGCGTCGGCGGACGAAGCCGACCGGCGGCGTTTCGAGCGGGGTGTGCAGGGGCGCGGATCGGGCGCGGTCCTGGGGGGATCCGGCGCGGCGGTCGGGTTCGGCCGCCTGCCGTTGCGGGCAGGACCGCGGCGGACAACCCGCGCGGCCGTGGCCGAGCGCGGGACCGCGAAACTCAGTCGGCGTCCCTGGAGCGGTCTTCGCCGTCTTGCGGCGCCTCGCCGTCGGCGTCTTCGGTGACTGCCGGCGCTTCGCGCAGCAGATGCTCGATGCGCTCGCCGCGGTCGACCGAATCGTCGTAGTGGAAATGCAGCTCCGGCACGTGCCGCAGCTTCATCGCCCGGCCGAGCTGGAAGCGCAGTTCGCGCGACAGTTCCTTGAGCGCCTTGACCGCCTCGGCCGAACGCTCGGGCTGCAACGCGGTGACGAAGACCTTGGCATGGGCCAGGTCGCGGGAGATCTCGACGTCGGACACGCTGACCGACGGCAGGCCGTGCTCGCGCACGGCTTCGCGCACCAGCGTGCCCAACTCGCGGCGGAGCTGGGCGGAAACGCGATCGGTGCGGTGGAACGATTTGCTGGGCATGAAGCGAGAAGTGAGCGTAGAGGAGTGAGGAGTGAGTCAGAGCGACAACGGCGATGCAGTGAGCGGAGAGTCGGTCGAGTGGCTTTCGCTCACTCCTCACTTCTCTCCGCTCACTCCTATGCCTCAAAGCGTGCGCTGGACCTCGATGCGCTCGAAGCACTCGATCTGGTCGCCCGGCTTGACGTCGTTGTACGCCTTCACGCCGATGCCGCATTCGGTGCCGTTGCGCACTTCGTCGACGTTTTCCTTGAAGCGGCGCAGCGATTCGAGCTCGCCTTCGAAGACCACCGCGTTGTCGCGCAGCACGCGGATCGGCTTGGAGCGCTTGACCACGCCCTCGATCACCATGCAGCCGGCGACCGCGCCGAACTTGGAGCTGCGGAACACGTCGCGGACCTCGGCGGTGCCGATGATCTCCTCGCGGATCTCCATGCCGAGGATGCCCGAGGCGACCTGCTTCACCTGGTCGATCACGTCATAGATGATCGAGAAGTAGCGCAGGTCGACGCCGTTGGCCTCGATGATGCGGCGCGCGGAGGCGTCGGCGCGGACGTTGAAGCCGATCACGGTCGCCTTGGCGGTGGCCGCGGCGTTGGCGTCGGATTCGGTGATGCCGCCCACGCCGGAGCTGATCACGTTGATGCGGATCTGCTCGTTGGACAGCGCGACCAGAGCCTGGCGCAACGCTTCCACCGAACCCTGCACGTCGGCCTTGACGACGAGGTTGAGGCTCAGCTGGCCCTCGCCCTTACCCATCTGGGCCATGATGTCTTCCATGCGGTTGCCGGCGGCGGCGACCAGGCGCGATTCGCGGCGCTTGGCGTCGCGCTGCTGCGCCACGTCCTTGGCCAGGCGTTCGTCCTCGACCACGACGAAGTCATCGCCGGCGTCGGGCACGCCCGACAGGCCGAGCACCTGCACCGGAATCGACGGGCCGGCCTGTTCGACCTGCTTGCCGGTTTCGTCGAACAAGGCGCGCACGCGGCCGTAATGCACGCCGCACACGAGGTAGTCGCCCTTCTTGAGCTGGCCCTGCTGGACCAGCACCGTGGCGACCGGGCCGCGGCCCTTGTCGAGCGCGGATTCGATCACCGTGCCGGTGGCGCGGCCGACCGGAGCGGCCTTGAGTTCGAGCACTTCGGCCTGCAACGAGATCGCGTCGAGCAGATTGTCCACGCCCGCGCCGGTCTTGGCCGAGAGTTCGACCATCTGGGTGTCGCCGCCGAAATCCTCGGCGACCACATCCTCGCCCAGCAGTTCGTTCTTGACCCGCAGCGGATCGGCGTCGGACTTGTCGATCTTGTTGATCGCCACGATCAGCGGAACGCCGGCGGCCTTGGCGTGCTGCACGGCTTCCTTGGTCTGCGGCATGACGCCGTCGTCGGCGGCCACGACCAGCACCACGATGTCGGTCAGCTTGGCGCCGCGCGCGCGCATCGAGGTGAACGCGGCGTGGCCCGGAGTATCGAGGAAGCTGATGACGCCCTTCGGCGTTTCCACGTGGTACGCGCCGATGTGCTGGGTGATGCCGCCGGCTTCGCCGGAGGCGACCTTGGTGCGGCGGATGTAGTCCAGCAGTGAGGTCTTGCCGTGGTCGACGTGGCCCATGATGGTGACCACCGGCGGACGCGGCGCCTTGTCGCCCTGTGCCTCTTCGGCGTGGGCCAGCAGCGCGTCCTCGGCGTCGTTGCCCAGGGCCTTGACCACGATGTGGCCGAGCTCTTCGGTCACCAGCGCGGCGGTGTCGTGGTCGATGCTCTGGTTGATGGTCGCCATGACGCCCATCTTGAACATCGCCTTGACCACGTCGCCGCCCTTGAGCGCGAGCTTCTGGGCGAGATCGGCGACGGTGATGGTCTCGCCGATGGCGACTTCGCGCACGATCGGCGCGGTCGGCCGCGAGAAGCCGTGCTGGCCGCCACCGGAGCGCGACTGCTCGTTCTGGCGACGGTTCTGCTGCATCCGGCCGCCCTTGCCGCGGGTGTTGCTGTTGCTGCGGCGGGCGCGGTCGGACGGCGACAGGTGCAGCTGGCCGGCGAAACGGTTGGCCGAATCGTCGTCTTCCACGCCGGCGACCATCGCGTGCGAGCCGCGGGTCTTGTGGCGGGCGGCCGCGGCGTTGCGGTCGTCGGCGGGACGCGCGGGTTCGGGCCGGGCGGGCTTGGGATGGCCGTGGCCATGCGTCGCCGGCGGCTTGCGCGCCGGGTCGGCGGCGGCCGCGCCCGGAGCGGCGGCCTTGGCCGGCTCCGAAGCGGCCGGGGCCGGCGCGGGCTCGTTGGCGCGCAGCGCGGCGGCCTCTTCCTCGGCCTTGGCGCGCGCGGCGTCCTCGACCGCGCGACGCGCGGCGTCGACGGCGTCGGCGCGACGCTTGTCGTCGGCGGCCAGGCGCTGCTGCTCGGCGAGGTTGCGCTGCTTGGATTCCTCCAGCTTGCGCAGGATCTCGGCGCGCTCCTCGTCCTCGCCGACGCCGCCGGCGCCTTCGTTCGGCTTGACCAAGGTCACCTTCTTGCGCACCACCACGTCGACCGTGGTGCGGTTCTTGCCGCCGCCGACGGTGATTTCCTGCTTGCGGCTGCGGTTGAGGGTGATCTTCTTCGCCGCCTCGTCGCCGTCGGCGGGCTTGTCGGCCTTGCCGTGGGAACGCTTGAGGAAGCCGAGCAGCTTGACTTTCTCGATGCTGGTCACGACCTGGTCGGGGCCGCTGAACTTCATGCCGGCCTCGGCCAGCTGTTCCAGCAACTTCTCGACCGGCGTGTTCACCAGTTCGGCCAGCTTGCGGATGGTGGTTTGCTGCGACATTCGGTTTTCCGTGTCCTCTTGGCGCGGGACGCATCCCACGCGTGATGGCGCCATTCTAGCTCCGCGCGCGCCCAAGGTCCGGCCCGCGCAGGCCTTCGCGGCCTGCTCGCGGACCGGGCCCGCGCCCGATCCTGCGAATCCGGCCGGGCCCGTCGGGACCGTGGCCGGCTTGCCGCAAGACGTCCCGTGGACCTCTTGCGGCTTTCCTCACCTCATTCGAACCAGTGCTTGCGCGCTTCCATGATCAGGGCGGCGGCACGTTCCTCGTCCACGCCTTCGATATCGGTCAACTCGTCGGTGGCCAGATCGGCCAGGTCGTCGCGGCTGACCACGCCGCGCGAAGCCAGGGTGAACGCCAGCGCCTCGTCCATGCCGGCCAGTTCCAGCAGGTCGGCCGCGGGCTGGTGCTCGTCGAGCTCTTCCTCGGCCGCCAGCGCCTCGTTGAGCAGCGCATCGCGGGCGCGGGCGCGCAGTTCCTCGACGATGTCCTCGTCGAAGCCCTCCACCGCCAGCAGCTCGCCGACCGGCACGTAGGCGATTTCCTCGACCGTGCTGAAGCCCTCGGACACCAGGATGCCGGCGATCTCCTCGTCCACTTCCAGCTTGTCCTGGAACAGCTGGCGCGCCGCGTTCTGCTCGGCCTCGGACTTGGCGGTGACCTGGTCCTGGGTCATGACGTTGAGCTGCCAGCCCGACAGGCGGCTGGCCAGGCGCACGTTCTGGCCGCCCTTGCCGATCGCCTGGGCCAGTCGCTCTTCGGCCACGGCCAGGTCCATCGAGTGCTTCTCTTCGTCGACGATGATCGACTGCACTTCCGCCGGCGCCATCGCGTTGATGACGAACTGGGCCGGGTTGTCCGACCACAGCACGATGTCCACGCGCTCGCCGTTGAGTTCGTTCGACACCGCCTGCACGCGCGAACCGCGCATGCCGATGCAGGCGCCGATCGGATCGGTGCGGTTGTCGTGCGCCAGCACCGCGATCTTGGCGCGGTCGCCCGGATCGCGCGCGCAGGCCTTGATCGAGACCAGGCCCTGGCCGACTTCCGGCACTTCCAGCTTGAACAGCTCCATCATGAATTCCGGCGCGGCGCGGCTGATGAACAGCTGCGGGCCGCGCGGCTCGGTGCGCACGTCGAACAGGTAGCCGCGGACGCGGTCGCCGGCGCGCAGCACGTCGCGCGGGATGCCCTTGTCCTTGGGGATGATCGCCTCGGAGTTGCCGCCCAGGTCCACGTAGATGTTGCCGCGCTCCACGCGCTTGACGATGCCGGTGACCAGCTCGCCGACGCGGTCCTTCCACGCGTCCACGACCTGGGCGCGCTCGGCCTCGCGCACGCGCTGCACGATCACCTGCTTGGCGGCCTGCGCGGCGAT
The DNA here is from genome assembly GCF_023617245.1 of Lysobacter enzymogenes. NCBI lineage: Bacteria > Pseudomonadati > Pseudomonadota > Gammaproteobacteria > Lysobacterales > Lysobacteraceae > Lysobacter > Lysobacter enzymogenes. The sequence continues at coordinate 3,526,941 of NZ_CP067396.1, forward strand.
GCGGCCGAACTCGGGATTCTCGATCTGTTCTTCGATGTAGTCGCCGACTTCCACGCCCTCGACTTCGTCGACCGCGTCCATCAGGCGGATCTGGCGGTCCGGCGACTCCATGACCACGTCGTCGGCCACGACCTCCATGCGCCGGAAGGTCTCGTAGCTGCCGTCCTTCTGGTCGATGGACACGCGCACCAGCACGTCCTCGTCGTGGTAGCGCTTCTTCGCGGCCGAGGCCAGCGCGGCCTCGATGGCCTCGAAGATCACTTCGCGCGGTACGCCCTTTTCGTTGGCGACCGCGTCCACCACCAGCAACAGTTCCTTGCTCATCTGTTCACTCCGCACGGATCGGCGTGGGCCGCCGGCTCTCGGGTTGGTAATTGGGTTCGATGCTTACTTCTTCGAAGCGTCCGGCTTCGAAGGCTTGTCCTTGGCGGGCCGGCTCTTGCCAGGCGCGACCTTGCCGGGCGCGAGCTTGCCGGGCGCGGCCTTGCCGGGCTTCTCCGGGGCGAAGCCCAGCGCCGCCCAGTCCGGCACGATCCGCGCCTTGTCGATGTTCGAGAACGGCACCGCGAAGCGCGCGCCGTCGATCGCGAACACCACCTGCTCGCCTTCCACGCCGACGATCTCGCCCTGCAGGCGGCGACGGCCTTCGTGCGGCAGCTTCAGCCCGACCTTGGCGGTCTCGCCGGCGAAGCGGCGGTAGTGGTCGAGCGCGAACAGCGGACGGTCGATGCCCGGCGAGGACACCTCGAGGGTGTAGTTGCCGCTGATCGGATCCTCGACGTCGAGCTGGGCCGAGATCTCGCGGCTGACCGCCTCGCAGTCCTCGATGCCGACCGAGCGCGGCTGCTCGCCTTCGGCGGTCGCGTCGAGCTCGGCGGCCGGCACGTCGATGTACACGCGCAGCGTGGCGCTGCCCGGCGCGGGCAGGTATTCGATGCCGAGCAGTTCCACGCCCAGCGACGCCACCGTGGGCGCCAGCAGTTGCGCGATTTGCGTTGCCTTGTCCGTCACGCGCCTGAACTCCTGAAGGGTGGCGACCGGCGAAAACCAATCATCTGGGTGCACTGCTTCCGCGATCGTCCGCAACGGCGGCATCCGGTATTCCGACGCCGTCGCCGCACTCGCAGGAAAGCCGAATTGCGGAAAGCCGAAAACGACAAAGGGCCCATCGGGCCCCTTGTCCGTACAACTGGATTTCGGCGTATCGGCGCGAGCAGAGCGTCGATACAAAGCCCGACTTTCGATCGAAACGGCCGCTGCGAACAGCGCGGCCGTAACAGCCAAAAGTGGTAGCGGGGGTAGGATTTGAACCTACGACCTTCGGGTTATGAGCCCGACGAGCTGCCAGACTGCTCCACCCCGCATCAGGCCGACAAGTGTAACGGTCGGCTTAACTTTCTGCAAGCCTGCAATCAGATTTTCATGATTGCCGCTTACCGCTTCGAACGCGCCGGTGTTCCCCGGTGTTTCGCGAAATCCGTATCGCGTTCGCAGGCCGGCAATCTTAGGCTGTGTTCGAAATAATTCAAGCCCCCAGGACAGTTTCGAGCCGATTATTTTTCTCAGGACCGATTGAGCATGGTCCGCGGGCGGCTGGAACCCCTGCTCCGCCGTCGCTTTCGATGAATGCCGATTCAGCCGCAGGGCCTCCTGTTGCGGGAGGGCCTTCAGGCCCGATGCTCTTGTGCCTGGTCGCCGGGACCTGAGCGGAGAGCGTCGGGCCTGAAGGCCCTCCCACAACCGTCAGGCCAGGCCCCACAAAAACGAAGGGCCGCCCGACGGCGGCCCTTCCTCGCAGCGGGTGTCGCGCCGGCTCAGGCCGCGAACGCGCGCTGGCACCACTCCATGATCGGGTTCCAGGCGATGCCCAGCGCCAGCAGCGCCAGCGCGTTGACCCCGAACACCACGCGCAGCGGGCGGTCTTCGTTCGGCGGCGGCAGCTTGCCTTCGGGTTCGTCGAAGTACATCGCCTTGATCACGCGCAGGTAGTAGAACGCGCCGATCACCGCGAACACGACGCCGACGATGGCCAGCCACAGCATGTCGCCCTGCAGCGCGGCCTTGAGCACCGCCAGCTTGGCCCAGAAGCCCAGGAACGGCGGCAGGCCGGCCAGCGAGGCCATCACGCACAGGATCATGCCGGCCAGCCACGGGTTGCGCGCGTTGAGGCCCTTGTAGTCGTCGATCCGGTCGGCCTCGAAGCCGCGGCTGGACATGACGATGATCGCGGCGAACGCGGCCGAGGTCATGATCGCGTAGCTGATCGCGTAGAACATCGCCGCGGCGAAGCCCTGCGCGCCGCCGCCGGCCATGCCGATGAACAGGAAGCCGACGTGCGAGACCGTCGAGTACGCGAGCAGACGCTTGAGATTGGTCTGCAGCAGCGCGCTGAGGTTGCCGATCGCCAGCGACAGCACCGCCAGGCCGGCCAGCAGCAGGCGCCAGTGGTGGTCCAGGCCGTGCGCGCCGACTTCCAGCAGGCGGTAGGTCATGCCGAACGCGGCCAGCTTGGGCGCGGCGCCGATGAACAGCGTGATCGGGGTCGGCGCGCCCTGGTAGACGTCCGGCAGCCACATGTGGAACGGCGCGGCGCCGAACTTGAAGGCGATGCCGGCGACCACGAACACCACGCCGGTGATCAGCATCATCGACTTGGGACCGACCGAGGCGGCCACCGCGATCTGGTCGAGCATCAGGCTGCCGGTGGCGCCGTAGATCAGCGACAGGCCGTACAGCAGCAGGCCCGAAGCCAGCGCGCCGAGCACGAAGTACTTGATCGCCGCTTCCGAGGCCAGCGGGCTGTCGCGGTCGACCGCGACCAGCGCGTACGAGCACAGCGCCAGCATTTCCAGGCCGACGTAGACCATGGTCAGGCTGCCGGCGGAGACCAGGAACATCATGCCGGCGATCGCGAACAGCATCAGCACCCCGACCTCGCCCTTGTACAACCCGCGCGCGCGCAGGTAGGGCCAGGTGTAGATCAGCGACAGGATGCCGACCACGCCGATGCCGAGCTTGAGCACGTCGGCAGCGGTGTCGCGCACGAACATGCCGCTGAGCACGGTGCCCTGCCCGCCCACGTCGAAGGCGATCATCGCCGTCGCCGCGGCGACCACCAGGATCGAGAAGACGTGGGAAACGATGCGGTTCCGCTCCTCGACGAACAGGTCGAGCATCAGCAGCGCGAACGCGCCGACGACGACCACCAGTTCGGGCAGCAGGGGCATGATGTCGGCGAGAGAGCGTACGGGCATGTTCATTTAGTGCATCTCATGGCGGATCCGGCTCGGCTTCGAGCCTTGCTCTAGGAGCGAGCGGAGAGGAGTGAGAAGTGAGCGGCGGGCGCTCGCGCTTTTCTCTCGCTGCTCGCTTCTCGCTTCCACTCACTTCTGCGCGGGCCGGGCCCGCGCGGTTTACAGCTTGCTGGCGACGATCTGGCTGGCCAGATTGGCGATCGCCGGCTCCATCAGGTCGGTCAGCGGCTTGGGCCACACGCCCAGGACCAGCACGCCCACCGCGAACACGCCCAGCACCAGCGCTTCGCGCGGGTTGAGGTCTTCCATCTCGGCGACGTGGGCGTTGCCGACGTCGCCCCAGATCACCCGCTTGACCAGCCACAGGGTGTAGCCCGCGCCGATGATCAAGGTGGTCGCGGCGGCGAAGCCGATCAGCGGATGCTTCTGGAACGAAGCCAGGATCACCATGAACTCGCCGACGAAACCCGAGGTGCCCGGCAGGCCCGAGTTGGCCATCGCGAACAGCACCACGAACGCGGCGAACCAGGGCATCACGTTGGCGACGCCGCCGTAGTCCTTGATCATGCGGCTGTGCATGCGGTCGTACAGCACGCCGACGCAGGTGAACATCGCGCCGGACACGAAGCCGTGGCTGATCATCTGCACCATCGCGCCCTGCAGGCCCAGGCGCGCGGCGTCGGCGCCGTGGGCCTCGCCGCTGTGGACCAGGCCGAAGGCGATGAAGGTGCCCAGGGTGACGAAGCCCATGTGCGAGACCGACGAGTACGCGATCAGCTTCTTCATGTCCTCCTGGACCAGCGCGACCAGGCCGACGTAGACCACCGCGACCAGGCTCAGCGCGATCACCAGCCAGGCCCACTCGTGGCCGGCGTCGGGCACGATCGGCAGGACGAAGCGCAGGAAGCCGTAGCCGCCGATCTTCAGCATGATCGCGGCCAGGATCACCGAACCGGCGGTCGGCGCTTCCACGTGCGCGTCCGGCAACCAGGTGTGGACCGGGAACATCGGCACCTTGACCGCGAAGGCGATCAGGAAGCCGAAGAAGATCCACATCTGCTCGGTCGCGCTGAGCTGCAGGCCGTACATGTCGGCGATCTGCCAGCTGCCGCCCTTCAGGTACAGGTAGATCAGCCCGACCAGCATGAACACCGAGCCGAGGAAGGTGTACAGGAAGAACTTCACCGAGGCGTAGACGCGGCGCGGGCCGCCCCACACGCCGATGATGATGAACATCGGGATCAGCATGCCCTCGAAGAACACGTAGAACAGCATCGCGTCGAGAGCGGAGAACACGCCGACCATCAGGCCTTCGAGGATCAGGAACGCGGCGTAGTACTGGCTGACGCGCTTGTCGATCGAGGTCCAGGCGCTGATCAGCACCAGCATCGAGGTCAGCGTCGTCAGCGCGATCAGCGCCACCGAGATGCCGTCCACGCCGAGGTGGTAGCGGATGTCGAAGGCCGGAATCCAGGCTTTCTGCTCGACCAGCTGCATGTTCGCGCTGGTGAAGTCGCCGTGGGTGAACATCAGCAGGCTCAGGCCGAGCGTGACGATGGCCACGACCAGGGCGAACCAGCGCGCCGCGTTGGCGCGTTGGTTGCCGAAAGCCAGGGTGGCGAAGCCGCCGAAGATGGGCAGCCAGATCAGGAGGCTAAGCAAGGGCACGGGGATCACGTTCGGTGTCCTTGTCGATTAGTGCCAGAACTTGATGACGACGGCGAGCAGAACGATCAGGCCGACAATCATCGCGAAGGCGTAGTGGTAGAGGTAGCCGGATTGGACGTGGCGGGCGAGGTTGGCGACGAAGCCGACCACGCCGGCGCTGCCGTTGACCACCGCGCCGTCGATCAGCTTGGTGTCCACCGTGCGCGAAGCCTTGCCGAGCTTGACGCCGCCGCCGGCGAAACCGCCGATCCACAGGTTGTCCATGCCGTACTTGTTTTCCAGGATCCGGATCGGCAGCGCGAACAGCTTGGCCGCCTTGGCCGGCAGTTCCGGCTTCCACAGGTACATGACCGTGGCCAGGGCGAAGCCGCCGAAGGCCAGCCAGAACGCAGGCGCCATGAAGCCGTGCAGGGCGAAGGCGACCGGGCCGTGCCAGGCTTCCTTGGCCATCTCGGCGACGGTGTCGCGCTCGGGCAGCAGGTCGATCGCGCCGAGGAAGTACGGCAGCTGCTTGACGTGGCCGGACCAGTCGGTGCCGAACAGCATCGGGCCGGCGGTGAAGAAGCCGATCAGCACCGACGGGATCGCCAACAGCATCAGCGGCACGGTCACCACCCACGGCGATTCGTGCGGCTCGTGCGGGCCGTGGTGGCCATGATCGTCGTGGGCGTGGTCGTCGTGCTTCTTGCCGTGATCGTCGTGGGCATGCGCCGCATGATCGTCGTGGCCGTGCGCGTGGTCGTCGTGGCCGTGACCGTGGTCGGCGTGCGCGTCGCGGAAGCGCTCCTTGCCGTGGAAGGTCAGGTACAGCAGTCGGAAGCTGTAGAACGAGGTCACGAACGCGCCGAGCAGCACCGCCCAGTAGGCGTACTGCGACACCCAGGTCGCATGCTCGCCGTGAGCGACGTGCGCGGCCGCCTCGATGATGGTGTCCTTCGAATAGAAACCGGCGAAGAACGGCGTGCCGACCAGGGCCAAGGTGCCGAGCAGGCTGGTCCAGTAGGTGATCGGCATGTACTTGCGCAGGCCGCCCATCTTGCGCATGTCCTGCTCGTGGTGCATGCCGATGATGACCGAGCCGGCCGCCAGGAACAGCAGCGCCTTGAAGAAGGCGTGGGTCATCAGGTGGTACACCGCCGCCGAGTACGCCGACACGCCGAGCGCGACGGTCATGTAGCCCAGCTGCGACAGGGTCGAGTACGCGACCACGCGCTTGATGTCGTTCTGCACGATGCCGATCAGGCCGGTCCAGAACGCGGTGGTGGCGCCGATGAACAGCACGAAGTTCAGCGCGGTCTGCGACAGCTCGAACAGCGGCGACATGCGCGCGACCATGAAGATGCCGGCGGTCACCATCGTCGCGGCGTGGATCAGCGCCGAGATCGGGGTCGGGCCTTCCATCGAGTCCGGCAGCCACACGTGCAGCGGCACCTGCGCCGACTTGCCCATGGCGCCGATGAACAGGCAGATGCAGATCACCGTCGGCAGCGACCACACGATCGGATCGGCGCCGCCCCAGACCTGGATGGTGCGCTCGGCCAGGGTCGGGGCGTGGGCGAACACGGTGCCGTAGTCGAGCGAGCCGGTCGCCCACAGCACCGCGCAGATGCCGAGCAGGAAGCCGAAATCGCCGACGCGGTTGACCAGGAACGCCTTCATGTTGGCGAACACCGCGGTCGGCTTCTTGAACCAGAAGCCGATCAGCAGGTACGACACCAGACCCACCGCTTCCCAGCCGAAGAACAGCTGCAGGAAGTTGTTGCTCATGACCAGCATGAGCATCGAGAAGGTGAACAGCGAGATGTAGCTGAAGAAGCGCTGGTAGCCGTCGTCCTCGGCCATGTAGCCGATGGTGTAGATGTGCACCAGCAGCGAGACGAAGGTGACGACCACCATCATCATCGCGGTCAGCTTGTCGATCATGAAGCCGACGTGGGCCTCATAGCCGCCGATCTGGAACCAGGTGTAGACGTTCTCGTTGAACGGCGCGGCGCCGTGGCCGACCAGCTGCCACAGCACGTACACCGACATCGCGCAGCTCGCCGCGACGCCGAGGATGGTGACGGTGTGCGAGCCGGCGCGGCCGATCTTGCGCCCGAACAGGCCGGCCAGGATCGCGCCGAGCAACGGCGCGAGCACGATGGCGAGCAGGATGGACTTGGAGATTGCGGGTTCCATGCCGGATCAGCCCTTCATCGAGTCGATTTCGGCGACGTTGATCGTGCGCCGGTTGCGGAACAGCGTGACCAGGATGGCCAGGCCGATGGCGGCCTCGGCCGCGGCCACGGTCAGGATGAAGAACACGAACACCTGACCGGCCGGATCGGCCAGCTGGCGCGAGAACGCGACGAAGTTGATGTTGACCGCGAGCAGCATCAGCTCGATCGACATCAGCAGCACGATCACGTTCTTGCGGTTGAGGAAGATGCCGGCGACGCTGATGCAGAACAGCACCGCGCCCAGGGCGAGGAAGTGGCCGAGGGCGAGGCCCGACCCGAAGAATTCGCTCACGGCTTGGCCTCCTGCGCTGCGTCGGCCGGCGCCGGTTCGGCGGCGACGGGCTTCACGGCGTCCATCTTGATCATGCGGATGCGGTCGCTGGCGCGCACGCGCGCCTGCTCGCTCGGGTTCTGGTGCTTGGCGCCCGGGCGGCGGCGCAGGGTCAGCATGACCGCGGCGATCACCGCCACGGTCAGGATCACCGCGGCGATCTCGAACGGCAGCAGGAAGTCGGTGAACAGCGCGGTCGCCAGCCACTTGGTGTTGGAGCCGCCGGACGCGTCGGCGGTCAGCGGCGCGGCGAGCGACGCCTTGACCCCGATCAGGGTGATCATCTCCACCAGCATCACCACCGCGACCAGCAGGCCGACCGGCAGGTAGCGCACGTAGCCCTCGCGCAGCGGGGCGACGTCGATGTCGAGCATCATCACCACGAACAGGAACAAGACCATCACCGCGCCGACGTAGACCAGGATCAGGGCCACGCCGAGGAACTCGGCGCCGGCGATGATCCACACGCAGGCAACCGAGAAGAAGGTCAGCACCAGGCTGAGCGCGGCATGGACCGGGTTCTTGACGCTGATCACGGCCACGGCCGAAAGCGTGGCCATGGCGGCGAAGACGAAGAAGGCGATCTGGGCGAGATCCATGTCGTGTACTCAGCGGAAGGCGGCGTCGGCGGCGCGGCGCTCGGCGATCTCGGTCTCGAGACGGTCGCCGATCGCCAACAGCTGCGGCTTGGTGACGATGTTCTGTCCGCGCTGGTCGAAGTGGTACTCGTGGATGTGGGTCTCCACGATCGAGTCGACCGGGCAGGATTCCTCGCAGAACCCGCAGAAGATGCACTTGAACAGGTCGATGTCGTAGCGGGTCGTGCGGCGGGTGCCGTCGGCGCGCTTCTCCGAATCGATGGTGATCGCCAGCGCCGGGCACACCGCCTCGCACAGCTTGCAGGCGATGCAGCGCTCTTCGCCGTTGGGATAGCGGCGCAGCGCGTGCACGCCGCGGAAGCGCGGCGACTGCGGCGTCTTCTCCATCGGGTACATCAGCGTGTACTTGGGCTTGAACAGGTACTTGAGCGTCAGCCCAAGGCCCTGCGCGAGCTCGATCAGGAGCAGGCTCTTGAAATAGGAAACGATGCGATTCATGAGTTGCTCCGCCTCACTGTCCCGGCAGGAAGACGCCGTAATACGACATCAACGCGACCACGACGATCCAGGCGATGGTCAGGGGGATGAACACCTTCCAGCCCAGACGCATGATCTGGTCGTAGCGATAGCGCGGGAAGGAGGCGCGGAACCAGATGAAGCAGCTGGCGAAGAAGAACACCTTCGCGAGCAGCCACCACCAGCCGTCGACCGACAGGAACGGAATGCCGAGGCCCTGGAACGGGCTCAGCCAGCCGCCGAGGAAGAAGATCGCGGTCAGGAAGCTGATCAGGATCATGTTCGCGTATTCGGCGAGGAAGAACAGCGCGAACGCCGAACCCGAATACTCGACCATGTGGCCGGCCACGATCTCCGACTCGCCCTCGACCACGTCGAACGGCGCGCGGTTGGTCTCGGCCACGCCGGAAATGAAGTAGACGACGAACAGCGGCAGCATCGGCAGCGCGAACCACTCCAGCGCGCCGGCGTTGCCCGACTGGGCCATGACGATGTCGGTGAGGTTGAGGCTGCCGGCGCCGACCATCACGCCGACCATGGCGAAACCCATCGCGATCTCGTACGACACCACCTGCGCGGCGGCGCGCATCGCGCCGAGGAAGGCGTACTTCGAGTTCGAGGCCCAACCGGCGAGGATGATGCCGTACACGCCCAGCGAGGTCATCGCCAGCAGGTACAGCAGGCCGGCGTTGGCGTTGGACAGCACCAGCTTGGCATCGAACGGCACCACCGCCCAGGCCGCGAACGCCGGCGCCAGGGTCAGCAACGGCGCCAGCTTGTACAGGAAGGACTCGGCCTTGGCCGGCTGGATCACTTCCTTGAACAGCAGTTTGAACACGTCGGCGAAGGCCTGCAGGATGCCCATGCCGACGTACATCGGCCCGTGGCGCACGTGCATCCAGCCGATCAGCTTGCGCTCCCAGACCACGTAGAAGGCCACGGTGATGATCACCGGCATCGCGATCAGCAGGATCTTCAGCACGATCCACAGCACCGCGCCGACCATGCCCAGCGACAGGAACCAGTTGTGCAGCGGGTCGACCAGCTGGGTCATGAACATTCCGTCCGTCATGGCTTAGGCCCTCCCCGCCTGCACGCGGCCCGCGCCGAGCGGCGCGGTGGCGCCGTGGCCGCTTTCGATCCATACCGTGCCCGGCGCGACCTTGGCGCTGATCGCGACCGGCAGGGTCGCGGTGCCGGCGCCGGCGCCGAACTTGCCGACCATGCCGTCGCCGAAACCCAGCGCGGCGGCGTCGGCCGGATTGAGCACGGCGCGCGGTTCGAGATTGAGCGGGTGCGACTGCAGCGCGGGCGCGCGGCGCACGGTGGCGTCGCTGCGGTAGATCGCGGTGGAGACCGCGAGCTCAAGACCGCCCTCGCCCGCCACGCTCGGCGCGCGGCCGGCGGCCGGCGTCACCGCGCGCGGCGCGATGCTCGCGCGCAGGCCGGCGAAGTCGGTGAACTCGAAGCCGCTGGCGCCGAGTTCGCCGCCGAGCGCGCGCAACACGCGCCAACCGGCGCGGGCCAGGCCCGGCAACTTGCCGCCGGCGATGGCCTGCTGGTCGCGGCCGTCGAGGTTGGTCAGGGTCGCGTCGATTTCCGGCAGCAGCGCGATCGGCAGGATCACGTCGGCCACGGCCTTGGTCGAGCGGCAGGCGTAATGGCTGAAGGCCACCACCTGGGCCGCGCCGAGCGCGCGCAGCGCGCTTTCGGTGTCGGCGAAATCCAGGCCCGGCTCGATGCCGTAGACGATGTAGGCGCCGCGCGCGTCGCTGAGCATCGCGCCGGCGTCGCGCGCCGTCGGCAGCACGCCGTGGCGGGCCAGACCGACCGCGTTGGCGCCCTGCGGGATGCGGCACAGCTTGGCGCCGGTGGCCTCGGCGAAGGCCTGGGCCGCGGCGCGGATCGCGGCCGCGTACGGGCCGTTCTCGGCCACGCCGCCGACGATCAGCGCGACATGGTTGCCGGCCTTGGCGATCTCGCGCAGCGCGTCGTCGCCGAGCGCGGCGGCGAGCTGCGACGGCGCGACGATGCGCTTGCTGGTCAGGTCGAAGGTGAAATCGAAGTCGACCGGATTGACCGCGTGCACCTTGGCGCCGCGGGTGTAGGCCTTGCGCACGCGCTGCTGCACCAGCGGCAGTTCGTGGCGCAGGTTGCTGCCGACCACGATCACCACGTCGGCCTGCTCGATCTCGGCGACCGGCATGGCGAAGGTTTCGGCCACGGCGGCGTCGGACAGGTCGTGCTGCGAGATGCGGTGATCGATATTGCCGGTGCCCAGCGCTTCGGCCAGACGCGCCAGCAGCGCGCCCTCTTCGTTCGACGTCGCCGGGTGCGCGAGCACGCCGAGGTTGTCGCCGCCGTTGTCGCGCAGGATCTTGGCGGCACGGCTCAGCGCCTCTTCCCAGGAGGCTTCGCGCCACTCGCCGTTGTCCTTCAGCAGCGGACGCTGGGCGCGGTCTTCCGCGTACAGGCCCTGGTGCGAATAGCGGTCGCGGTCCGACAGCCAGCACTCGTTGACCGCTTCGTTGTCGCGCGGCACGGTGCGCAGCACGTCGCCGCGGCGCACGTGCAGGAACAGGTTGCTGCCGAGCGCGTCGTGGTAACCCAGCGACTCGCGCGCGGTCAGTTCCCACGGACGCGCCTTGAACTGGAACACCTTGTTGGTCAGCGCGCCGACCGGGCACACGTCGATGACGTTGCCCGACAGCTCGGTGGTCAGCGGCTTGCCGTCGAAGGTGCCGATCTGCAGGTTCTCGCCGCGGTACATGCCGCCGAGCTCGTAGGTGCCGGCGATTTCCGCGGTGAAGCGCACGCAGCGGGTGCACTGGATGCAGCGGGTCATCTCTGTGGCGACCAGCGGACCGATGTCCTCGTCCGGCACCACGCGCTTGCGTTCGGCGTAACGGCTGACCGAACGGCCGTAGCCCATCGACACGTCCTGCAGCTCGCACTCGCCGCCCTGGTCGCAGATCGGGCAATCCAGCGGGTGGTTGGCGAGCAGGAACTCCATCACGTTGCGCTGCGACTTCAGCGCGCGCTCGTTGCGGGTGAACACCTTCAGCCCGTCCATCACCGGCGTGGCGCAGGCCGGCGACGGCTTCGGTGCGGCGCGGCCGCCGACCTCGGTGTCGACCAGGCACATGCGGCAGTTGGCGGCGATCGCCAGCTTGTCGTGGTAGCAGAAACGCGGGATCGGAATGCCGGCCTTGTCGGCGGCATGGATGATCATCGAATTCTTCGGCGCGGCCATCTCGACGCCGTCGATGAAGACGGTGACGTGGTCGGGCGGCAGATTCGGATTTACGGGTTGAGCGCTCACAGCGAGCCCCTCATCGAAGCGTCGGACAAGCCCCTTGAGTCAAGGGGCGCATTGTTCCGGCGCGCGGCGCGGGAACAATGGGGGATGTGGAAGGACAACGCGCTCATGCGGCCACCTTCTTTTCGACCACAGTGCCGGCCGCTTGGTCGTCGACCAGGAAACGCTTGTTGACGATCGCGTACTCGAACTCGTCCCAGAAGTGGTGCAGGAAGCCCTGCACCGGCCACGCGGCGGCTTCGCCGAACGCGCAGATGGTGTGGCCTTCGATCTGGCCCGCGGCGGCGCGCAGCATCTGCAAATCTTCCAAGGTCGCCTGCTGCTCGGCGATTCTCGTCAGCATGCGGTACATCCAGCCGGTGCCTTCGCGGCACGGCGTGCACTGGCCGCAGCTTTCCTTGAAATAGAACCGGGCGATGCGCTGGCAGGCGCGGACCATGCAGGTGGTCTCGTCCATCACGATGACCGCGCCCGAGCCGAGGCCGGAACCGGCCTTCTGCAGCGAGTCGTAGTCCATCGTGCATTCCATGATCGTCGCCGCCGGCAGCACCTTCATCGAGGAGCCGCCGGGGATCACCGCCTTGAGCTTGCGCCCGCCGCGGATGCCGCCGGCGAGCTGCAGCAGCTCGGAGAACGGCGTGCCCAGGCGGATCTCGAAGTTGCCCGGGTTGGCGACGTGGCCGGACACCGAGAAGATCTTCGGCCCGCCGTTGTTCGGCTTGCCCAGGCCGGCGAACCATTCCGCGCCGTTGCGCAGGATCGCCGGCACCGAGGCGTAGGTCTCGGTGTTGTTGATCGTGGTCGGCTTGCCGAACAGGCCGAAGTTGGCCGGGAACGGCGGCTTGAAGCGCGGCTGGCCCTTCTTGCCTTCCAGCGACTCCATCAGCGCGGTCTCTTCGCCGCAGATGTAGGCGCCGGCGCCGAGCGCGCCGTAGATGTCGATGTCCACGCCGCTGCCGAGCACGTTCTTGCCGAGCCAGCCGTTCTCGTAGGCTTCCTTCAGCGCCTGCTCGAAATGCTCGAACGGTTCGTGGTGGAACTCGCCGCGCAGGTAGTTGTAGGCCACGGTCGAACCGGTGGCGTAGCAGGCGATCGCCATGCCCTCCACCACCGAGTGCGGGTTGAAGCGCAGGATGTCGCGGTCCTTGGCCGTGCCCGGCTCGGATTCGTCCGAGTTGCACAGGATGTACTTCTGGGTGCCGCTGCCCTTGGGCATGAAGCTCCACTTCAGGCCGGTCGGGAAGCCCGCGCCGCCGCGGCCGCGCAGGCCCGAAGCCTTGACCGCGTTGATGATCTCGTCCGGCGGGGTCTTCTCGCTGAGGATCTTGCGCAGCGCGCTATAGCCGCCGGTCTTCAAATAGTTTTCGTACGACCACGGAGTGTCGTAGTGCAGCGTCGTGTAGACGACCTGGTGCTCCTGCGGAGCCGGGCCGACCGGGCCGTAGCCCTTGGAATAATCGTGGTGACCGTGCGCCATCTCGCCCGACCTCACTTCAGACCGTCGAGCAGCTCGTCGACTTTCGCCGCGTCGAGCTTCTCGTGGTAATGACCGTTGACGACGACCACCGGCGCGCCGCAGCACGCGGCCAGGCATTCTTCCTCGCGCTTGAGGAAGACCCGGCCGTCGGCGGTGGATTCGCCGAGCTTGCAGCCCAGCTTCTTCTCGGCGTGCGCGACCAGGTCCTGCGCGCCGTTGAGCCAGCAGCTGATGTTGGTGCAGAAGGCGACGTTGTTGCGGCCGACCTTCTCGGTCTCGAACATCGAATAGAAGCTCGCCACCTCGTACGCCCACACCGGCGGCAGGCTCAGGTACTTGGCCACCGCGGCGATCAGCTCGTCGGTCAGCCAACCGCCGTTCTGCTCCTGCGCCGCGTGCAGGCCCTGCAGCACCGCCGAACGCTTGCGCTCCGGCGGGAACTTGGTCAGCCAGTGATCGATGTGCGCGCGCGTCGCATCGGACAACGCCACCATCGGATCGACGTGCTGTGCGGCCTCGAAATTGCCTGTCGCCTTCATTTCTTCTTTCCTCTGCGACCGCGCGCCCCCGGCGCCCGGTCTGGGACAAACCTTCAGTGCGGCGAGATCAGCGATCGATCTCGCCGAACACGATGTCGTAGGTGCCGATCATCGCCACCACGTCGGCCAGCATGTGGCCCTTGACGACCTCGTCCATCGACGAGAGGTGGGCGAAGCCCGGCGCGCGCAGCTTCACCCGGAACGGCTTGTTGGCGCCGTCGGAGACCAGGTAGCAGCCGAATTCGCCCTTGGGGGCTTCCACGGCGCAGTAGGTCTCGCCGGCCGGCACGCAATAGCCTTCCGAGAACAGCTTGAAGTGGTGGATCAGCGCTTCCATGTCGTCCTTCATCTCCTCGCGCTTGGGCGGGGCGACCTTGAAGTTGTCGACGATCACGGGGCCGGGGTTGGCGCGCAGCCACTTCACGCACTGCTTGATGATGCGGGTGGATTCGCGCATCTCGGCCACGCGCACCAGGTAGCGGTCGTAGCAGTCGCCGTTGACGCCGACCGGAATGTCGAAATCGACCTCCGCGTACTTGGCGTAGGGCTGCTTCTTGCGCAGGTCCCAGGCGATGCCGGAGCCGCGGATCATCGGGCCGGTCATGCCCCAGGCCAGGGCCTGTTCGGGCGAGACCACGCCGATGCCGACGGTGCGCTGCTTCCAGATGCGGTTTTCGGTCAGCAGGGTTTCGTATTCGTCGACGCGCTTGGGGAAGTCGTCGGCGAACGCGTCCAGGTAATCGAGCATCGAGCCTTCGCGCCACTCGTTGAAGCGCTTGAGGCCGGCGCCCTTCTTCCAGGGCGATTCCTTGTACTTCGGCATCCGGTCCGGCAGGTCGCGATAGACGCCGCCGGGACGGTAGTAGGCCGCGTGCATGCGCGCGCCGGAGACCGCCTCGTAGCAGTCCATCAGCTCTTCGCGCTCGCGGAAGGCGTACAGGAACACCGCCATCGCGCCCAGGTCGAGCGCGTTGGAACCGATCCACATCAAGTGGTTCAGGATGCGGGTGATCTCGTCGAACATCGTGCGGATGTACTGCGCGCGCACCGGCGCCTCGATCCCCAGCAGGGTCTCGATCGCGCGCACGTACGCGTGCTCGTTGCACATCATCGACACGTAGTCGAGCCGGTCCATGTAGCCGATCGACTGGTTGAACGGCTTGGACTCGGCGAGCTTCTCGGTGCCGCGGTGGAGCAGGCCGATGTGCGGATCGGCGCGCTGCACGACTTCGCCGTCCATCTCCAGGATCAGGCGCAGCACGCCGTGCGCGGCCGGATGCTGGGGACCGAAGTTGAAGGTGTAATTGCGGATCTCGGCGTTGTTGAGGCCGGAGGTGTTGAGGTTCACCAAGGGCATGTCGCTGGCGGGATTGCTCATCTCACTTCACCTCGCGCTGCGACTGCTCGCCCTGCGCGGTCTGGTAGCGCGCGTCCTCGCGGATCACGCGCGGCACGCCGACGCGCGGCTCGATCGACACCGGCTCGTACACCACCCGGCGCTTGTCGGCGTCGTAGCGCACTTCGACGTTGCCGATCAGCGGGAAGTCCTTGCGGAACGGATGGCCGACGAAACCGTAGTCGGTGAGGATGCGGCGCAGGTCCGGGTGGCCTTCGAAGACGATGCCGTACAGGTCGAAGGCCTCGCGCTCGAACCAGTTGACGCCCGGGTGCACCGAGGTCAGCGAGGGCACCACCGGCAGGTCGTCGTTCGGCGCGAACGTCTTCAGGCGCACGCGCGCGTTGTGCTGGTACGACAGCAGGTGCGCGACCGCGGCGAAGCGGCGCGCGGGCTTGGCGTCCTCGGCGCCGTTGGGTTCTTCGCCCCAACGGAAACGGCCGGCGCTCTTGCCTTCCACGCCGCGCGAGAAGCCTTCCGAGGACACGTCGGTGTCCCACTCGTCGCTGCCGTAGGTCAGGTAGTCCACGCCGCTGACGTCGACGCACTGCTCGAAGCCGAGTTCGTCGCGCAATGCGCGCGCGGCGTCGAGCCACTGGTCGTGGGCGACCTCCAAAGTAATTTCGCCGCGCGGTTGCGCGACGACGATGGTGGCCTGCGGGAAGCGCGCGTCCAGGCGCTGGGCGAGATCGGCGGGGCTCATTCGCGCACACCCTGCTTGGCGTCGCCGAAGTTGGTGCCGCGGCGGATCTTGCGCTGCAGCTGCAGGATGCCGTAGACCAGCGCCTCGGCGGTCGGCGGGCAGCCCGGGACGTAGACGTCGACCGGCACCACGCGGTCGCAACCGCGCACCACCGCATAGGAATAGTGGTAGTAGCCGCCGCCGTTGGCGCAGCTGCCCATCGAGATGACCCACTTCGGGTCGGGCATCTGGTCGTAGACCTTGCGCAGCGCCGGGGCCATCTTGTTGACCAGGGTGCCGGCCACGATCATCACGTCGGACTGGCGCGGCGACGGGCGGAACACCACGCCGTAGCGGTCCAGGTCCAGGCGCGCGGCGCCGGCGTGCATCATCTCGACCGCGCAGCAGGCCAGGCCGAAGGTCATCGGCCACATCGAGCCGGTGCGCGCCCAGTTCCACAGGGTGTCGAGGTTGGTGGTGACGAAACCCTGCTGCAGCAGCGGGTTCTCGCCCTCGGGGCGCAGGATGTCGTCCAGGCGGCCTTCCGGCAACGGGTTGTGCATCAACCCGGACACGGTTTGGATCACTCCCATTCGAGCGCTCCCTTCTTCCAGACGTAAACGAAGCCGAGCAGGAGCATGCTGGCGAAAATGCCCATCTCGATCAGGCCGACCACGCCGAGATCTCGGAACACGGTGGCCCAGGGCACGATGAAGATGATTTCCAGATCGAAGATGATGAACTGGATGGCGATCAGGTAGTAGCGCACGTCGAACTGCATGCGCGCGTCTTCGAAGGCCTCGAAGCCGCATTCGTACGGAGACAGTTTCTCCGCGGTCGGGCGCTTGGGCCCGAGCACATTGCCTACTACCAACAGGGCGACGCCGATACCGCTGGCGACGATCAGGAACAACAGAGTCGGCAGGTATTCGGCCAGCACGCGGTGTTCTCTCGGCTACTTGTTCGGCTACATGGGCGCGCATGGTTGCGCGATCCCTTGGCTTGGCGCCGCGGCGCCCAGTCGTTCGGACGCGCGGAGCGGCCCGCCGTGCGTGCCGCACCTGCGTACCGTGGTGCGAATTGCTGTCTTGCTTGTCTACTGCTGTCTAGAGCATCGACATCGGACTTGGATGCTGCTGGGTTGGATGTGGTGCCCAAAGGGGGACTCGAACCCCCACGACCTAAGTCGCTACCACCTCAAGGTAGTGCGTCTACCAATTCCGCCATCTGGGCACTGCCAACCTACTTCCGCCATCCTGGCCCGGCGTTGCGGGGAACCCGCGCCGCCCTAGGTCATCGCTGACCTGCCCTGCCGTCCGGGCGGGGCTGAAACTCTATTTTAACCTGTTTATCTCAGCCGCCGTTAGCCGGCTGTTTTGCCGGGGCTGCCGGCTGCGCTTGCGGCTGCGATGCCGGAGCGGCGGCCGGAGCCGGCGCCGAAGGCACCGCGCCGGCGGGCGCGGCATTGGCCGGCGCCGTCGACGGAGCCGCCGCGGGGGCCTGCGGCACGCCGCTGGCCGGAGCCTGCGGGATCGCGCTGGGCGCGGCGGCCGGGGCGGCGGCGGGCGCGACCGGAGCCGGTTGCTCGCTGACGCGGCCCATCACGCCCAGGTCGGGCTTGCCCAACTGGGCCGGGGCGGTGCGGCTGGCCTGCCAGGCCATGAACAGGCTGATCGCGAAGAACGCGACCGCCAGCCACTTGGTCGACTTGGACAGGAAGTTCGACGAACCGCGGGCACCGAACACGGTCGCCGAGGCGCCGCCGCCGAAACCCGAGCCGGCCTGCGCACCCGCGCCGCGCTGCATCAGGATCAGGGCGATCATGGCGATCGCGATCAACACATAGATGACGTTGAGGAACAACAGCATCGTTCGGATTCTTCGCTCAGTGACAGCTCGTTACGACCGTTGCCGGGCGGCGGAGTTCGCCGTTCGACGCGATCAGGGCGCCGCCGCGGCAGCGATGGCGTTGAAGTCGGACGCGACCAGGGAGGCCCCGCCGACCAGTCCGCCATCGACGTCGGGCTGGGAAAACAGCGCGGCGGCGTTGTCGGCTTTCACGCTTCCGCCGTAAAGGATCGGAAGCGAGCCAGCGATTCTAGCATCCTGCGCGGCGATTTCGCTACGGATGAATGCGTGGACCTCCTGCGCCTGCTCCGGCGTGGCGGTGCGGCCGGTGCCGATCGCCCAGACCGGCTCGTAGGCGACCACGGCGCCGTCGAGGGCGGCGACGCCCAGCAGTTCCAGCACCGGCGCCAGCTGTTCCTGCAGGCGCCACTGGGTCTTGCCGTCCTCGCGCTCTTCCAGGGTCTCGCCGACGCACAGGATCGGCACCAGGCCGGCGTCGCGGGCGGCCGCGAACTTGCGCGCGACCAGCTCGCTGCTCTCGCGGTGGTACTGGCGGCGCTCGGAGTGGCCGACCAGGCCGTAGACCGCGCCGACCTCCTTGAGCATCGCCGCGGAGACTTCGCCGGTGTAGGCGCCCTTGACGTTGCTGCTGACGTCCTGCGCGCCGAAGCCCAGGCCGCGTTCGCCGTAGTGTTCGACCAACTCGCCCAGGTACGGCAGCGGCGGCAGGATCACCCGCTCCACGCCCGGCGGCGGGGTCTGCGCGGCGATTTCGTCGAGCAGGGCGAAGGCGAATTCGCGGCTGCCGTGCAGCTTCCAGTTTCCGGCGACGATCCTGCGGCGCATGGCTTCTCCCTCGGTGCGTAGACGGGGCGCAGTCTAACGGCTGGGCGCGACCAACGGTACTTGAAGCCAGAAGTGAGCGAAGAGAAGTGAGGAGTGAGCGGATTACACTCATTCCTCACTTCTCTTCGCTCACTTCTGGCTGAATGCTCATCCACAGCTTCCCGCCACTCGAAGTCCCCGACGCCCGCGCGCTGGTGCTCGGTAGCATGCCGGGCGCCGCCTCGCTCGCGGCCGGGCGCTATTACGCGCATCCGCACAACCGGTTCTGGCCGATCATGGGCGAACTGGTCGGCGCGGGGCCGGCGCTGGACTTCCCGCAGCGGGTCGCGGCGCTGGCCGCGGCCGGGATCGCGCTGTGGGACGTGCTGGCGCAATGCGAGCGCGAAGGCAGCCTGGATTCGGCGATCCGCGACGACACCGCGGTGCCCAACGACATCGCCGGTTTCCTGGCCCGGCATCCGCGGGTCGGCACGGTGCTGTTCAACGGCGCCAAGGCCGAGCAGAGCTTCCGTCGCTTCATCGCGCCCGGCCTGGCGCGGCCGGACCTGACCCTGGTTCGGTTGCCGTCGACCAGCCCGGCCAACGCCTCGCAGGGCGCGGCGATGAAGCTGGAGGCCTGGCGCCAGGCGCTGCGCGCGGCCGGGGTGCGCCTGCGCGAGGGCTGAGGCGGGCGCAAGCGACGTCCGGCGCGAGCGCGGTCGCGGCCCCACCGCGGATCGAGCGGCCGCCGAAGCCTCAATAGGATCGGCGCAAGCCGCGACCGCGCCAATTCCGCCACGACGAAACCGCCGATACCCGCGTTACTGCGGCGCAAATCGCCCCAAGAACCCGGCCCGCGCCGCCCATTCGCCCTCCGCGGCCGTTGCGCCTGCGCAACATTTCTCTCCCGCGTCCACCGCGGCTTTCCGCCCGAAACCCTTGCCCCGCCTGCGCCGCAGCCGTCCCAGTCCTTGCTGCGACTGCATCGGCGCCGCACCGGTCCATGGTCCCGGCCTGTCCTGCCCTCCCCGACCCCGGCGTTTCCTGGGGTGGCCGCCCGCCAAGGGCGCCCACCGCCGAACCGCCCGCCATCCGCGGGATGCCACCGGTCCGCACTCGCCTGTACGAGTCGGCCCGGCGTTCGCCCGGAAGCCGTCCGCGCCGCCACGGATCGAGGCGCGCGACGGCGTTGCGCCGACGATCCATCCGTCGCCCATGGAGCGATACCTCAAGGAGTTTTCGACATGAAGTCGCATCGCACTGCCTCGCACCGCCTCCCCCGCCGCCTCGCCGCTGTCGCCGGCCTGGCCCTGCTGACCCTGGCCGGCGCCGCCAGCGCCGGCGAAACCGTGATCCGCACCGCCCACGGCGACGTCGCCGCGCTGGATGCGCCCAAGCCCGGCAGCGCCGCCGCGGCCAAGGCCGCCCAGGCCGCGCCGTTCGCGACCGCGCGCCAGCGCGCCGCAGTCAAGCCGCTGGTCTGGGAAACCCGCGGCGAAGCCGCGTCGCCGGCCGCGCTCAAGGCGCTGGACGCGCCGACCGGCCCGGCCGCCAGCGCGCCCGGCGGCAGCGCCCCGGCGTTCAACAACTACCTCGCCCGCCAGCACTTCCCGCAGGTGTGGAACAAGCTCGACGCGCTGGACGCGCAGAAGGGCGCCGCGCCGGCGGCGGCGCTGGCCGGCGAGAAGGACGGCGCGCACTACGCCTACACCCGCTTCCCCGGCAACTACTACACCAGCCAGTGGAAGGCTTCGCCGTGGAACAAGATCGGCAAGCTGTACTTCACCAAGCCCGGCGGCGCCAGTTCGTACTGCACCGCGCAGGTCTCCAGCGGCACCAACGTGCTGACCACCGCCGCGCACTGCGTCTACACCTTCGGTTCGGGCTGGAACTCCAACTTCGTGTTCGTGCCGGCCGAGCGCTACGGCGAAGCGCCGTACGGCAAGTTCGGCTGGAGCACCGCGCGCGTGCCGACCAACTGGATCAGCCAGGGCACCCGGCGCTGGGACGTGGCGGTGATCAAGCTCACCGGCGAGCAGACCACCGGCATTCCGGTGATCAACTACGTCGGCTGGCTCGGCCGCGCCTGGAACCAGCCGTACTCGCTGTACACCTACTCGCACGGCTACGCCAGCAACCTGAGCACGCAGTACACCAACATCTGCGCCGGCCAGACCTACGACTCGCCGTCGGAAGGCACCAACGTCGTCGTGCAGGGCTGCGACATGACCTACGGCGCCAGCGGCGGCGCGTGGCTGATCAACTACACGCCCAATTCCAACGCCGGCAACCAGGTCAACAGCGTCGTCAGCGGCCCGCACATCGGCGCGTTCGGCACGGCGTGGGTCGGCGCGCGGTTCAACGACGACAACATCGTGGCGTTGTGCACGGCGATCGGCTGCTGAGCCCGCCCCGGTTTGGCGGCCAGCCCGCCAGGCGACGCAGCCTTGGGTAAGTCGCCGCAGCGGACAAGGACGTCCACGGGTGCCGCGGCCCGTTCCGCGGCGCCCGGACGCTCCGCCCGGAGCGCAGTTCCAGGCCAAAGAAAAAGCCGGCGCAAGCCGGCTTTTTCCTTTTGAGCGATCGGCGATGTCGCGATCCGGCTCCACCGCGGGCGTCGCGCCCGCGTGCCACGGCGACCGCGCCGCCCGATGCTCCACTCCCGATCCGCTACTGCCGACTCACTTGAGCTTGATCTCGCGCAAGCGCTCTTCCAGATAGCCCTGCGCGGTGATCGGCTCGGGATAGCGCTTGGGGTTGTCCGCGGTGATCGTCGAGGGCAGCACGTCGATCACGAAGTCCGGGTTCGGGTGCAGGAAGAACGGGGTCGAGTAGCGCGGCTGGCGCGCCTGTTCGCCCGGCGGGTTGACCACGCGATGGGTCGTCGACGGGTACACGTGGTTGGTCAGGCGCTGCAGCATGTCGCCGATGTTGACCACGATGGTGTCGGCGTCGGCGGTGAACGGCACCCACTCGCCCTGGCGCGACTTCACTTCCAGGCCGGCGGCGCTGGCGCCGACCAGCAGGGTGATCAGGTTGATGTCCTCGTGCGCGCCGGCGCGCACGTTGGGGATGTCGTCGGCGGTGATCGGCGGGTAGTGGATCGGGCGCAGGATCGAATTGCCCGAGTCGGTCTTGTCGGCGAAATAGTTCTCCGGCAGGCCGATGTGCAGGGCCAGCGCGCTGAGCACGCGCGAGCCGAGCTCGTCGAGGGTGGTGAACAGGCCGTAGGCGACCTCCTTGAACTCGGCGATCTCGCTCGGCCAAAGGTTGGCCGGCATGTCCGCGGCGTACTTGGAGTCGCGCGGGATCTCGCGGCCGACGTGCCAGAACTCCTTGAGGTCGAAGTGCTTGGAGTCCTTGGCGGTCTCCACGCCGAACGGGGTGTAGCCGCGGGCGCCGCCGCCGCCGGGCACGTGGTACTGGCGCTTGACCTCGTCGGGCAGCGCGAAGAAGCGCTTGAACACGTCGTAGGCGCGGTCGATCTGCGCGTCGCTGATGCCGTGGCCGCGGATGCCGGCGAAACCCCATTCGCGGTAGGCCGCGCCGAGCTCGGCGACGAAGGCCTCGCGGTCGGTGTCGAAACGGCGGATGTCGAGGGTGGGAATCTGACTCACTGGGCGTTCCTGTCTGGTCTGTCTTTTCGGATAGGCGGCTATCTTCGCTCAAAGCCGGCCCGCACGCGCGTTCGACGCCTCCGGACGACCGCGGCGGCACCTCCGGCAGACCGCCCCGGCACGCCCGCGCGCGCCCAGGCTGAACGGCCGCCAGCGCGCTTCAGCTCGGCGCCGCGCGCCCGCCCTCCGGCGGTGTTCCAGGGCTTTGTTACACGCTAAAGTCGCCGCCCGCCCGGCTCGCTTTCGGCCCGGCCCGCCCCGGTCCGCCCCACCTCGAGAACGCCCCCGCGAATGGACGTACCCGCCGCCCGCCCCGCCTTCCAGGCGCGCCGCGCCCTGGCCTGGCTGACCGGGTTCACCCTGACCAACGCGGTCGCCGCGATCGCCATCGCCGCGCTCAACATCCCTTTCGGCCACCTCGCCGAGCACTGGAAGGCGGCGCTGTTCCTGACCCTGGCCCTGCCCGGCCACTTCCTCTTCTTCGGCGCCCTGCTCGGCCTGCCGCCGCTGCTGCTGGGCTGGCTGACCCGGCGCAACGGCGCCCTGACCGCGGCGGCGGTGATCCTGCAGGCGGCGTGGATCTGCCTGCTGGTCACCGACGCCAAGGTGTTCGCGCTGTACCGGTTCCACCTCAACGCGATGGTCGCCAACATGGTGTTCGGCGGCGCGATGCAGGACCAGGTGGTGTTCTCCGCCGGCACCTGGGCGCTGATCGCGCTGGCGGTGGCGCTGGTGCTGGCGCTGGAAATCGCCGCGGCGTGGCTGTGGTGGCGCGCGCTGCGCCGGCGTCCGGGCCTGACCGCGATCGTGCGCGCGTGGTGGCTGGCCGCGGCGGTGATGCTGTTCGGCCAGGCGATGGTCGCCTACTACGACGCGCGCGGCGATCGCGCGGTGCTGTCGCAGCTGCCCTACATCCCGTGGGCGCAGCCGATCACGCTGAAGGACTCGCTGCAGCGCTTCGGGGTGAAGAGCGATCCCGACGCGCGCATGCCCAGCGCCGGCGAAGGCCTGCTGCAATACCCGCGCAAGCCGCTGGAATGCGACAAGGCGCCCAAGCTCAACGTCGTGGTGATCCTGCTCGAATCGCTGCGCCACGACGCGCTCAACCCGCAGGTGATGCCCAACACCTGGCGCCTGGCCCAGCGTTCGCAGTGGTACGACGACCACTACAGCTCCGGCAACGCCACCCGCTTCGGCCTGTTCGGCCTGCTCTACGGCCTGCCCGGCGGCTACTGGCACCCGATGCTGGCCGAGCAGCGCGGCTCGGCCTTCATCGGCCAGATGAAGAAAGACGGCTATGCGATGCACATCTACGGCAGCGCGCCGCTGTACAACCCCGAATTCGACCGCACCGTGTTCTCCGAGGTGCGCGAGCGCCTGGTCAACGGCCCGCGCGAGCGCCACAGCGCCGAGCGCGACCTGTCGATCCTGCGCGACCTGCAGCGCGACATCGCCGCGACCCCGGCGCAGCAGCGCTTCTTCGGCTTCGTGTTCCTGGACTCGACCCACCAGCCCTATTACATGTCCGAGGGCTACCCGCCGCTGTTCCAGCCGATGGCGAAGTCGATCAACCCGATCGACTTCGGCCCCGACCACGATCCGCTGCCGGACTTCAACCGCTACCGCACCGCCGCGCATTACGCCGACTCGCTGATCGGGCCGTTCCTGGACGCGCTGCAGGCCGGACCGTTCGCGCACAACACGGTGGTCGTGGTCACCGGCGATCACGGCGAAGAGTTCAACGACCTCAAGCAGAACTACTGGGGCCACAACGGCAACTTCTCCGACTACCAGCTGCGCACGCCGTTCGTGCTGTATTGGCCGGGCATGGCGGCGCGCAAGACCGGCCACGTGACCTCGCACGAGGACCTGGTGCCGACATTGATGAAGCACGCGCTGGGCTGCCGCAACGACAGCGCCGACTACAGCACCGGGCGCGACCTTTTCGGGCCGGCGCAGCCGAACCGGCCGCTGCTGGTGGAGAGCTGGTCGCAGCGCGGCATCCGCCAGGGCGACCGGATCTACCTGTTCGACAATTACGGCGCGGCGACCGTGGTGGACCGCCGCTACCGGCCGATCCCCGGCGCGAAGGTGGACCCGGCGGCGGTGAGCCAGTCGTGGGAGATGCTGACGCGGTTCCAGCAGCGTTGAGCGGCGGGTCGTTTCTTGTAGGAGCGGCGCGAGCCGCGACTGCGGCAACGAAACGCCGGCGCGCGATGGAGGTCTTGGGTTTCGATCCGGCGCCGGCCGAATGCCGCATGGCGTTGCGGCCTGCGTCGTTGTTTGGTTGGCGCGGTCGCGGCTTGCGCCGCTCCTACAGGTAGCTTCGGGCAGAGACGACGAAGGCCGCTTGCGCGGCCTTCGTCGGTTACGGCATGAGCGCGAGACTCAGACGGCCGCCTTCACCGCCGCCGACAGCGCGTCGAGCGTGTCCTGCATCAGCTTCGCGTCGTCGGCTTCGACCGTCACCCGCACCACCGGCTCGGTGCCCGAGGGGCGCAGGAACGCGCGGCCGCGGCCGGCCACGGCGGCTTCGGCTAGCTTCAACGCCTCCTTCACCGACGCGGCTTCGGTTGGCTTGCTCGCGCCCTCGAAACGCACGTTGACGGTCTTCTGCGGCACCCGCTGCAGCCCGGCCAGCGCCTCGCGCAGCGACAGCTTGCGCCGCGCCAGCACTTCCAGCACCTGCAGCGCGCTGACGATGCCGTCGCCGGTGCTGGTGCGGTCCAGGCACAGCAAGTGGCCGGAGGCTTCGCCGCCGAGCATGCCGCCGTGGGCGATCAGCTGTTGGTGGACGTAGCGGTCGCCGACCTTGGCGCGGATGAAGCCGATGCCGCGCTGTTCCAGCGCGCGCTCCAGGCCGTAGTTGGTCATCAGCGTGCCGACCACCGGGCCGCGCAGGCGGCCGCTGTCCTGCCAGTCGGTGGCGAGGATGTAGAGCAGGTCGTCGCCGTCGCAGATGCGGCCTTCGCTGTCGACGAACATGACCCGGTCTCCGTCGCCGTCGAAGGCGATGCCCAGATCCGCGCCGCTGGACTGGACCTTCGCCACCAGGGTCTGCGGATGGGTCGAGCCGACCCCGTCGTTGATGTTCAGGCCGCTCGGGTCGACGCCGATCGCGTCCACGCGCGCGCCGAGTTCGCGCAGCACCAGCGGGCCGACCTGGTAGGTGGCGCCGTTGGCGCAGTCCAGGGCGATGCGCAGGCCGCTGAGGTCGAAGCCGCGCGAGACCGAGCCCTTGCAGGCTTCCAGGTAGCGGCCGATGGCGTCGCGGGTGCGCACGGCGCGGCCCAGGCGTTCGGACTCGACCGTGCGGAACGGCTGCTCCAGCGCCGCCTCGATCGCCAGTTCGGTGTCGTCGTCGAGCTTTTCGCCGTCGGCGGAGAAGAACTTGATGCCGTTGTCGTAGTGCGGGTTGTGCGAGGCGGAGATGACGATGCCGCCGTCGGCGCGCAGCGAGCGGGTCAGGTGCGCGACCGCCGGGGTCGGCATCGGGCCCATCAGCTGCACGTCCACGCCGGCGGCGACCAGGCCGGCCTCGAGCGCGGCCTCGAACATGTAGTTCGAGATGCGGGTGTCCTTGCCGATGATGACCATCGGGTTGCGCCAGTCGCGGCGCTGCAGCGCGTGGCCGTAGGCGTTGCCCAGGCGCAGGACGAAGTCGGCCGAGATGGCGCCCTCGCCGACGCGGCCGCGGATGCCGTCGGTGCCGAAGTATTTGCGGGTCATGGGTGTGGGATTCGGAATGGGGAAGTGGGGATTGGTGCGTCGCGGCTCGGCGCTGGCTCAGCGCTTTCGGGGGATCGCCGCGCGGCGAGTGTGCCGCAAGCCGCGCGCGCTTCGGCGGCGCGCGGCTGAACGCCGGCGCGTTGCGCTGCCGCGCTCACAGTTCCCGCGGCCGCGCTCGCGGATTCGGATTGTGGGAGCGGCAAGAACGGCAAAAGCGACGCGACCGGCGCGCCCGCGCCGACCGCACCGCCCTCGCGCATGCCCGATCCCAAATCCGCGATCCCGTGTCGAAGCGGCTCAGGCCGCCTCGACATCGTCCTCGGGCTGCGGCTGCTTCATCATCATCGCCAGCAGGTGCGAGATGCGGTCGCGCATTTCGCGGCGGTCGCAGATCTGGTCGACGGTGCCGTGTTCGAGCAGGAACTCGCTGCGCTGGAAACCTTCCGGCAGTTTTTCGCGCACGGTCTGTTCGATCACGCGCGGGCCGGCGAAGCCGATCAGCGCGCCGGGCTCGGCCAGGTTGAGGTCGCCGAGCATCGCGAACGAGGCGGTGGTACCGCCGAAGGTCGGATGGGTCATGACCGAAATGAACGGCAGGCCGGCGTCGCGCATGCGCCCCAACGCGGCCGAGGCCTTGGCCATCTGCATCAGCGAGAACAGGCTTTCCTGCATGCGCATGCCGCCGCTGGCGGCGAAGCAGACCATCGGCACGCCGTCGGCCACGGCGCGCTCGGCGCCGCGGGCGAAGCGCTCGCCGCTGACCGAACCCATCGAGCCGCCCATGAAGGCGAAGTCCATCGCGGCGGCGACCAGCGGGCGCTGCTTGAGCGTGCCGGCCATCGCGATCAAAGAGTCGCGCTCGCCGGTCGCCTTCTGCGCGGCCTTGAGACGCTCGGAATACTTCTTCTGGTCCTTGAACTTGAGCACGTCGACCGGGCTCAGTTCGGCGGCGATTTCCTGGCCGCTGCCGGCGTCGAGGAACGCGCTCAGCCGCGCACGCGCGCGGATCGGCATGTGGAAGCTGCACTTGGGGCACACCTCGAGGTTTTCCTCGAGTTCGGGACGGTAGAGCACGGCGCCGCAGCGTTCGCACTTCTCCCACAGGCCCTCCGGGACGCTGCGGCGCTTGGCCGCGCCGGTCTCGGTGCGGATGCCGGACGGCATGAGTTTCTTGAGCCACGACATGCGTTGGGATCTTCCTGTTGTAGCGGGCGGAGGACGGATCGGCAGTGGATCGGATGCGCCGCGCCGGTGCCGTCCCGACGCGCCAGTTTAGCGCAGCGGGCCGGACGCCCCGGCCGCCGCTGTTCAGCCGCTCGGGTCAGGCGGCGTCGAGCGCCGCGCGCAGCGGCGCAAGGAAGTCGCGCGCGGCCTGCGCCGCGGCCTGCGCCGACGCCGCTTCGGCCAGCACCGCGACCAGCGCGCTGCCGACCACCACGCCTTCGGCTTCGCGCGCCATGGCCGCGGCGCTGGCCGCGTCCTTGATGCCGAAGCCGGCCACCACCGGCACCCGCGACTGCTGGCGGATGCGGTGCAGGCGGTCGTTGGCGGCGCCGGCGTCGAGCCGGTCGGCGCCGGTCACGCCGGCGAAGCTGACGTAGTAGAGATAGCCCTGGGCGCCGTCGCACAGCAGCGCCAGGCGCTCGTCGGTGGTGGTCGGCGAGGCCAGCAGGATCAGCGCCAACCCGGCCTGGGCGAAGGCCGCGCGCAGTTCGGCGGCCTCTTCCGGCGGCAGGTCGACCAGCAGCACGCCGTCGACGCCGGCGGCGACCGCGTCGTGGGCGAAACGCTGCGCGCCGCGGATCTCGATCGGGTTGAGGTAACCCATCAGCACCACCGGCGTATCGGCGTCGCCCTGGCGGAACTGCGCTACCGCCTGCAGCACCCAGCCCAGGCCGGCGCCGCGCGCGATCGCGCGCTCGGAGCTGCGCTGGATGGTCGGGCCGTCGGCCATCGGATCGGAGAACGGCACGCCGAGCTCGACCACATCGGCGCCGGCCGCGACCAGCGCGTGCATCGCCGGCACGGTCGCCTCCAGCGAGGGATCGCCGGCGGTCAGGAACGGGATCAGCGCCTTGCGGCCGGCGGCTTGCAGCTGTTGGAACTTGGCGTCGATGCGATTCATGGGGGGATGAGGAGTGAGCGTGGAGGAGTGAGAAGCGAGCGCAATCAAAAGCGGCGTGCAGAAGCGGGGAGCGGCGAAACGATGCTTTCGCTCACTCCTCACTCCTCCACGCTCACTCCTAGCTCAAAAGTGCAGCCCTTCGCGGCCGGCGATCGTATGCACGTCCTTGTCGCCGCGCCCGGACAGATTGCACAGCACGACCTGGTCCTTCGGCATCGCGCGGGCCAGCTTGATCGCCTGGGCGATGGCGTGGCTGGATTCCAGCGCGGCCAGGATGCCCTCGGTGCGCGCCAGGGTGCGGAAGGCGTCGAGCGCTTCGTCGTCGGTGACGCCGACGTACTCGGCGCGGCCGGTGTCCTTGAGGAAGGCGTGCTCGGGGCCGACGCCGGGATAGTCCAGGCCGGCGGAGACCGAATGCGTCTCCACGATCTGGCCGTCGTCGTCGCACAGCACGTAGGTACGGTTGCCGTGCAGCACGCCGGGTCGGCCGGCGGCGAGCGATGCGGCGTGGCGGCCGGTGTCGATGCCGTCGCCGGCGGCCTCGGCGCCGACGATGCGCACCTCGCGGTCGTTGAGGAAAGCGTGGAACAGGCCGATGGCGTTGCTGCCGCCGCCGACGCAGGCGGTGATCGCATCGGGCAGGCGGCCGTACTCGGCCAGCATCTGCGCCCTCGCCTCGCGCCCGACCACGGCGTTGAAGTCGCGGACCATGCGCGGATACGGATCCGGGCCGGCCACGGTGCCGATGATGTAGAAGGTGTCGCGCACGTTGGTGACCCAGTCGCGCATGGCTTCGTTGAGCGCGTCCTTGAGCGTCTGCGAGCCGCTGGTCACCGGCACCACGGTCGCGCCGAGCAGCTTCATCCGGTAGACGTTGATCTTCTGCCGCTCGATGTCGGTGGCGCCCATGTAGACCACGCATTCCAGGCCCAGGCGCGCGGCCACGGTGGCGCTGGCGACGCCGTGCTGGCCGGCGCCGGTCTCGGCGATGATCCGGGTCTTGCCCATGCGGCTGGCGAGCAGCGCCTGGCCGATGGTGTTGTTGATCTTGTGCGCGCCGGTGTGGTTGAGGTCTTCGCGCTTGAGCAGGATCCGCGCGCCGCCGACTTCGTCGCTGAGGCGCTGCGCGTGGTAGATCGGGCTCGGCCGGCCGACGTAGTGGGCCAGGTCGTTGTCGAAGGCCTGGACGAAGGCCGGGTCGACCCGGGCGGCGTCGTAGGCGCGGGCCAGTTCCTCGATCGGCGCGATCAGGGTTTCGGCGACGAACCGGCCGCCGAACCGGCCGAAATGGCCGTTGGCGTCGGGGTACTGATGGAAATCAATCGGTTGGGCGATCGGATCGGCGGACATCGGCGGCCATCAAACGGGGAGCGCCGCGCCTGGCGCGGCGGAACCCCAGAGTTTAGGGCATCGGCGCGCCGACCGTACCGTTTCGCTTGCCTCGGAATGGCGGTCCGGTTGCGGGGTGACGCGATGGGCAAAGCGCAAGCGCGACGCGCGCCCGGGCGACAGCGGGAACGGCGCACCGTCGGGGCGCCGCGCATGCGCGCCGGCCGGCGCGTCCGCGTCCCCGCCCTTCCCCATCGCCGCGGTCGCGCGGCCGTTACTCGACGTGGCAGTCGGCCCGCCGCACTTCCTCGACGAACTGGCGCATCCTGTCGCCGTCCTTGAGCCCGGGCGCGCTCTCGATGCCGCTGGAGACGTCCACGCCCCACGGCAGGGTCGCCAGGATCGCCTCGAACACGTTGTCCGGGGTGATGCCGCCGGCCAGGATGAAGGGCTTCTGCACCCCGACCGGGATGCGTTTCCAGTCGAAGGTCTTGCCGCTGCCGCCGCTGCCGCCCTCGGCATGGCTGTCGAACAGGAAGCCGGCCGCGCCGGGATAGCGCATCAGCAGCGCGGACGGGTGCTGGCCGGCCAGTTCGCCGCCCATCGCGATGGCCTTCAGATAAGGCACGCCGAAGCCGCGGCAGTAGGCGTCGTCTTCGTTGCCGTGGAACTGCAGCAGGCTCGGCCGGACCTGGCGCACGACCTCGCGCACTTCATCGACCGGGTTGTCGGCGAACAGCGCGACCGCGTCGACCAGCGGCGCCAGCGCCTGGCGCATGGCCCGCGCCTCCTCGGGCGCGACCCGGCGCTTGCTGCCGGCGGCGAACACGAAACCGATCGCGTCGGCGCCGAGTTCGCAGGCCAGGCGCACATCGCCGGGACGGGTGAAACCACAGAACTTGATGCGGGTGCGGTACAGCGTGCGGGACGGATTCAAAGGCAGACCTCGGCGGGCAACTGGCATTCGGCGGGATAGCGCGGCCCGACGAACACCAGTCCCGCCGACGGAGCGGTCGGACCGGCGACCGTGCGGTCGCGCCCGGCCAGCAGTTCGGCGATCCAGCCCTCGGGCCGGTCGCCGCGGCCGACCGGCAGCAAGCTTCCGACAATGTTGCGCACCATATGGTGAAGAAAGGCGTTGGCCTGTACTTCCATTTCCACGATATCGCCGTCGCGGCGGACCGCGATGGACTGCAGGTCGCGGCGCGCGTGCGGGGCCTGGCAGTGCACGGTGCGGAACGCCGAGAAATCGTTCTCGCCCAGCAGCGCCTGGGCCGCGCGGTGCATGGCGTCGGCGTCGAGCGGGCGCCGTTCCCAGCTCAGGTACTGGCGCTGCAGCGCCGGCCGCACCGGGCGGTTGAGGATGCGGTAGCGGTAACGGCGCGCCCGCGCCGAGAACCGCGCGTGGAAGTCCGGCGCCACGGGAATGCACCAGCGCACGCATACGGATGGCGGCAGGCGCGAGGTCGCGCCCAGCGTCCAGCCGCGCGGGTCGCGCTCGACCGGGCTGTCGAAATGCACGACCTGGCACGAGGCGTGCACGCCGGCGTCGGTGCGGCCGGCGCAGACCACCTCGATGCCGGTGCCGGCGACGAAGCTGAGCGCCTGCTCCAGGGTGGTCTGCACGGTGGCTTCGCCGCGCGGGGCGTGCTCGGGGCGGCTCGGCTCGCCCGGACGCACCAGCCGCTGCCAACCGGAGAATTCGCTGCCGTCGTA
Source organism: Lysobacter enzymogenes (assembly GCF_023617245.1). NCBI lineage: Bacteria > Pseudomonadati > Pseudomonadota > Gammaproteobacteria > Lysobacterales > Lysobacteraceae > Lysobacter > Lysobacter enzymogenes. The sequence continues at coordinate 3,558,130 of NZ_CP067396.1, forward strand.
CTCCACGCCCAGGGCGTAGCGCCGCAGCGGCGCGGCGGCGGAGGCGGTGTCGGAATCGTTCATGCCCTGCCCTTGCCTGTGCCTCAGGAGCCGGTCCGGCCTCCGCCGGCGCCTTCCAGTTCGCGCAGCAGGCGCGCGGCCTGCTGGCGGGCGGCGTGGTCGCCGTTGATCAACACTTCGCCGAGCAACTGGCGGGCGCTGCCTTCGTCGCCGAGGTCGAGGTAGGCGCGGGCCAGCTCGATCCGCTCCAGGCCCGGCGAGGCCGCGACCGCGGCGGCCGGCTTGGGATCGGGCGCGATGGGAGCGGGCGCGATGGGATCGGGCGCGATGGGAGCTGGCGCGAGCCGGGCCGGTTCGGCCGCGGGGCGCGGCGCGACGGTTCCGGCATCCGCGCGCGGCTCCACGCTCGGCGCCTGGGTCGCGGCGACCTGCGGGGCGACGGCCGGGGCCACCGGCACCGGCTGCAGCGGCGCCGGTCCGGCCTCGCGGCGCGGCTGGCTGCCGGCGCTGGTCGAATGCCAGGTCGGCACGCGCGGCTGGCTCTTGGGTTCGCTGACCGGGGCGGTCCAGTGCGGCGGCGACGGCGGCGCGACGGGGTCGGCGGCGGGCTGGACGGTCGCGGGTTCCTGTTCGCCAGGGAAATCCTGCAAGGCGTGGGCCTGCGGCGCGTCGGTCTGTTCGGACGCGTCCGCCGCATCGGCGTCGGCGTCGCTATCGGCGATGGCGACGGCGCGCGATTCGGGTTCGGCGCGGTCGCGGCCGAGCAGCTGCGCGACCGGGTCGACCAGCGGCGCCGGTTCGGGCTTGCGCCGCAGCGTTTCGACCGGGTCCGGAGCCGGCTCGGCGGCTGCGGGCGCCGGCACGAACGGCGCGGGCGTCGGCGCGGCGGCGCGGAAGTTCGGGCGCTTGGGTTCGCGCCGGCTCAGCACCCAGCCGCCGGCCAACAGCGCCAGCAGGCCGAGGCCGCCGAAGATCCACGGCAACGGCGAGCCGCTGTCGGCGCGGGCCTGGTTCTCGGCCAGGCGCTGCTGGGTCGCGGCCAGCTCGCTGTCCTTCATCGCGATCAGCTTCTGCTGGTCGGTGCTGAGCTTCTCCAGCTCGGCGACCTTGCTCTTGAGGTCCGCCAGCTCCTGCTCGCGCACCGCGATGGTTTCGTTGGCCTGTTGCACTTGTTCTCGCATCATGTGGCCCTCGCCTGCGGCGCTGATGCCGGACTGAGCCCCGGCCTTCGCGCGCTCGGCGCCGGGCGGGACGATTTCCAGGCGCGCATCGCTGGCCCGGCCGGGCTCGCGCGCGGCCGGCGCCACCGGCGCCTTGGCGACGCGGTCGGCGCCGACGGTCAGCGGCTGCGGCACCGCCTGCTGCGGCGCCTGCCGCCATTGCTGGATCTGCGCGCGGACCAGTTCGTTGGCCTCGCGCGGGTCGATCGCCGCCATCTCGCCGCCGGGCGGACGGCGCAGCACCGCGCCGGCGCGCAGGCGGTTGATGTTGCCGCCGACAAAGGCCTCGGGATTGGCCCGCAGCAGCGCGATCATGGTCTGGTTGAGGCTCTGCGCGCCGCCGACCTGCGCGGCGATGCCGGACAGGGTCTGGCCGCGCGCGACGGTGATTTCGCCCTCGGCGGGAATGGCGGCCGGCGCGGCCGGCTGCGGGCGCGGCTCGCGCGCGATGCGGCCGGCGTTGGGCCGCTCGGCGGGCGCCGGCGGCGCGGCCGGCGGCGCGGCGTCCGGGATCGCCTGCGGCGGCGCTTCGGGCTGGGCGGCCAGCGCGTCCGGCGGCAACGGCTGCATCGCGTTGCCCGGATCGTAGCCGGGCACCGGGTTCTCCACCGCCAGCGGATCGGTCTGCTGCGGCTGCGCGCCGAACGGCAGCGGCGCCTCCAGCGGACGTTCGATGGTGTTCGGATTCGCGCCGGCGGCGGCCTGGATCGGCGGCTGCATCGGCGCGGACGCGGTGCGCGGCGCGTCGAGCAACGCCGAGTATTCGCGGGTCAGCCGGCCCTGGCCCCAATCGACTTCGATCAGGAAGGTCAGCAGCGGCTGCTGCACCGGCTGGGTGCTGGTGACGCGGATGATCGGCTTGCCGTTGCGGTCGACCGCCAGGGTGAAGCGCAGGTCGGTGACGATGCCCTGCGGCGGCTCCAGGCCGATGCGCTGGAAGGTTTCCGGCGAGGCCAGGCCGGCGCGCAGCTGGGCCAGTTCCTCCGGGCCGCTGGCGATGACCGGGATCTCGGCCAGCAACGGCTGGCCGGCGCGCGACTTGACCTCGATCTGGCCCAGACCCAGCGCACAGGCCGCCGAGCTGGCCAATGCCAGCGCCAGGCCCAGGGCGGTGCGTGCGAAACCTGATCTCACGAGCGGTCCCATTCCGAAGTCAGGCGGCGACTCTAAAGGGGTACGGCCTGAATGCGCAACGCATTCGTTAAGTTTTCATCCTAAGCCGTTGACTGGCTGAGGGGAAGCCGGCGTGGCCGCTCTATCCTCTTGGGTGCAGGCGCTGGCTTTTGTGGGAGGGCCTTCAGGCCCGATGCTTTTCGATCCGGTCGCGGCGATCTGAAACAAAGGCATCGGGCCTGAAGGCCCTCCCACAAAAGCCCAGGGCCTGCTGCCCGAGCGCAAAAAAATCGGGCCCCGCGGGGCCCGATTTCCCGGTTCATGCCTCGACGCTCTACCTCAGCGCTCGGCCCACACCAGTTCGGCCAGCTGCACCGCGTTGGTCGCCGCGCCCTTGCGGATGTTGTCGGCCACCACCCACAGCGACAGCCCGCGCGGGTGCGAGATGTCGTCGCGGATGCGGCCGACGAACACCGGGTCCTCGCCGGAGGCGTGGGTCACCGGGGTCGGGTAGCCGCCGCCCTTGGCCTCGTCCACCACCACCAGGCCCGGCGCCTTTTCCAGCAGCGCGCGCGCGTCGGCCGCGGAGAGCTTGTCGCGGGTCTCGATGTGCACCGCCTCGGAATGGCCGTAGAACACCGGCACCCGCACCACGGTCGCGTTCACGCCGATGCTGTCGTCGCCGAGGATCTTGCGGGTCTCCCAGACCAGCTTCATTTCCTCGGTGGTGTAGCCGTTGTCGGTGAAGTCGCCGCCGTGCGGGATCACGTTGAAGGCGATCTGCACCGGATAGATCTCCGGCTGCGCCTCCTGGAAGCTCAGCAGCGCCGCGGTCTGCCGGCCCAGTTCCTCCATCGCCCGCTTGCCGGTGCCGGACACCGACTGGTAGGTGGCGATGTTGATGCGCTCGAGCTTGGCCTGGCGGTGGATCGGCGCCAGCGCGACCATCAGCTGCATGGTCGAGCAGTTGGGATTGGCGACGATGCCCAGCGGACGGTTCTTGAGCGCCTCGGGATTGACCTCGCTGACCACCAGCGGCACGTCGTCCTGGTAGCGGAAGGCCGAGGAGTTGTCGATCACCACCGCGCCGGCGGCGGCGAACTTGGGCGCGTATTCCTTCGACACCGAGCCGCCGGCCGAGAACAGGGCGATGTCGACGCCCTTGGGGTCGAACGCGGCCAGGTCTTCCACGACCAGGGTCTGGCCCTCGAACTCGATTTTCTCGCCCGCCGAACGCTCGCTCGCCAGCACGTGCAGTTTGCCGATCGGGAACTTGCGCTCGGCCAGCACCTTCAACATGGTTTCACCGACCGCGCCGGTGGCACCGACGACGGCGACATTGCAGGACGTCTTGGCGTTCATCTGATCTGAGTTACCTGAGTGTGGGGACCGCCGGACCCATTTCCGGCGGGTGGAGCTTTGGAGGCGGGACCGGGGACCGGGGACCCGGGACCGAAAAGCGGCTGTTGCGGTCGGCTTCTAAATCCGGGTCCCTGGTCCTCGGTCCCGGGTCCCGCCGTTGATCGGGCTCGGCGGATCGCCCGCGCGCGGGCCGAAGCCGAGCGCGGCGATCAGGTTGTCGACCGCCAGCGCCACCATCGCCCGGCGCGTGGCCAGGCTGCCGCTGGCGATGTGCGGGGTCAGCACGACCCGGCGCTGTTGCAGCAGGCGCGGGTTGAGCCGCGGCTCGCCTTCGTACACGTCCAGGCCGGCCGCGCCGAGGCGGTCGTGCTCCAGCGCGTCGCACAGCGCGTCCTCGTCGACGATGCCGCCGCGGGCGATGTTGGTCAGGGTCGCGTGCGGCCGCAGCTTGGCCAGCGCGGCCGCGTCGATGAGGTGGTGCGACTGCGGCGAATACGGCAGCACCAGCACCAGGTGATCGGCGCGCGCCAGCAGTTCGTCGAAACCGACGTACTGCGCCTTGCATTCGGCTTCCACCGCCGCGGGCAGGCGGCTGCGGTTGTGGTACAGCGTGCGCATGCCGAAACCGGTCGCGCGGCGGGCGATGGCCTGGCCGATCCGGCCCATGCCGAGGATCGCCAGGGTCGCGCCGTGCACATCGGCGCCGAGCAGGCTGTCGAAGCTCCAACGCTGCCATTGGCCGTCGCGCAGCCAGCGCTCGGCCTCGCTCATGCGCCGCGCGGCCGCCATCATCAGGGCGAAGCCGAAATCGGCGGTGGTCTCGGTCAGCACGTCGGGAGTGTTGCTGGCGAGGATGCCGGCGGCGCTGAGCGCGGCGATGTCGAGGTTGTTGTAGCCCACGCCGACGTTGGCGATCGCGCGCAGGCGCTGCGCGCCGGCGATCTGCCCGGCGCCGATCGGATCGTTGAGGGTGACCAGCGCGCCGTCCATGCGGCGCAGGATCGCGTTGACCGCGGCCGGTTCGTGCCGGGTCACCTCGCGGGTGGCCTCGACCTCGAAATGCTCGCCCAGCCGCGCCAGCACATCGGCGAACAGCGGCTGCGAGACCCACACGCGCGGACGCTCAGACATCGCCCTGCCCCGCCTGCGCCGGCACCCGCGGCGTCACCTCGCCGACGTCGCCGCACTGGGCGCGGTGGCGCAGCGCCTGGTCCATCAGCACCAGCGCGACCATCGCCTCGCAGATCGGCGCGGCGCGGATGCCCACGCACGGGTCGTGGCGGCCGGTGGTGACCACTTCGATCTCGTTGCCGCGGATGTCCAGGCTGCGCCCCGGCAGGCGCAGGCTCGAAGTCGGCTTGAACGCGGCCGAACAGCGCAGGCGCTGGCCGGTGCTGATGCCGCCGAGAATGCCGCCGGCGTGGTTGCTGGCGAAGCCGTCGGGCAACAGTTCGTCGCGATGCTCGGTGCCCTTCGACGCCACGCTGGCGAAGCCGTCGCCGATCTCCACGCCCTTGACCGCGTTGATGCTCATCAGCGCCGCGGTCAGCTCGCCGTCGAGCTTGCCGTAGATCGGCTCGCCCCAGCCCGGCGGCACGCCGTCGGCGATCACCTCCACGCGCGCGCCGACCGAGTCGCCGGACTTGCGCAGCGCGTCCATGTACCGCTCCAACTCGTCGAGCTGGGCCGCGTGCGGCCAGAAGAACGGATTGGTTTCGACCGCGTCGAGATCGAAGCCGGCCGGCACGATCGTGCCGATCTGCGACACATAGCCGCGTACGACCACGCCGAAGCGCTGCGCCAGCCACTTCTTGGCGATGACGCCGGCGGCCACGCGCATGGTGGTCTCGCGCGCCGAGGAGCGGCCGCCGCCGCGCGGATCGCGATGCCCGTACTTCTGCCAATAGCTGTAATCGGCGTGGCCGGGACGGAACTGCTCGGCGATGTTGCCGTAGTCCTTGCTGCGCGCGTCGGTGTTGCGGATCAGCAGGGCGATCGGAGTGCCGGTGGTTCGGCCCTGGTAGACGCCGCTGAGGATCTCGATCTCGTCGGCCTCGCGCCGCTGCGAGGTGTGGCGGCTGCGGCCGGTGGCGCGGCGTTCGAGATCGTGGCGGAACTCCTCCGGCGCCAGTTCCAGGCCCGGCGGGCAGCCGTCGACGACGCAGCCGATGGCCGGGCCGTGGCTTTCGCCGAAGGTGGTGACGGTGAGGAGGGTTCCGAAGCTGTTGCTGGCCACTGCGCGGGATCCTGGTGGGTGCCGGTGGTGCGTTGGCGATGATCGCGGGGGTTGGTGTGTTGTGGATGAAGCGGATTCGTCGTCGATGCGGGGCGTGCTTGCTGGTTTGCGGTCGCGGCTTGCGCCGCTCCTACAAGGGCGGATCGATGGTAAGGCGCGGCCGTGACGGGCGGAAATGATCGATTCGCAAGCGTCGCCCCCGCCCTGCATGAGCGACGTACTTGGGTCGGGACTCGAATCGCTGCAACCCGCAACCGCGACGAAGCATCGGGTCCGAGGACGCTTGCGCGGGACTTGCCGCCAGGCCCGGCCCGCGCAAGCGTCCTCGGACCCGATGCGTCCAGCCCAGCTTGAGCAAAGGTTTCAGGCCCCGATGCGTCCAGCCCAGCCTGCGCAAAGGTTTCAGGACCCGAAGCGTCCAGCCCAGCTCCGCGCGCATACCGACCCGGCCACCATAGCCGACCCGTCCGGTTTCCGCTGCAACGAAGGCAGGCGCGAGCCTGCGGCGATCTCCAGGGAGTCCGCAGGCGGATGCGATGAACAAGCGCAAACGCCGCGGGGCGCTTACGAGTTACGGCCGGTCCGCGCCGGCGATGCTGTTCGGTCAGCGTCGCTTGCGGCACCGCGCGAGGCCCGAGCCCCGCGCCACCAGCCGCCGACGCGCGTGATCCTTACGACTCGATCAGGCTCGCGCGTCGGCGAGCCGTTTGATCTCGTCGTGATGCTCGACCAGATCGTGGCGCTCGGCCACGAAGATGCCCATCTGGCCGACCTTGAACTCGACCCAGGCCAGCGGCAGCTGCGGCAGCAGCTCGCACAGCGCGCGCTCGGCTTCGCCGACTTCGCAGATCAGCAGGCCGTGCTCGCTCAGGTGCTGCGGAGCGTCGCGCAGGATCTTCAGCGCCAGGTCTAGGCCATCAAAGCCGGCGCGCAGACCCAGCTCCGGCTCGAACGAGTACTCGCGCGGCAGCGCGTCGGTCTCGTCGTCGGTCACGTACGGCGGATTGGTGACGATCAGATCGAACACCTCGCCCTGCAGGCCCTGGAACAGGTCGGACTGGCGCAACTCGACGTTGTCGGCGAGCAGGCGCTGCTTGTTCTCGGCCGCCAGCGACAGCGCCTTGTCGTTGATGTCGGCGCCGATCACCTCCCACTCGGGGTGGTAATGGCCGGTGGCGATGGCGATGCAGCCCGAACCGGTGCACAGATCCAGGGCGCGGCGCACGTCGCGGCCGCCGAGCCAGGGCTCGAAACCGGCCTCGATCAGCTCGGCGATCGGCGAGCGCGGCACCAGCGCGCGCGCGTCGCTCTTGAAGCTCAGGCCGGCGAACCAGGCCTCACCGGTCAGATAGGCGGCCGGGATGCGCTCGTCGATGCGGCGCTGGAACAGCGCCAGCACCGCGTCCTTCTCGTCCGTGGTGACCCGGCCCTGGCCGTAGACCGGGCTCAGGTCGTGCGGCAGGTGCAGCGCGTGCAGGACCAACTGGGTGGCTTCGTCCAGGGCGTTGTCGTAGCTGTGGCCGAAACTCAGCCCGGCCGCGTTGAAGCGGCTGGCCCCGTAGCGGATCAGGTCGACGAGGGTCAGCTGTTCGAAGGAAACGGAAGCGGGCACGGCGGGTCCAGGGCGTAACAAGGGGCGCAGTATAGCTTTTGTTCGGGACCGGGGACCGGGGACCCGGAGCGGGCGTCGGCGCAAAGGCGCACGTTGATGGAACCGATGCCGAAGAAGTCGACGCTGGCTCCTGGTCCCCGGTCCCCGGTCCCCGGTCCCCGGTCCCGGTATCATGGCCGGGCATTCACGCTGGAACCGCCATGTTCAACCGCACTACCGCCATCGTCCTGGTGGCCGCGCTGGCCGCCGCGCTGGGCCTGTGGGCCTCGCAGAAATACTTCGGCAGCGCCAAGCGCTCGCACCTGCCGCAGACCCAGGCGGTGCGCCTGTTCGACCCGCCGCGCACCCTGCCCGCGTTCTCGCTGCGCCAGTCCGACGGCACCCCGCTGATCCCGGGCGAGCTCAAGGGCCACTGGACCCTGGTCTTCCTCGGCTTCACCCACTGCCCGGACGTGTGCCCGACCACCCTGGCGCAGATGTCGGTGGCGCAGAAGGCCTGGGAAGCGATCCCCGAATCGACCCGCCCGCGGGTGCTGTTCGTCTCGGTCGATCCCGAGCGCGACAGTCCCGACAAGATCGGCGAGTACGCCCACGGCTTCCACAAGGACACCCTGGCCGCGACCGCCGACGTGCCGGCGCTGGAGAACTTCGCCAAGTCGCTGAGCATGGTGTTCGCCAAGGTCCCGGCCCCGCCCGGCGCGCCGGCCAACCAGTATTCGATGGACCACAGCGCCAGCATGGCCGTGCTCGACCCGCAGGGGCGCATGGCCGGGCTGGTGCGGCCGCCGTTCGATCCCAACGCGATCGCGCGCGACATGGCCGCGCTGACGGAGGCCTCGCCGTGAGCCTCGTCACCACCCTGACCTATGCGCTGCCGCACCGCTTCCTGTCGGGCCTGGCGCGGACCCTGGCCTACTCGCCCGACCCGCGGGTGAGCCGCTGGCTGATCGACACGGTGACCGAGAAGTTCGGCGTCGACCTCAGCGAGGCGGCCAATCCCGATCCGCGCGCCTATCCGACCTTCAACGCCTTCTTCACCCGCGCGCTCAAGCCGGGCGCGCGCCGCGCGCAAGGCGACGCGCGCACCCTGCTGATGCCGGCCGACGGCCGCATCAGCCAGTGCGGGCCGATCCGCGCCGGCGAGATCTTCCAGGCCAAGGGCCGCTCGTTCACCGCGTTGGAACTGCTCGGCGGCGACGAAGCCGCGGCCGCGCCGTTCCGCGACGGCGACTACGCCACCGTGTACCTGTCGCCGCGCGACTACCACCGCGTGCACATGCCCTGGACCGGCACCCTGCGCGAGACCGTGCACGTGCCCGGCCGGCTTTTCAGCGTCGGCCCCGACGCGGTGCGCAACGTGCCGCGGCTGTTCGCGCGCAACGAGCGCCTGGTCTGCCATTTCGATGCCGACTTCGGGCCGATGGCGCTGGTGATGGTCGGCGCGCTGCTGGTGTCGGGCGTGGAAACGGTGTGGAGCGGGATCGAGATTCCCGCCTACGGCGACCGCGTCACCACCAAGGACTACCGCGGCAAGGGCATCGTCCTCAAGCGCTTCGAGGAAATGGCCCGGTTCAATTACGGCTCGACCGTGATCGTGCTGCTGCCGCCCGGCGTAGCGACGCTGGACGCCGCGCTGCAGGCCGAGACCGCCGTGCGCCTGGGCCAGCCGCTGGCCCGTCGTACCCGCTGAAAGCCCCTGTAGGAGCGGCGCAAGCCGCGACCGCGATAGCGCAGATACGACGCAAGCGTGGTTTCGCGGTCGCGGCTTGCGCCGCTCCTACAGCTAGACCATCAAGCCCCACGGAGGGGATACGCATGACCCGCACCGGACGCTGCTTCGCTGTTGCCGCACTCGCCCTCCTCGTGGCCGCCTGCGGCGCCAAGACCGAAGCCGAACAACTCGCCGGCCTGCGCGACGGCCTCGCCTACACCCAGTACCGCCGCGTCTCCGAGAGCGGCCTGCCGGCGGCGCTGCAGGCCTATCGTTTCGGCGCGCAGTTCAGCGACAAGGCCGGCGTGGCGCCGTCCGAACTGCCGCAGTTCGGCCCCGCCGACCTGTGCATCGCCCACCTGCTGCTGGCCTATGCCGCGCTCGGCGCCGACAAGACCACGATCGCGGTGGCCGAAACCGACATCGTCGAAGCGCAGGACTGCGCCGCCTTCGACGACCTCGCCGCGGCCTCGCTGCGCTCGGTCGCGTTCCAGCGGCTGGAATGGCCGCAACTGGCGCAGGCCGAGAGCGAACGGGTCTGGGCCGCGCAGAACCAGACCGACGGCGAATTCAGCAAGGGCCCGGCCGGGCAGATGATGGCCCTGCACCTGGGCCTGGGCTACCTGGCGGTCAGCGAGAAGCGCTGGGACCGCGTCCAGATCCACGCCGACGCGCTCGGCCAGATGCTGCGCGCGCCGTGGCTGGGCAAGATCGCCGGCGCCGGCGTGGCGGTGCAGGAAGGCCGCACCCGCGACGCGCTGATCGCGCTCAAGCGCCTGAGCGAGGACCCGAGCGTGCCCGGCGGCGTGCGCAAGGAACTGGCCGGATTCATCGCCCAGGCCGAAGCCAAGGGCGGCGACGTCGACTCCTTCGCCTTCATGCCGCGGCTGGTGACCACCCTGGCCTGGGACGCGGTCAAGGCGCACGGCCCCGAGGCGATGCGCGCGGCCACCCGCCTCGCCGACGAACAGGCGCTCAAGCCGATGGGCGAATCGCTGCAAAAAGGCGTCGGCCAGGCCGGCGAGGCCGCCGGCGGCTGGTGGCGCAAGGCGCGCGAGGCGCTGTCGTCGCCCGAGCCGGCCGCTCCGGCGGAGAAGACCGGCGAAACGCCGGCCGGACCCGCCGCCTGAAAGCTCTGCCGTCTGAAAGGCCGGCCGCCTGAAGGCGCCGCCGGCCGTCCCGGCGTAAGCAACCGACGAGGTCGGACCGGACCCGCCGCCGAAGACGGCGCGGGCCGGGTCCGTCGGCCGCGCGCGCTCAGGCCGCGGCCGCGCGCGCGCCCGCCGGCAGATCCTCGCGCAACACCGGCAGGCCCTGCGCCAGCGCCTTGAACATCGCGCCCTCGTCGGCTTCGCCGTCCTCGTCGAGGAACTCCGGCCGCACCAGGCGCGGCAGGTCCTCGGGTTCGAAGTCCACGTCCATATCGACATCCAGCGGCGCGGCGATCAGCACCGCCTCGACCGCCGGCCCGAACGACATGCGGAAATAGCTGGTCGCCAACACCAGCGCCGCGCGGGTGCGGCCGCCGACGTTGAGCACGCCGCCGTCGTCGCCGTAGCGGCCGGCGACCGCGCCTTCGACGATCAGTTGGCCCAGGACGGTCACGTTCGGGCAGCCCTGCAGCACCACGTTGCGCGCCTTGAGGTCGCCGGTGACCAGCAGGTAGCAGCCGCCGCCGAAATCGTTCCAGAGCAATTGCCCGTCGATCTCCAGGTCGCCGTCGACGATCACGTTGTAGGGATTCCAGTCCACGCCCGGCTCGCTGCGCCAGTCGCCGGCGAGCTTGAGGCCGCCGCGATAGACGCGCTGCTCCTGCTCGCCGGCGAACTCGCGGTAGGGGTATTCGATGCCGCCGGAGACCTTGAATTCGGTTTCGACGGCGGCGGCGGTGAGCACTTCGTAGGCGGGGGTGTCGGTCATCCGTGAGGTCCTTGGGACGCGATGGAAAAAACAGGGCGCGCAGCCGCGGCGCTGGCGCGGCCTGCAGTGCGGGTGCGAAAAAAGGAGAGGTGCGATAGGCGGCTTGCGACGATCCTTGTCGGGGCGCACATCCTGTGCGGAAGCGGGCGGCAAGTATGCCAGCCGCGAAGCGTGCTCGGCGCGGGTCGCGTCGAGCACGCTTCGCGCAGATTCGATTCGTCACTCGCGCCGAGCGAGCGCTCCGCGCAGGCTACCTATCGTCATTCCCGCGAAGGCGGGAATCCAGAGACTTCAGCGTCATGTCGCGGCGAGGCCCTGGATTCCCGCATTCGCGGGAATGACGGTAGGTTAGGTTGCGCCGCCTGTCGCTGGTCGCTGCCGTACTGACGCTTTGCGCCAGCGCGCGCTCGCGATCAGCTCCGCGCCAGCGTCGCCGAACGCCCGATCCACCACTGCGCGGCCCAGTAGCTCGCCAGCACCAGCGCCTGCGCCGCGGCGAACGGCGCGGCGAAGCGGTCGATGGCGAGGGTCGCATCCGAGAACACGAAACAGGCGCCGCCGATCGCCGCCGCGACGCCGGCCGCGTCCGCGCGCCGTCGCCACACCGCCGCGGCCTGCGCGGCCATCGCCGCAAGCACCGCGACGTAGACCACCACGGGAATGCGCAACGCGCCCGGCAAGTCCGGCCACAGCACCGCCAGCACCGCGCCGGCCAGGATCGCGTAGGCCAGGAACGGCCACGCCGCCGCGAACGGCCGCGCGCGCTTGCACAGGCCGACCAGATAGGCCACATGCGCGCACAGGAACGAGGCCAGGCCGAACACGAACCAGTCGCCGGGCAGCATCAGGAAGACGTCGCCGGCGGTGGACAGCAACAGGCCGGCGAAGATCGCGCGGCGGTAGCGCGTGTCGGCCGCGGCGCCCAGGCGCCAGACCATCGCAGCGATCAGCAAAGTGGTCGCGGGCTTGAACGCGTAGTGCAACCAGATCGCCGCGCCGCCGGCATAGGCGCCGACGATGGCCAGCGCAGCCGATACCGCCACGGCCGCGCCCCAGCCGCGCGCCTGCTCGATTCCGCGTTCGCTCATGCGGCCTGGCTCCCTGTCCTTGGCGGCGTATCGATCAAGGCCGCGACGCGCTCGCGCAACCCCGCTTCGTACGCGGCCAGGCCCGGGGTCGGGTCGTTCTCGGCATAACGCCGCGAGCGCTCCAGCCAGTGACGCGCGCGAGCGGCATCGCCGCGCAGGGCGGCGGCCAAGGCGCGCACGCGCGGAGCCAGGTGCGGCAGCGGCCACAGCCAGCGCGCGCGCGGGTTGAGCAATTCCAGTTCGGCCGCGGCCGCCCCGCCGCGATGCCACAGGGCGCGGTGGAACGCCCAATGCAGTTCGCACAAGGCCAGCAGGTCGGCCAGCGACTCGCGCAGCGGTTGCGGGCACGCCTCCACCCGCTCGCGCAAGCGCTGGCGCAGCGCGCCCGCGGCGGCTTCGTCGTTGCGGTCCAGGGCGATGGCGAATGCCAGCCAATCCAGCAGCAACGGCATCGGCTCGTCCTCGGCGGCCATGCGCCGCAACAGTTCCGGCGGCAAGTCGTTCGGGTCCAGCCCCATCGACAGATGCCCGAAAAACCGCTTGACGCTGGCGCCGGGCAAATCTTCGTAGCGGTTGCGGCGCAGCCGCCACAAGGTCAGGCCGTCGCTGGGCGAATGTCCGCCGACCGGATATGGCAACAGGTTCAGCGCGCCGACGAGGCCGTGCATCGTCGCCAGCAACAGCGCGACCGTCCGGCCGAAAGCGTCCTGCCACAGCAGCGCGACCGCTGCGCAGACGGCTGCGACGGCCAGGTTGGCGGCGCAGCCGCCCCACGCCAAGGCGATCGCGTCGCCGCGCAAATCGCGGCGCGGGTCGGGATAGGCCAGCACCCAACCGCCGTAATCGCGTTGCTGCCCGCGCCGCGAGCGCAGGCGTACGCGCAACCCGCGCCGGCGCGGTTGCAACTCCAACGGGCCGATGCCGACATTGGCCACCGCCATCGCGCAGCGGCGCGCGGCGATCCAGTGCCCGCTTTCATGCACCAGTATCGCGCTCAGATAGGCCGGCACCAGCACCAATACGATCGCCGCCGCCATGCCATGGCTCAGCTGCGACGCCACCATCAGCAAGATCAGTACCAGCAGCACCCAGCCCAGCGTTTGCCAGGCCAGGGCGACGCGCCCCCAATTGCGCTGCGCGCGCGGCGACAGGTCGCGCATCGCCGGCGCCGCAGCGTCCGCCGGCGGCGCCTCGTCGTGGGGCTGCGCTGCGTCCATGCCCTCGCTGCGCTCAGTCGCCGCAACCGCTCAGCTTGATCCGCTGGCCCGGCTTGACCGCATAGCGCGGCGCCTTCAGCCCGTTGGCCTTGGCCAGCGCGCGGGTGTCGCAGGAGAACTTCTTGGCCACCTCGGTCAGGGTGTCGCCGCGCTGGATCTTGTAGTCCTTCGGCGTCGCCTTCTTCTTCGGCTCGGCCTTCGGCGCCGGCGCGGGACGGCCGGTGGCGACGGTGACCGGCACGCCGGCGGCGCTGGTTCCGGCGAACGCGAGCGTTCCGTCCTCGCCCGCGCTCTGCGCCGGCAGCACGGTCAGCGGGCCGGTGCGCACGATCGCGCTGCTGGCATCGCTGGCGACCAAGGTACGGGCGAGTTCGGCGCGCTTGCCCTGGGTGCACCAGCGGTTGTACAGGCTCACCATGCGGGTGGTGGCGTTGAGCGTGGTGCCGGCGGACAGGTAGCTGTCGGCCTGGTAGCGCGGATTGAGGTTGCGCAGCGCGCGCATGTAACCGTCGCGGCTGCCGGCGCCGCCCATGCAGATGGTCAGCTCGTAGATCGAGCTGGACTTGCTCAGGCGCAGCTGGGCCAGCTTGTTGTCGACCTTGGCGAAGTTCAGCCCGTACTCGCGCGGGTGCAGGAACAGCCACGCGGCGGCGACCACCATCGGCACGTAGTCGCGGGTCTCGGCCGGGAACTGGTTGTAGACCGACTCGTCCCAGAAGTTGCGCCCGCCGGAGGCGTTGTTGATCCGCAGCGCGCGGCCCTCGCCGCCGTTGTAGGCGGCCAGCGACATCTCGATGGAGTTGTTGAGCTGGCCCAGGCGCTCGTTCAAGTACTCGGCCGCGGCCTGCGCGGACTGCTTGGGGTCGTAGCGGGTGTCGAAGCCCGAGCCGTCGTCGCCGAGGCCGAAGCGCTTGCCGGTGGCGAACATGAACTGCAGCGGGCCGGCGGCGCCGACGCGCGAGGTCGAGTGCACGCGGCCGTTGGATTCCTTGGCCATGATCCCGAACAGCAGCGCCTCGGGCAGGCCCGCGCGCTGGAACTCCGGCCACATCAGCTGGCGCATGTACTGATAGTTGTCGTAGCTCTGCATCAGCGGGCCGCGCAGGTCGGTCAGCCAGCGGCGGATGCCGGCCTGCACCGCCGGGTTGTACTGCACCATCTTGACGAAGCGCTGGCCGTCGTCGCTGAGCAGCGCCGCGGCGCGCGCGGCCTCGGGCACGTCGGCGGCGAGGCCGTCGCTGTCGAGCTGGCCGGCGTCCTCGGCGTCCTCGTCGGTGTTGGCGACCGAGTCGGCGTTGGCCTTGAGCAGGCGCTTGTAGCCGGCCAGCATGGTGGTCGGCGCGCAGCCCTTCTGCTTGAGGCAGGCGGCGATCACGTCCTCCATGTCCTCCAGCGCGGCGTCGCTGTCCTGGCGGCCGGTCGGGTCGGCGTTGCGGATCTTGACCAAGGCCGACTGGTAGCGGGTTTCGGCCGACTGCATGCGCTGGGTCAGCGCGTCGACCGCGGCCTGGTCGCGCTTGGACAGCGCCGCGGCCTGCGGCGAGAGACTGCACAGCGCGAGCGCGGCGGCCAGCGGCGCGACCGCCGCACGGAAGCCTGCCGGGACGCGCATGGCGCGGGCGGAACGTGAATATGCGGGCATGAGGCGTGCAGCAGGTCCTTTTTGCGGGGGGTCAGGGTAACGGCGCGGGTCCGGGCCCGGCAAGGACCGTGACCACAAGCGGGTTTTCCCGACCGGGCCGGCGGCGGGCGGCGCTTGCGCCGCGGGCCGCGGGATGAAGCGGATTGGACTGGGCCGGCAGGCCGAAGTTCATACGAATCGGGCACGCGCGCGACCGCGGCGTCTCATCCGGCCATGCTTCGCCGAAATCCCGGCTGCCGCGCTTCGCGGGCGTTGGCGCCCGTTGCCCCGTCATCGCAATCAAAGCCGAATCCATTCCGTCGCAGCCGTTGCCGTTGATACCGCCGTTGCCCTTGCGCTTTGACGCAACCCCACGCGAAGCCCCCGCCCCGCAGACCCGGAGGGCGCGCGCATGGATGCGCGCGTGCGCCGTAGGGGCAGGATGCCCCTTACGGCGCATCCCCGCGCAAGGTGCTGGACTTAGTGGCTTGTGACCTTAAACAAGCGTTTTTCTTTGGCTACTTTCTTTTGTCGCGCTGACAAAAGAAAGTAGCTCGGCCGCTTGCGGACGAAAGCTTTGGATGGTGGCTTGTCGTCGCGCGACGCATCGGTAACGGCGGAAGCAGCAGCAACGTCAACATGGGTTCCGGCTTTCGCCGGAATGACGGTTATGAGGGTGCGTATCCGACTGTAGGAGCGGCGCGAGCCGCGACCGCGCCGACTCAACTACGATGAAACTTTCGCAATCGCCGCGATGGCGCGGTCGCGGCTTGCGCCGCTCGTGCGCATCCATGCGCACGCCCTCCGGGGCTGCGGAACTACGGCTTCGGGCTTGGGGCGAGCACAGGCAACGGCACAGGCAAGATCAAAATGGATTCCGGCTTTCGCCGGAACGACGGGGTATCTGGGATTACGACGCGACTGCGTTGATTCGCTGCAGCCCGCGCCGTTTCCGTCGCCGGATCCGGATCCGAAACCGGCCCAATCAAAAACTGCGCGAGCGACAACGCGCGCGGCATGCCTCCCCGCCCCGCTTCACGAACCCCACACGCCAGCCGCTAGAATCGGCCTTCGCGTTTTCCCCAAGCATTCCCCCGAACCACGGAAACGGACATGGCCCCGACCCCCGGCGATACCCAGAACGACATCCTGATCGGCAAGGCCGTGACCACGCCCGACAGCGGGCAGGTGTTCCTGCACACCAAGCTCGGCAACCGCCACGGGCTGGTCGCCGGCGCTACCGGCACCGGCAAGACGGTGACCCTGATGACCCTGGCCGAAGGCTTCTCGCGCCAAGGCGTGCCGGTGTTCCTGGCCGACGTGAAGGGCGACGTCGCCGGCCTCGCGGTCGCCGGTGCCGGCAACGACAAGCTGCAGGCGCGGCTGGGCGAGATCGGCGTCGCCGACTGGGCCCCGCAGGCCAATCCGGTGGTGTTCTGGGACCTGTTCGGCAAGCTCGGCCACCCGGTGCGCACCACCGTCAGCGAGATGGGCCCGACCCTGCTGGCGCGCATCCTCGAACTCAACGACACCCAGTCCGGCGTGCTCGACATCGTGTTCAAGCTCGCCGACGACCGCGGCCTGCTGCTGCTCGACCTGGCCGACCTGCGCGCCCTGCTCGGCCTGGTCGCCGACGAGCGCAAGGACATCTCCACCAGCTACGGCCTGGTCAGCGCGCAGTCGGTCGGCGCGATCCAGCGCTCGCTGCTGCGCCTGGAGCAGGACGGCGGCGATCATTTCTTCGGCGAGCCGGCGCTGGAGCTGGCCGACCTGATGCGCACCACCCCCAACGGCCACGGCGTGGTCAACGTGCTCGCCGCCGATTCGCTGATCCTCAAGCCGCGCCTGTATTCGAGCTTCCTGCTGTGGCTGCTGTCGGAGCTGTTCGAGCAACTGCCCGAAGTCGGCGACCTGGACCGGCCCAAGCTGGTGTTCGTGTTCGACGAGGCCCACCTGCTGTTCGACGACGCCCCCGCGGCGCTGCAGCAACGCGTCGAGCAGGTGGTGCGGATCATCCGCTCCAAGGGCGTGGGCGTGTACTTCTGCTCGCAGTTCCCCGACGACATCCCCGACAACATCCTCGGCCAACTCGGCAACCGCGTGCAGCACGCGCTGCGCGCGTTCACGCCGCGCGATCAGAAAGCCGTGCGCACCGCCGCGGAAACCTTCGTGCCGAATCCGGCGCTGAACGTGGCCGAGGCCATTTCCAAGCTCGGCACGGGCGAGGCCCTGGTCTCGACACTGCAGGACAAGGGCGTGCCGATGCCGGTCGAACGCACCCTGGTGGCGCCGCCGCGCTGCCGCATGGGCGCGATCACCGAGGCCGAGCGCGCCCAGGTCCGCGCCGGCAGCCCGATCGGCGGCAAGTACGACACCCAGGTCAACCGCGAATCGGCCGCCGAGATGCTGGCCAAGCGCGCCGAAACCGCGGCCGAGCAGGCCAAGGCGCCGCCGGCCAAGACCCGCGAGCAGGACGACCAAGAGGAAGGCGGCTTCGGCCAGGCGGTCAAGGACGCGGTGTTCGGCACCAAGCGCCGCCAGGGCATGGTCGAGACCATGGCCAAGCAGACCGCGCGCACCGTCGGCACCCAAGTCGGCCGGCAGATCCTGCGCGGCCTGCTCGGCGGCATTTTCGGCGGCAAGCGCTGACGAGCACGAGCCAGGAGTGAGCGTGGAGGAGCGAGGAGTGAGAAAAGGCTCGCTTTCGCTCGCTCCTCGCTCCTCTACGCTCACTCCTCGCTTTCAAACCCGTACCCAGCACAGGAGCTTCATGTGAATCGCAAACTGCTCGCCCTCGCCTGCCTCGCCGCGCTCGCGTTGAGCGCCTGCAACAAACCCGGCGAGACGCCCGCCGCCGCGCCGGCCGAAACGCCCAAGGCCGCCGAACCGGCCGCGCCCGCCGAACCCGCGCCGGCCCCCGCCGCCGACGCCGCCCCGGCCGCGTTCGACGCCGCCGCCTTCGCCGGCACTTTCAGCGGCACCCTGCCCTGCGCCGACTGCAGCGGTATCGACACCAAGCTCGAACTCAAGGCCGACGGCAGCTACGCCCTCAGCGAGAGCTACCAGGGCAAGAAGGACGGCAACTTCAAGGGCGACGGCACCTGGACCGCGGAAGAGAACGGCAAGCGCGTGCGCCTGGACCCGAACAGCAAGAGCGACGACGACCGTCTGTTCGAAATCGCGTCCAAGGACGAGATACGCATGCTCGACACCGAGGGCAAGCCGATCGAGTCGCAGCTCAACTACAGCCTCAAGCGCGCGCCGTAACCGCGCGGCGTCGCATCTCCCTGTAGGAGCGGCGCGAGCCGCGACCGCGACGCCTCGACTGCGCCGAAACTTGCGCCGCAGTTGGGTTATCGCAGTCGCGGCTCGCGCCGCTCCTACAGGGGGTAAACCGATCTTCACCTCGATTTGCTTGAACCGCGCCGCGGCCTCTGCGATAACGTCGGCCCCGCTGTCGCGAGTACCGCCATCATGGGCCGTTGGCGCCCGCCCGCCGAACACAGCACCGCGCTGATCACCCGCGAGGGCCACGCGCGCCTGAAACATGAGCTCGACGAACTGTGGCGGGTGCGCCGCCCCGAGGTGGTCAAGGCGCTGGCCGCCGCCGCTGCCGAGGGCGACCGCTCCGAGAACGCGGAATACACCTACCGCAAGAAGCAGTTGGCCGAGATCGACCGGCGCGTGCGCTACCTGAGCAAGCGCCTGCCGCTGTTGCGGGTGATCGAATCCACGCCGAGCGATCCGCAATCGGTGTTCTTCGGCGCCTGGGTCGAGGTCGAGGACGTCGCCAGCGGCGAGCTGGCGCGCTACCGCATCGTCGGGCCGGACGAGACCGATGCCAGGCTCGGCCATATCAGCATCGATTCGCCCCTGGCGCGGGCCATGCTCAAGCGTCGCGTCGACGACGAGTTCGAGGCGGTGCTGCCGGCGGGGCCGGCGCGTTTCGCCATCGTCGAGGTCTCGTACGCCCCGCCTGCCGGCTGAAAGGCGCCCGGTTCGCGTCATCGCCCGCGCAGTCGCGCGGCACGACGGTAGGAGCGGCGCGAGCCGCGACAACACGGCTACGACGCAAGCTTCGGCGCGGTTGCGTTGTCGCGGTCGCGGCTCGCGCCGCTCCTACAGGGGCTTCGGCCGCGTTCACCGCAGCGGGAACGGCTTACACCGCGACGATCCGAGGCCCGCCGCGCGTATCGCAGCGCGGCGTCCCGACCACCCCCGCGACGGGCGCCGGCACCCGGCAGCCGATCAGATCCGGACACCAGGCGCAGCGCGCCGGCAGGTTGCGCGGCGCGACCGGCGCCGCGACCGGCGAAGCGGCGCGCGCGCCCGGGCTCGTCCGGATCGAGCGCATCGCCGCCTCAGCCGCGCTGCTGCCGGCGCAGGCCGAAATACTGCAGTTCGGCGAACACCGCCACCACCGCCGCCTGCGCGAGCACGAAGGCCACGCCGAGCGGGTTCGGCGCGATCGCGCCCTGCAACCACACCAGCAACGACGCGGCGACCCAGGCGACGTTGAAGCCGATCAGCGTCCACGCCAGCGGCGCGGCGATCGCGCGCCGGGTCAGGGTCCAGCCGAGGAAGGCGATCCAGCCCATCAGCACCAGGCCGGCGCCGCGCAGCCAGTCGGCGTCGATCGCGGTCGCGCGCGCCAGCGGTTCGGCGGCCGCCAGCTGCAACACGCCGGCGGCGCCGGAGACGAGCAGATCGGCCTGCACCACGCGGCGCAGGAACTGGGCGGGTCGGGGATGGGCGGCGATGGCCATGGTCGTTCTCCTGTGGTGTGGGTTCGTCTTCGTTCGCCGCCATCACACCGCTGCGCGCGCGGCGGGTCGATTACCCGCCAGGTAATGCCGGCGCCGGCGGCGCTGGGCTAAGGTGGCCGCATGAACGACTCGCGCCCCGTGGGCGAGCTGCTGCGCCAATGGCGCCAGCGCCGCCGCCTGACCCAATTCGATCTGGCCGAGATGGCCGAGATCTCCACCCGCCACGTCAGCTTCATCGAGACCGGGCGCTCGCTGCCGAGCCGGGCCATGCTGCTGCGCCTGGCCGACCGCCTGGACGTGCCGCTGCGCGAGCGCAATGCCTTGATGACCGCGGCCGGACTGGCGCCGATGTACGCCGAACGCCCGCTCGACCATCCGGCGATGCGCGAGGCCTACGCCGCGGTCGAACTGGTGTTGTACGCGCACGAACCGCACCCGGCGCTGGCGGTGGACCGGCACTGGAACCTGATCCAGCACAACCGCGCGCTGGCCCCGATGCTGGCCGGCGTCGCCGACCACCTGCTCGCGCGCCCGGCCAACGTGCTGCGCGCGGCGCTGCACCCCGAAGGCATGGCGCCGGACATCCTCAACTTCGGCGAATGGCGCGCGCACATCCTGCACCGGCTGCGCCACCAGATCGAAACCAGCGGCGACCCGGTGCTGGAAGCGCTGTACGCCGAACTGCAGGCGTATCCGCCGCCGCCCGGCCACGATTCCGCCGAGTACGACCCGGCCGAACTCACCGGCGCCGCCCACGTCGCGGTGCCGTGCCGCATGCGCACGCCGTTCGGCGAACTGTCCTTCATCAGCACCACCACGGTGTTCGGCACGCCGATGGACGTGACCCTGGCGGAACTGGCGATCGAATCGTTCTTTCCGGCCGATGCGGCCACCGCGAAGGCGATGCGCGAGTTCGGCGCGAGCCTGGTGGCGTCTTCGTAGCGCCGGCGGCGAGGCGCGCCGGCCCCAAGGCTGCGCGCGCCCAGGCTTCGTACGCCTAGCACCTCGCCTCGCAGGCCGCCCCCATCACCCCGCACGTCCATACCCCGTCATTCCGGCGTCCTCCGAAATGACAAGTTGGGTGGCTTCATTCGTCGGCGCGCAGCGCCCGCCGGGACAGCAGGTGGCGTCGTAGCGCCATTGCCGCGGTCGCGGCTCGCGCCGCTCCTACCGTCGGAAGCGAACCCGCATGAGCCCCTGTAGGAGCGGCGCGAGCCGCGACCGCGACACCGCGCCTGCGACGCCACGCCCCGGCATCGCCCGATACCGTCCGTCGGCCCGCACCCGAATATTTTACCAATCGGTTGACAGTCGCCCGCCCCGGGCGGATATTCAACCACATGGTTGAACATGACTCCCAACGGCTCGACGCCGTCTTCCAGGCCCTCGCCGACCCCACCCGCCGGGCGATGCTGCGCCAGCTCGCCGACGGCGAACGCAAGGTCGGCGAACTCGCCGAGCCCTACGCCATGACCCTCGCCGCCGCCTCCAAGCACATCAAGGCGCTGGAACGCGCCGGGCTGGTGCGGCGCGAGGTGCGCGGGCGCATCCACGTCTGCCGCCTCGACGCGCAGCCGCTGTACGGCGGCTTCGAGTGGCTGCGCCATTACGAACGCTTCTGGAACCAGCGCCTGGACGACCTGGAAGCGCTGCTGCGCGCCGAAGACGACGCCAGCCGCCGTGCACCCGCGCCGGCAGCGCCGACATCCGCCGCGTCCGCCGAACCGCCCCGCCCATCGCGGCGCAAGCCGCGTCCCTGACCCGCCACGCCTCCCCGGAGACCGCCATGAACCTGCCCGCCAACGACGCCTACGGCGTCCTCACCGCCGCCGATTCCGTCCGCATCGAACGCGTCCTGCCCGGCCCGATCGAGCGCGTCTGGGCCTATCTCACCGAATCCGACAAGCGCCGGCACTGGCTCGCCGCCGGCGAGATGGACCTGCGCGTCGGCGGCGCGGTCGAGCTGAACTTCGACAACGCCCGCCTCACCCGCAACGACGATCCGCCGCCGGCCAAGTACGCCAGCGACTGCGTCAACACCTTGCGCGGCCGCATCACCGCGATCGAGCCGCCGCGCCTGCTGCGCTACACCTGGAACGAAGACGCCGGCAGCAAATCCGAGGTGAGCTTCGAACTGAGCGAGCAAGGCGAACAGGTGCGGCTGGTCGTGCACCACCGCCACCTGTCCAACCGCAGCGGCCTGGTCAGCGTCAGCGGCGGCTGGCACGCGCACCTGGGCCTGCTGATCGACGTGCTGTCGCAGCGCGAACCCGAAGGTTTCTGGCGCAGCCACAGCCGCCTGGACGCGGAGTACGAGCGGCGCATCCCGCAGGCCTGAGCGCGGCGCAAGGCGGGCGCGCGGCGCGGACGGTAAGCTGTGGGCCCTTTCGCCTACCCGTCCGAGGTCGTCCGTGCCCGCAGCGTCCCGCTCCGCCGTGTCCCGCCCTGTCGCGTCCCGCTCCGCCGCGTCCGCCGCCCTGCGCGCGTTGCCGCTGGCGCTGCTGCTGGCGGCCGCCGCGCCGATGCTGGCCGGCTGCCAGCGCCCGGCCGAGCAGGAGCAGGCCGCGGCCGCGCCGAAGGTGATGCACGGCCGCATCGCCCAGTTCGAAATGATCGACCAGCGCGTCGGCACCGGCGCGGTCGCGCAGCCGGGCCAGGAAGCGATCGTGCAGTACACCGGCTGGTTCTACGACGAGACCGCGCCGAACAAGCGCGGCAGCAAGTTCGACAGTTCCTACGACCGCAACGGCCGGCCTTTCAGTTTCCTGCTCGGCGCGGGCCGGGTGATCCGCGGCTGGGACGACGGCGTCGCCGGCATGCGCGTGGGCGGCAAGCGGGTGCTGATGGTTCCGCCGGACCTGGCCTACGGCAAGGACGGCGCCGGCGGCGGCGCGATCCCGCCGGACGCCTCGCTCGTGTTCGAAGTGGAACTGCTCGGCCTGGAAGCGCGCTGAGCGCGCGCGGTCCGGCGCGAACGCGCGCCGGGCCCGCGCCGGGCCTCGGCGCGCGACGCCTCAGCGCAGCGACTCGAGCGCCTGCGCCGCCAGTTCGAACGAGCGCAGCCGCGCGGCGTGCTCGAAGATGTTCGCCGTCACCATCAATTCGTCCGGCCGGTGGCGGGCGACGAAGGCGGCGATGCCCTCGGCGACTTCGCCCGGATCGCCGACCACCGCGCAGGCCAGGGCCTGGGCCACGCCGGCTTTCTCCAACGGCGTCCAGAAGCTTTCGATGTCGTCGATCGGCGGCGGGATCAGCCCCGGCCGGCCGCGGCGCAGGTTGACGAAGGCCTGCTGCTGGGTGGTGAACAGGCGCCGGGCCTGCGCGCTATCCGCCGCGGCGACCACGTTCAAGGCCAGCATCGCGTGCGGCGCCTGCAGCCGTGCGGACGGCTGGAAGTCGCGGCGGTAGAGGGTCAGCGCCTCGTCCATCGCGTCCGGGGCGAAATGCGAGGCGAACGCGAACGGCAGGCCCATCGCCGCCGACAGGCGCGCGCTGAACAGGCTCGATCCCAGCAGCCATACCGGCACGTCCAGCCCGGCGCCGGGCACCGCGCGCACCGCCTGCTGCGGCTGCGCCGGTTCGAAGTAATGCAGCAGCTCGGCCACGTCCTGCGGGAAGCTGTCGGCGCCGTCGTAGTAGCGGCGCAGCGCGCGCGCGGTGGCGTGATCGGTGCCGGGCGCGCGGCCCAGGCCGAGATCGATGCGGCCGGGATACAGCGAGGCCAGCGTGCCGAACTGCTCGGCCACCTGCAGCGGCGCGTGGTTGGGCAGCATGATCCCGCCGGCGCCGACGCGGATGCGGGACGTGCCGCCGGCGATATGTCCGATCAGCACCGCGGTCGCGGCGCTGGCGATGCCGGGCATGTTGTGGTGTTCGGCCAGCCAGTAGCGGGTGTAGCCCAGCGCTTCGGCGTGGCGGGCGAGGTCGAGGCTGTTGGCGAAGGCCTGGCGGGTGTCGCTGCCCTGGCAGACGGGCGCGAGATCGAGGACGGAATACGGCAGCATGCGGGGGTCGGCGCTCCGGAAGGGATGGTTCCGATCTGGGGCCGGGCGACGGCGGAATCCAGCGCGCGATTGGGGAGGAATCGGCGCTTATGTGTTGCCGGATGCGCTAGGTTGGCGCGCCCTCCTCCGCCCCCCTGCTTTCGCAGGGGCGGGCTCTTCGGGGCACCTTCTCCCGCAAGCGGGAGAAGGAACGGCGCACTGCCGCGGCGCTTCGAGCCTCTCTCCCGCCCTCAGAACAGATCGAACGCCAGCCCCTCGCGCTCGTTGTCCCACACCGTGCAGACCACCCACCAACGCCCGTGCTCGTGGCAGACCTGGATGCTGTTGGCGCCGCGCTTGAGCAGCACCGGCGAACCCGGCGCCGGGCGCGCGTCGTACTTGCTCCACACGTGCGCGATCTGGCCGAAGCGCTCGATCCGCTGGTCGGTCTCGACCTCGAAGAAATCGTTGTCGGCGAACAAGGGCGCGACATCGGCGATGTACTGCTCGACATCGAACACCACCGCCCGGGTCGAACCGTCGGCCTCGACCACGGTGCGCAGGCTCAGCGCGCGCGGATGCATCAGGTAGCGGAACCGCGCCCAGTCGCGCGGCGCCCCAGCCGGGCCGGAAATGCATTCGTACACCGCCCGCACCAGGCGGCCGATGTCCTGGGTGTCGGCGACCCAGTGGGCGGGGATGGGGGCTGGCGTGTCGGTCATGGAGGCTCTCAGGAGTGAGCGGAGAGGAGCGAGAAGCGAGAGACGGCACCAGCGGAGCGCGGCGCGGGAGCATGGCGGGCGATCGGGCGTTCCCTCCCGCTCACTCCTCGCTCCTCTCCGCTCACTCCTCAAAAAGGCATAGGCCAACCCGCTAGCGGCGCGATCAGCCAGTACAGCCCGCCCAGCACCAGCGCCCACATCGCCGTGCGCAGCACGAACCCGACCAGCTTGAAGGCCAGCCACAAGGCCACGACGACGACGAACAGGGCAACGATGTCCATGCGGGCTCCCGCGCAAAACGGCCCCGAGCTTACCGCGCCGCGCGCCGCGCCCGCCCCTGCCATCCTTCCTGCCGCGAACCGATGCGGGAGGGCTTTCGAGCCCGACGCCTTCCACTGCGCCGTGGCGCTGTTGCCTCGTCGATAAAAAAATCTCGACAAGCCGACAAACGGCAGGAACAATTTCCTAACATTTGGGTCTAGTGCTTCCGACATCGCCGCCAAGCGCAAGCCGCGAGGCCGCGACGCCCAGGCCGGCGCCACGCGCAGACCTGAGACACTGGATTGGGGACCGGCCGGGCCATGGACGCCCGGCCCGGCAACGGCCACCGCACCACGGATCGGAACATCGCAATGGACACCACGCCCTCGCCGTCGCAACCGGCTCCTTCCACGGAGGCCGGCGCGACCGGCCGCGTCGGCCTCTGGCGCCGCGCCAGCCAGGCCGTGTTCGGCCAAATGGCCTGGACGCCGCCGCCGTGGCTCGCCGCGCTCGCCGCGCGCATCCGCCAACGCCCCGGCCTGTACCTGGGCAGCCTGCTCGGCCTGCTCGCCGCGGCCTGGCTCGCGCACTGGCTGATCACCCGGCCCAAGCCGGTGATCCCCGGCGCGCTCAGCGTCGAACTGCACGCGCCCGAACTCACCGACTACGAACGCAAGCCGCCGACCGTGAGCCGGCTGAGCCTGACCTTCTCCGACTCGGCCGCGCCGCTCAAGCAGATCGGCAGCGCGCCGGTCGGCGTGAGCCTGAAGCCCGAACTCAAGGGCGCGTGGACCTGGGAAGACGACAAGACCCTGGTGTTCGTGCCGGCCACCGACTGGCCGGTCAAGACCAAGTACACGGTCGAGGTCGATCCCAAGACCAGCGTCGCGCCCGAGGTGGCGCTGCAGGAACACGAATTCGAATTCGAGACCGCGCCGTTCAAGGCCGAGCTGTCCACCAGCGAGTTCTACCAGGACCCGCAGGACCCGGCGCTCAAGAAGGGCGTGTTCGAGCTGAAGTTCTCGCACCCGGTCGACGAGGCGCAGTTGCAGCGCCGCATCGCCCTGTCGCTGGTCGACGGCGGCGGCAGCGCCCAGGCCGCGCCCAAGTACACCCTCACCTACGACGACGCCCGGCTCAAGGCCTGGGTCCATTCCGAACCGCTGAAGCTGCCGGAGAACGGCGGCACCCTGAGCCTGGAGGTCGCCGCCGGCGTGGTCAGCGCGCTGGGCGGCGAAGGCAGCCCGGAAAAACTGTCCGCGCAGGTCAAACTGCCGTCGCTGTACAGCGTCAACGTCGACGACGTCAGCACCACCCTGGTCGAAAACGAACGCTTCGAACCCGAGCAGGCGCTGGTGCTGGGCTTCAACAACGCCATGCGCGACACCGAGGTCGCCGGCGCGACCCGCGCCTGGCTGCTGCCGGCCAAGGACCCGCGCCGCCCGGCCAAGGAACAGAGCGGCAACCGCTCCTGGTCCACCGGCGATGTCGACGAGGCCGTGCTCAAGGCCGCCACGCCGCTGCCGCTGAGCCCGATCGCCGCCGAGCGCGAATACACCCCGGTGCACAGCTTCAAGTTCCAGGCGCCGCCGGACCGCTACATCTATGTGCGCGTCAACAAGGGCCTGAAGGCGTTCGGCGGCTTCCTGCTCGGCCGCGACCACGCCGTCGCCCTGCGCGTGCCCGAATACCCGAAGCTGCTGCGCTTCGTCGGCGAAGGCGCGCTGCTGTCGCTGCGCGGCGAGCGCCGGGTCAGCGTGGTCTCGCGCAACGTGCCGCGCGCGCGGCTGGAGATCGCCCGGGTCCTGCCCGAACAGATCCAGCATCTGGTGTTCAACAACGAAGGCAGCTACGCCAAGCCGCGCATGTACAACCTCGACGCCGACAGCCTGGTCGAGCGCGAGGAGCGCCGCCTGACCCTGCCGGCCGAGAATCCGGCCAAGGCCCATTACGAAGGCGTGGACCTGGGCGCCTACCTCAAGCCCAACCGCCGCGGCGTGTTCCTGCTGAGCCTGCGCACGATGAGCGACAGCGACGCCGAGCGCCCGAGCGAGGAGACCATCGCCGACGACGCCGGCAGCGAGGAGGACAGCCGCCTGGTCGTGCTGACCGACCTCGGCATCGCGGTCAAGCAGGGCCTGGACGGCCGCCGCGACGTGTTCGTGCAGTCGCTGTCCAACGGCGCGCCGGTGGCCGGCGCGCGGGTGCGCGCGGTGGCGCGCAACGGCGAGACCCTGGTGGAGGCCGACACCGACGCGTCCGGTCGCGCCCAGCTGCCGTCGCTGAAGGGCTTCAAGCGCGAAAAGACCCCGACCATGCTGACCGTCAGCCAGGGCGAGGACTATTCGTTCCTGCCGATCGACGACTACCGGCGCAAGCTCGACTACTCGCGCTTCGATATCGGCGGCGAGCCCAACGACATCGAGGCCGGCGCGCTCAA
This sequence comes from Lysobacter enzymogenes, assembly GCF_023617245.1. Taxonomy (NCBI): domain Bacteria; kingdom Pseudomonadati; phylum Pseudomonadota; class Gammaproteobacteria; order Lysobacterales; family Lysobacteraceae; genus Lysobacter; species Lysobacter enzymogenes. The sequence goes on from NZ_CP067396.1 coordinate 3,585,402, forward strand.
CGCGTTCCTGTTCTCCGACCGCGGCCTGTACCGCCCCGGCGACACCATCAACATCGGCATGATCGTGCGCGCCGCCGACTGGAAGCGCCCGCTCGCCGGCCTGCCGCTGGAATGGGAGTTCACCGACCCGCGCGGCAACGTCGCCCAGCGGCAGAAGCTCAAGCTCAGCGAACAAGGCTTCGAAAGCGCGAGCTTCGCGCCGAGCGACAGCGCGCCCAGCGGCACCTGGCAGGTCCAGCTGTTCCTGCTCGGCCGCGACAACGAGCGCACCAGCATCGGCTCGACCTCGGTGCAGGTGCGCGAGTTCGCGCCGGACACGATGAAGGTCGCGGTCAAGCTGTCGGCCGACAATCCCAAGGGCTGGATCAAGCCCGAGCAGCTCTCGGCCGTGGTCAGCGCCGAAAACCTGTTCGGCACCCCGGCGCAGCAGCGCAAGGTCGAAGGCACGATGGTGCTGCGGCCGTACTTCCCCAGCTTCGCCCAGTACCCGGGCTACCAGTTCTTCGACCCGCAACGGGCCAAGGAAGGCTACGACGAGTCGCTCAGCGACCAGGCCACCGACGCCCAGGGCCAGGCCACCTTCAAGCTCGACCTGACCAAGTACGAGCGCGCGACCTACCAGCTGAGCTTCCTGGCGCGCGCGTTCGAACCCGGCAGCGGCCGCAACGTCGCCGCGCAGACCAGCGCGCTGGTGTCGAACAACGACTTCCTGGTCGGCATCAAGGCGGTCGACGCGCTCGACTACATCCAGCGCGGCGCCAAGCGTTCGCTGCAACTGCTCAGCATCGGCCAGGACGGCGCGCCCAAGCCGGTCGCGGGGCTGCGCGCGGTGGTGGTGGAGAAGCGCTACGTCTCGGTCCTGACCAAGCAGGATTCGGGCCTGTACCGCTACGTCTCGCACGAGCGCCGCTACGACCTGCGCGAGCAGCCGCTGGCGCTGGCCGGCGGCCGCCAGAACATGGCCCTGCAGACCGACCAGCCGGGCGACTTCGTGATCGAAGTGCGCGCGGCCGACGGCAAGGTGCTCAACCAGATCGGCTACCGTGTCGCCGGCGCCGCCAACCTGTCGCGTTCGCTGGAGCGCAACGCCGAGCTCGGCCTGACCCTGTCCAAGCCCAGCTACAAGCCCGGCGAGACCATCGAGGTCAGCATCCGCGCGCCCTACCCCGGCGCCGGCCTGATCACCATCGAGCGCGACAAGGTCTACGCCCACGCCTGGTTCCGCGCCGACAGCACCGCCAGCGTGCAGAAGATCGTGCTGCCGGCCGATTTCGAGGGCAACGGCTACGTCAACGTGCAGTTCCTGCGCGACCCGAACTCCGACGAGATCTACATGAGCCCGCTGTCGTTCGGCGTGACCCCGTTCGCGGTCGACCGCGGCGCGCGCACCCAGCCGCTGAGCGTGAGCTTGCCGAAGGTGACCAAGCCGGGGCAGACGCTCAACGCCTCGATCGTCACCGAAGGCAAGGCGCGGGTGGTGCTGTTCGCGGTCGACGAGGGCATCCTGCAGGTCGCGCGCTACCGCGTCGGCGAACCGCTGGATCATTTCTTCCGCAAGAAGATGCTGCAGGTCGACACCGCGCAGATCCTCGACCTGTTGCTGCCGGAGTTCAGCCGCCTCGCCAACGCGGCCGCGCCCGGCGGCGACGGCGAAGGCGGCATGGCCAAGCACCTCAATCCGTTCAAGCGCAAATCCGAGAAGCCGGCGGTGTGGTGGTCGGGCATCGTCGATGTCGACGGCCATCGCGAGTTCCCGTTCGTGCTGCCCGACCACTTCAACGGCAACGTGCGGGTGGTCGCGGTGGCGGTGACGCCGCAGCGCATCGGCATCGTCCAGGACGAGGCCATCGTCCGCGGCGACTTCGTGCTCACGCCGACCCTGCCCACGCACGTGGCGCCGGGCGACGAGTTCGACCTGCCGGTCGGCGTCGCCAACACCATCGAGGGCGCCAAGCAGGCGGTCAAGGTGACGGTGAACCTGCAGCTGCCGCCGGGCCTGAGCCTGGTCGGCGCCGCGCCGGCGCCGGTCAGCATCGCCCCGCGCAACGAAACCACGGTGCGCTTCCGGGTCCGCGCCGGCAACGCGCTGGGCGCGCTGCCGGTCGCGATCCAGGCGGTGTCGGGCAACTACAACGCCAAGCGCCGGATCGAGCTGTCGCTGCGTCCGGCCATCGTCGCGCGACAGGACCTGATCGCCGGCCGCGCCGACAAGCGCAGCGTAATCCAGCCGCTGCGGGCGATGTTCGACCAGCAGGCCACGCGCCGGATCTCGGCCTCGGTGTCGCCGCTGGTGGCGGTGGACGGGCTCAGCGCGTATCTCGCCGATTACCCGTACCAGTGCAGCGAGCAGGTGCTCAGCGGCGCGTTCCCGGCGCTGGTGCTGGGCGCGCATCCGGAACTGGGCAAGGTGGTCGCGACCGGCAAGGGCGATCCGCGCCAGAACGTGATCGACCTGCTGCGCGCGCGCCAGAACAGCGAAGGCGGCATCGGCCTGTGGACCGCCACGCCCGACGCCGACGACTTCGTCACCGGCTACGCCGCGCTGTACCTGATCGAAGCGCGCGAGCGCGGCCAGGCCGTGCCCGACGATCTGCTCAAGTCGCTCAACGGCTACCTCGAGCAGCGCGCCTCCGACCGCTCCGGCAACGACCTGCCGGCGCTGCGCAACCGCGCGCTCGCCGTGTACCTGCTGGTGCGCCAGGGCCGCACCGCGAGCAATCTGTTGAGCGCGGTGCACGAGCAGATCAAGCGCGACCAGCCCAAGACCTGGGAGAACGACGTCGCCGGCCTGCTGATCGGCGCGAGCTACCAACTGCTGCAGCAGGACAAGCCGGCGCGCGCGCTGGCCACGGTGGCGCTGCGCCGGGCCAACGCGGCCTCGGCCACGTCGAGCACGCCGTATGCGTCCTACTACGACGGCGGCATCGACCAGGCCTGGACGGTGTACCTGCTGAACCGCCACTTCGGCGCGCTCAGCCGCGACCTGCTCAAGCGCACGGCGCTGGAACGCCTGCTTGATCCGTTGCGCCACAACAGCTACAACACCCTGTCCTCGGCACTGACCGTGCTGGCCCTGGATGCCTACGCCTCGGCCCAACCGCAGCAGCCGCTGCCGGTGCTGGAAGCGGCCGGCAAGGACGGCAAGTCGCGGCGCATCGGCGCGGCCGCGGGCGTGATCAGCCGCGGCGACTTCGCCGGCGGCGACCTGCGCCTGTGGGTGGCGCCGGGCGGCGACGCGCCGGCGTGGTACCTGGTCAACCAGACCGGCTACGACCGCGCGCTGCCGAAGGCGGTGCAGGACAAGGGCCTGGAAGTGGTGCGCGACTACCTCGACGACGCCGGCAAGCCGGTCGCCGCGATCAAGCAGGGCCAGGAAGTGACCGTGCGCCTGCGCCTGCGCGCGCTCGGCGCGCCGATGCGCGACAACATCGCGGTGGTCGACCTGCTGCCGGGCGGCTTCGAGACGGTCATGCAGTACGCCGCGCCGGCCGCGGACGCGAGCGAAGGCAGCGAGTCGGAAGACGAGTGCGGCGACGAGTGCGGCGAAGGCGAGGACGGCGAAGGCCAGCCCTCGCGCGACGGCCCCGACCCGAACGCGGCGCCGGCGCAGACCCTGGCCCTGCCGGGTTCGAGCTTCCAGCCGCAGCACGTCGAACAGCGCGAGGACCGGGTGATCCTGTACGGCCGCATCGGCGGCGAGGCCAGCGAGTTCCGCTACAAGGTGCGGGCCAACAACGCCGGCAACTTCGTGGTGCCGCCGGCCTATGCCGAGTCGATGTACGAACGCTCGGTGTACGCGCAGGGCGGCCCGGCCGGGACCTTGCAGGTGACCGCGCCGACGCCGTGAGCCCGATGCCATGAAGGTGTTGCCGTCCCTGCGCCGGGGACTGAAGCGATGGCGGTGGGCGCCGGCAGTGAGACTGCTCGTGGCGCTCATCGCCCTCGCCGCGGCGCTGAGCGTCGTGAGGTTCTATCCGCGCCCCGGCCTGGCCGACGCGATCCCGCTGTCGACCGTGGTGCGCGACCGCGAGGGCCGGCTGTTGCGGCTGGCCCTGGCCAGCGACCAGCGCTATCGCCTGTGGGTGCCGCTGGAGCAGATCTCGCCGCAGTTGGTCGAGTCGGTGATGCTGCAGGAGGACGCCTGGTTCTATTGGCATCCGGGCTTCAATCCGGTCAGCCTGGTGCGCGGCGCGTGGTCGACCTACGGCAGCGGCGAGGCGCGCGTCGGCGGCTCGACCCTGACCATGCAGCTGGCGCGGCTGCGCTGGCGGCTGCAGACCCGCGACATCCGCGGCAAGCTGGTGCAGATCGCGCGCGCGGTGCAGTTGGAGCTGTGCTATTCCAAGCGCGAGATCCTCGAGGCCTACCTCAACCTCGCGCCGTACGGCGGCAACATCGAAGGCGTCGGCGCGGCCAGCCTGATCTATTACCGCAAGCCGGCGAGCGAGCTGACCCTGCCCGAATCGCTGGCGCTGGCGGTGCTGCCGCAGGCGCCGTCGCGGCGCGGCCGGCTGGCCGCGCGCGAGGACGACGCCTACTACATCGGCGCCGGCCTGGAAGCGGCGCGCGCGCGCCTGTACGCGCGCTGGCGCGAATCGCATCCCAGCGATCCCGCCCAGGACGCGCTGCTGCGCCTGCCGCTGCGCCTGCGCAGCGCGCGCGAACTGCCCTACCGCGCGCCGCACCTGGCCGACCGGGTGCTGGCCGAACGCGCCTGGCATCCGCAGTCCGGCCCGGAGCTGACCACCACTCTCGATCTGCGCCTGCAGCGCCTGCTCGAAGAACGCGTGCGCAACTACCTGCGCCAGGGCCGCAGCCGCGGCCTGCGCAACGCCAGCGCGATGCTGATCGACACCCGCGACATGGGCGTGCGCGCGCTGGTCGGCTCGGCCGACTACTTCGACGCGTCCATCCACGGCCAGGTCAACGGCGCCGCCGCCAAGCGCTCGCCCGGCTCGACCCTGAAGCCCTTCATCTACGCGCTCGCGCTCGACCAAGGCGTGCTGCACCCGCAGACCGTGCTGCGCGACGTGCCCAGCGCGTTCGGCCCGTACACGCCGGAGAACTTCGACGGGCGCTTCATGGGCCCGGTGACCGCGACCGAGGCGCTGGTGCGCAGCCGCAACATCCCCGCGGTCTACGTCGCCGCCCAGCTCAAGCAGCCGAGCTTCTACGACTTCCTGCGCCAGGCCGGGGTCAGCCGCATGGCCAGCCGCGACCATTACGGCCTGGCCCTGGTGCTCGGCGGCGGCGAGGTGACGATGGAGGAGCTGGCGCGCATGTACGCCATGCTCGGCAACGATGGCCGCCTGCGCGCGCTGCGCTGGCGCCAGAGCGATCCCGAAGACGACGGCGCGCGCCTGCTCAGCGCCGAGGCCGCCTTCGTGACCCGCGACATGCTGCGCCACAACCCGCGCCCCGACGCCGGTTCGCAATCGGCCTCGCGGCCGCTGCCGGTGGCGTGGAAGACGGGCACCTCGTGGGCGTTCCGCGACGCCTGGAGCGCGGGCCTGGTCGGCCCGTACGTGCTGGTGGTGTGGTTGGGCAACTTCGACGGCGCCAGCAATCCGGCGCTGATCGGGGTGGAAGCGGCGGCGCCGTTGTTCTTCGACATCGTCGACGGCCTGCAGGCCGCGCGCGTGGATCTGGCCGAACCGGCGCGGCAATGGCCGCTGAACCTAAAGCGGGTCGAGGTGTGCCGCGCCAGCGGCGACCTGCCCAACGCCTGGTGCCCGCAGCGCGGCACGACCTGGTTCATCCCCGGCAAGTCGCCGATCCGGATCAGCACCGTGCACCGCGCGGTGATCGTCGACAACGCCACCGGCAAGCCGGTGTGCGGGCGCTTCGATCCGGCGACGATGCGCCAGGAGGTGTACGAATTCTGGCCCTCCGACCTGGCCCAGGTGTTCGTCCAGGCCGGCATCCCGCGCCGGCGCCCGCCGGCCGGGCACGACTGCGGCGGCGCGCAGGACTGGCTCGGCAGCGCGCCGAGCATCACCTCGCCGTTCCGCGCCACCCGCTACACGATGCGGCTCTCGCACCCGGAGCAGTTGTCGCTGAGTCTGGCGGCGACCGTCGACGCCGACGTATCGCGCCTGTACTGGTTCGTCGGCAACACCTTCATCGGCAGCGCCGAAGCCGGCAAGGCGCTGGCGTGGACGCCCGACCGCACCGGCCAGTTCCGCCTGACCGCGGTCGACGACCACGGCCGCAGCGACGAGCGCGAGATCGAAGTGGCGGTAGTGAAGTAACCGCCAACCGCCGTCTCATTTTCCTCCGCTGGGCGGATATTGCGCGCGTATACGATTCTTGCGAAAGATTTATTAATGCGACAAACCAAATGACTATGCTGAATGTCGAGAATCTCGACGCGAAACACGCTTCGGGTTTGCGTACTGGCACACAAAGTGCGCATGACGCGCTAGTCACCGCAGGCGTGGTCATTTATTCTAGACCTCGGTCCGTCCGGCATCCGATATTCAATCGCGAAGCCGCTAGCGATTATCACCCGGACGCCTTTCCGGGCGGACCGCGATTGGGGCGGCGGCGATTAATCATTAATATAATTCAGTAATGGCGGAGAAACATTCGGCCGCCACAGTTCTTCGGCGATTAATCATGACGGTTGGCGCCGGCACGGGCCGCATTTGATTTTCTTGATCGGAGGGATTCGTGGAAGGAGCTGTCTCGCGAGAACGGCCCGGCGGCGCACGTACGCAATCGCCGCAGGCCCCCGGGTGCAAGCAGTACCTGGAAGACGTCCTGCATAAACTGCAGGCCCTGGTCGCCCCCGGGCACGACCTGGCCGAGGAACAACAGGCCGCGACCCGGGCGTTGTTCGCCGATTTCATTTCCGGCTGCCTGCAGATGTATTTCCTGCACGGCGGCGGCACCGGCCTGCTCGCCGCGCCGCCCTGGCCCGAACCCGCCGCGCCGGACCCGCGCGCGGCCAAGGAACGCACGCCGCACGAGCGTCCCTGGTACCTGAGCGAAGTCGCCGCCGCGCCGAAGCCGGCCGAGACCTCGCGCGCGATCGCGCCGGCCTACCCCGCCTCGGCGCTGGATGCGTCGACGCGCCACGCGGCCGCCTATCCCGAGCCGGCGGCGCATACGCCGCGCCCGCATCCGCTGCAACCGCTGCGTCCCCTGCCCGTCCCGGCGCTGTTCGAGCGCGCCAACGAGCTGACCGAACGCGAGAAGGAAGTGCTGCAGTGGATCGCCGAGGGCCGCACCTCGCGCGAGGTCGGCCTGATCCTGTCGATCGCCGAGCGCACGGTGAAGTTTCATCTGCGCAACATCTACGCGAAGTTGAACGTGCTCAACCGCACCCAGGCGGTCAGCATCGCCAACCGCATGAACCTGGGTTGAGCGCGGACCGCGCGGCGACGGCGCCGCGCGGTCTTCCGCGTCCGTCCCGGCCGAATCGCTCGACCGTGGACGAGAGCGAGGCCGCGACGGGTCAGCCCAGTTGGGTCCTGGGCGCAGGCATCGCCCGCGACAAGGTTTCGCGCACGCAGTCGACCACCGCCGCGCGGTGGCTGTCGACGAACAGGTGGCCGCCGTCGAAGCGGTGCAGTTCGCAGCCGGCCTCGGTCTGCTCGGCCCAGCGCCCGACTTCGCTCCAGCGCCCTTCGCGCTCGCGTTCGCCGACCAGCACGCTCATCGGCACCCGCAGCTTCGGCCCGGGGCGATAGGCGTACTCGCAGGCCAGGGCGAAATCCGCGCGCAGGGTCGGCAGCACCAGGGCCATGAACTCGCGGTCGCGCAGCACTTCCGCCGGCGTGCCGTTGTAGTCGCGCAGCACCTCGATCAGCGCTTCGTCCGGCAGCGTGTGCAGGTTGCGGCCCTCGCGCCGGTAACCCGGCGCCTCGCACGCGGATACGAACAGGTGCAGCGGCGCCGGCGCGCCGAGCCGCTGCAGGCGGCGCGCGACCTCGAACGCGAGCAACGCGCCGAGGCTGTGGCCGAACAGCGCGAACGGCTGCCGCGGCTGCGCGGCGATGTCCGCGGCCAGGCGCTCCACCAACGGTTCCATCGCGTCCGCCGGCGGCTCGCGCAGGCGCACGCCGCGGCCCGGCAACTGCACGCCGCAGACCTCGATCTGCGCGCCCAGCGCGGGCTGCCACGACAGGTACATGCCGGCGTCGCCGCCGGCGTAGGCGAACCCGTACAGGCGCAGCGCGCGCGGCGCGCCGGGCCGGCGCAGCAGCCACGGCAGGCGCGGCGGGTCGGACGGCAAGTGCGACGGGGAAGACAGCGGATACGAAGTCGGCATCGGGGACGGCTCTGGCAACGCAATCGGTCGGGGCGGAGGACGGCCGCGGTCAGGATGCCGCCGGCTGCGGCTGCGGCTGCGGCTGCGGCGGCGCGTCGTGCGTACGCCAGCGCGCCCACAGCCATTCCTCGACATCGCGCATGCAACTGAACAACACCGGCATGAACACCAGGCTCAGCGCGGTCGAGGACACCAGCCCGCCGATCACCGCGATCGCCATCGGCGCGCGGAACGCGGCATCGAGGCCGGCGCCGATCGCGGTCGGCAGCATGCCCGCGGCCATCGCCAGCGACGTCATCACGATCGGCCGCGCGCGCACCCGGCACGCCTCGACGATGGCCTCGCGCCGCGGCGCGCCGGCGCGCATGCGCTCGAGCATGTAGTCAACCAGCAGGATCGAGTTCTTGTCTGCGATCCCCATCAACATCAGCACGCCGATCATCGCCGGCAGGCCGAACTCGGTCCCGGTCAGGAACATCAGCGCGAACGCGCCGCCGATCGACAACGGCAGCGCGGCCATGCGGGTCAGCGGTTGCAGCCAGTCGCGATACAGCAACACCTGCACCGAATACACCAGCAACAGGCCCGCGCCGATGGCCTTGAGGAAGCTGGCCATCAGCTCGCCCATGAATTCGGCGTCGCCGGTGTCGAGCACGCTGACCGAGCGCGGCAGCTCGCGCATCGCCGGCAGAGCGCGGATCCTCTCCAGCGCGGTGCCCAGGGCGATGCCGTCGAGGTTGGCGCTCAGGTCGATGCGGCGCTGGCGGTCGTAGCGTTCGATCGTGGTCGGGCCGACGCCGAAGCGCAGCGTCGCCACCGCCGCCAGCGGCACGCTGCCGCCGTCGGCGGTGGCCAGCTTGAGGTTCTCCAGCACGCCCAGGTCGCGGCCGAATTCGCGCGGCAGGCGCACCCGGATCGGCACCTGGCGGTGGTCGTAGTCGAACTTGGCCAGGCGGTTGTCGTTGTCGCCGATGGTGGAGATGTTGATCGCATCGCCGATCTGCTGCGCGGTGATGCCCAGCTGCGCGGCCTTGGCCGAATCGACGTTGACGGTGATCTCCGGCTGCTGCTGGCCGCTGTCGCTGGCGACGCTGCTCAATCCCTTCAGCCCGCGCATCTGCCGCTCCAGCGCCTCGGCGGCGCGGGCCAGCTCGGCCGGGTCCTCGCTGACCAGCGACAAAGTCAGATCCTTGCTGCCGGTGGCGTTGTCGAAGCGCGCGCGCAGGTCCGGCAGCGCTTCCAGCTGCGGCAGCATGGCGTTGCCGAAGGCGCGCTCGTCGAGCGCGCGCTCGCGCGCCGGCACCAGCTTGGCCAGCACCGTGGCGCGGTTGACCCCGCCGTCGCCGGTGCCGGCGGTGGTCAGCGCATAGGCCACTTCCGGCCGCGACTTGAGGATGCGCGCGACCTGCTGCGCGGCCGCGTCGGTGTCGGCCAGGCTGCTGCCGCGCGGCAGCTCGACGCTGACGCTGGCCTGGCCGAAGTCCTGGTACGGCATGAAGCCGCTCGGCAGCAGCGGCACCAGCGCGAACGAGGCGACCAGCGTGGCCACCGCGATCGCCACCGTCTTCAGGCGATGGCGCAGGGTCCACTCCACCGCCGCCAGATAGCGCCGCGTCCACGGCCCGTCGCCTTCCTCGTGCCCGTGCCGGGGCATGCGCAGCAGGCGCGACGCCAGCATCGGCGTGATCAGCCGCGCCACCGCCAGCGAGAAGAACGCGGCGATCGCCACGGTCAGGCCGAACTGCTTGAAGTACTGGCCCGGCAGGCCGTCCATCAGCCCGACCGGCAGGAACACCGCGCAGATCACCAGGGTCGTGGCGACCACCGCCAGGCCGATCTCGTCGCTGGCCACCAGCGCCGCCTCGCGCGGGCCGCGGCCTTCGCGCATGTGGCGGTGGATGTTCTCGATCTCGACGATGGCGTCGTCGACCAGCACGCCGGTGACCAGCGACACCGCCACCAGGCTGACGAAGTTGAGGGTGAAGCCCAACCACTGCATGCACAGGAAGGTCGGGATGATCGACAGCGGGATGGTCAGCGCCGCGATCACGGTGGCGCGGCGGTCGCGCAGGAACGCGAACACCACCAGCACGGTCAGCAGGGTGCCTTCCAGGAAGGTGTACATGGTCGAGCGGAAGCCGGTCTCGGTCAGCTCGACCAGCGAGAAGATCCGGCGGAACTTGAGGTCGCCGCGGCGCTGTTGCAGTTCGTCCAGGCGCTGCTGCACCGCACGCGCGACCGAGACCTCGCTCGCGGCGCGGCTCTTATACACCGAGAAGGTCACCGCCGGGCGCCCGTCCAGACGGGTGACCGAGCGCGCCTCGGCGCCGCCGTTGGCGACCGTGCCCAGGTCGCCGAGCTTGACCTCGCGCCCGCCCGGCACGGCGATGCGCAGCTCGCGCAATTGCTCGACCGTGGCGGCGCGGCCGACCGTGCGCAGCGCGTACTCGGTGCCCTGCAGCAACACCCGTCCGCCGGGCACGTCGGTCTGGGTCTGGGCGAGCTGGCGGCTGACTTCAGCGGCGGTGACGCCGAGCGCGGACAGCGTGGCCGGGTCCAGGGTCACGCCGATCTCGCGGTCGATGCCGCCGCCGCGCTGCACCCGCGCCACGCCCACGATCGACAACAGCTCGCGGTGCAGGCTGTCGTCGATGAACCAGCTCAGTTCCTCGGCGCTCATCTCCGGCGCCTCGACGCTGTAGACCAGGATCGCCTCGCCGTTGTCCTCCGAGCGCTGCACCACCGGCTCTTCCATCGTCGTCGGCAGCTGGTTGCGCACCTTGGCGACCGCGTCGCGGGTGTCGTTGACCGCGCGGTCGATGTCGGTCTCCAGGGCGAACTCGATGGTGGTCAGCGACACGCCCTCGACGATCTTCGAACTGACGTGGCGCACGCCCTGCAACGAAGCCAGCGAGCCCTCGACCTTGCGGGTGATCTGGTTCTCGATCTCCGACGGCGGCGCGCCGGGCTGCACCAGCTGCACGGTCACCACCGGCATGGCCACGTTGGGCATGTTGGTGATCGGCAGCTCCAGGAACGCCAACATGCCGGCGATGGTCAGCAGCGCGAACAACAGGATCGACGGGATCGGGTTGCCGATCGACCAGGCGGACAGGCTCTTGCGCATGTCAGCGGCGCGCCTGGGTCAGCGCGACGATGTCGCCGTCGCGCAGGAACGGGCCGGCCTTGGCGACGATGCGCTCGCCGGCGTCGATCGCCGCGACCACCACGTGCTCGGGCGTGCGCGCGACCACCTCCACCGGCAGCCGCCGCACCGCGTTGCCGCCGCGCACCGACCACACGAACGCGCCGGCGGCATCCTGCTGCAGCGCGCTGCCGGGCAGTACCCAACCTTCGACCTGGGCCACGGTGATGCCGGCCTCGCAGAACATCCCGACCGCGGCGCGGTGCGCGCTCTCGCCCGGACGCTGCAAGGCGATGCGCACGCTGGCCGAGCGGCTGGCGCTGTCCACGCGCGGGGCGATCAGGCGGATCTCGCCCTGGATCGGCGCGCTCTCGCCGGCCAGGCGCAGGCTCGCCGGCAGCCCCACGCGCAAGCGCGCGACCTGGCGCTCGGGCACGTTGGCCTCCATTTCCACCAGCCCGTCCTTGGCCAGCTTGAACAAGGGTTCGCTGAAGCTGGTCAGCCCGCCGATGGCGGCGCTGCGCTCGTAGATCAGCCCGTCGGTCGGCGCGACGATGCGCGCGCGGCGCACGCTCAGCTCGGCGTTGCGCAGGTTGGCCAGCGCCACTTGATAGGCCGCGTTCTTCTGCGCGACGAACTCGCGGCTGACCGCGCCGGAAGGCTGCAGCGACTGGACCCGCTCGTACTCGCCGCGGGTGCGCTCGTACTCCGAGCGCAGGCCGGCGCTCTGGATGCTGAGGTTGGAACTGTCCAGCACCGCCAGCAGCTGGCCCTTCCTGACGTAGTCGCCGACGTCGGCGTGGATCTCGCGCACCTGCTGGCCGGCCAGTTCCGGCACCACCATCACGTTCTCGCGCGGCACGGTCGCGCCGACCACGGCGATGGCGTCGTCGACCGCGCGCTTGTGCGCGGCGACCACGCTGACGGTGAGCACCGGCGCGGCGATCGTCGCGGCCGCGGCCGGCTGCGGCCGTCCGGCCAGGCCGAACCAGACGACCGCGCCGACGACGGCCAAGCCGATGCCGATTCCCAGGTAGCTGCGAGTGGCGCTCATTGCATCGATTCTCTTGGAGGATGGTGCGTTGCGCGCGCGCCGCCGCGCTGCGTCCCGCGGGGCGCGGCGCGGCGGACGAGGCCCGGATCAGGCGGCTTGCGCTTCGAGCAGTTCCTGCAGTTCGCAGAACTTCTGGTTGAAGGCCTTGACGATGTCGCGCGAGGAACCGAACTCGTAGCCCGACTGGCGATAGAAGTAGCGCAGCACTTCGAACTCGCTGTCGCTTTCCGAGCCGCTCATCAGGTAATCGATGAACTCCATCGAGCCGCGTTCGTGGACGAAGTTCCAGGTCACCGAGATCGAGTCCTCGACCACGATCACGTCGTGCAGCCAGCCGTGCGGGATGTAGATCACCTCGCCCGGGCGGATGAAGCCGTGGTAGTCGGGCTCGACCGCGAGCCGGCCCAGCTCGGCCCCGCGCACGTCGAGGAAACCGCCGAACGAGCTGCCGTCCTGGCGCCGCGCGGCCAGTTCGTCCGCGCGCGAGGGGTGGTACATCGCCACTTCCTTGACCCCGTGGAACTGCGCCACCACCGCGTCGCTGCAGAACGGATCGCGGTGCATGCGGGTGCGCGCGCCGCGCGCGGACACCAGGATGCCGCGGTACGGAAACGCATCGACGGTGGCATCGGACTGCGGCCGCGCCGGCACCAGCAGGCCCTGCCGGGGCAGGAACGCGGGCATGCGCCAGCGCAGCGCCAGGCGCGCGAAGGCTTCGTCGCCCCAGGCGTGGTCGACGCCCTTGAGCTGGTTGTACCAGCGCACGTACGGCACGCCCTCGCGGTAGTCGCCGGCGTGGCCGAACTGGCGGTCGAGGTAGTCGGCCAGGGTCGCCACTTCCTGCAGGTCGAACAGCGCGTCGTAGACCTGCACCGGCAGGTCGCCGAGGTCGGCGCGGAACGCCGCCGGGGTCCAGCGCGCCGGATCGAAGTCGAGCTCGCGCACCACCACCGGGCGGTTGCGTTGCACGTAGTCGGCGACGAAGGTCGCTTCGTCGAGCGAATCGAGCGCGGTCAGCGGTTTCATGCCGGCGCGCCCTGCGCCGCCGCCAGCGGCGCCAGCAGCTCGGCCAGTTCGGGCCGGTGCGCGGCGCGCAGGTCCACCGCGATGGCGATGATCTCCAGCGCGCGCGCCAGCACCTCCGGCTCGATGGTCAGCGCCGGCATCAGCTTGAGCACCTGCCCGCGCGGGCCGCAGCATTCCACCACCAGCCCGCGCTCGAAACAGGCCTGGATCACCGCCGCGGTGTCCTGCTCGGCGTGGAATTCCAGGCCCTGCATCAGGCCCAGGCCGCGGACCTGGCGGACCATCGCCGGGTGCGCCTGGGCGATGGCCTCCAGCGCGCGGCGGATGCCGGCTTCCTTGTCGGCCAGCTCGCGTTCGAACGCGTGGCCGTCCCAGTAGCGGCGCAGCGCCTCGGCGGCGGCGACGAAGGCCAGGTTGTTGCCGCGGAAGGTGCCGTTGTCCTCGCCCGGCGACCAGGCGTCGATGCCCGGGCGCACCAGCAGCAGCGCCATCGGGAAGCCCATGCCGCCGATCGACTTGGACAGGCACACCAGATCCGGCTCGATCTGCGCGCGCTCGAAGCTGAAGAAGCGGCCGGTGCGGCCGCAGCCGGCCTGGATGTCGTCGACGATCAGCAGGATGCCGAACTCGGCGGTCAGCTCGCGCAGCTTGCGCAGCCACTGCACCGAAGCGACGTTGAGGCCGCCCTCGCCCTGCACCGATTCCAGGATCACAGCCGCCGGCAGGTCCAGGCCCGAGCTGTGGTCCTCCAGCAGCTTGCGCAGGAAATCGACCGTGTCGATCTCGCCCAGGTAGCCGTCGTAGGGCAGCCGCGAGACCGAACCGTAGCCGACCGCCTGGCGGTGGTAGCGATTGGCGGTGAGGTTCAGCGACACCCCGGTCATGCCGTGGAAGGCGTTGGTGAAGGCGACCACGTTCTGGCGGCCGGTGACCTTGCGCGCCAGCTTGATCGCCGACTCGACCACGCTGGTGCCGGTCGGGCTGGTGAACTGCAGGCGGTAGTCGAGTCCGCGCGGCTGCAGGATCAGGCGCTGGAAGGTCTCGATGAAGTCGCGCTTGGCCTGCGAGTGCAGGTCCAGGCTCATCATGATGTTGTCGCCGCCGATGTAGTCCAGCACCGCCTGCTTGATCGCGTCGTTGTTGTGGCCGTAGTTGAGCGCGCCGGCGCCGCACAGGAAGTCGATGAACGCCTCCCCGCGTTCGTCGTAGAGGTAGCTGCTCTTGGCGCGCGCGAACACCACCGGGAACTCGCGGCAGTACGAGCGGGCTTGCGATTCGTATTTCTCGAAGGCTTCCAGTGCGTTGGCGTTCATGTGGATCCCCATTGGATTGTTATCGGCCGCCGTTGCGGCGGTCCCCGTTGCCGATCATCGATACCGAAAAACGTCCGCCGCGCGCGGCGCGGCTTACCAGCGAAAGCGAAAGCGCGCCACCAGCAGCGCCAGCGCCGACCAGCCCATCAGGCCGGCGACCTGCGGCAGCACCTTGCCCAGGTCGGCGAAGCCCACCGAATCGAACAGGATCGCCTGCAGCGCGGTGTTGAACTGCGCCAGCGGCGTGCCGACCGCGATCCACTGCACCCATTCGGGCAGCGCCTTGACCGAGAAGAACACCCCGCCCAGCAGGATCAGCGGCATCTGCACGAAGTTGGTGATGCCGGTGAAGGCGGTCACCGACGGGCTGATCGTGGCGAAGGCCAGGCCCATGGCCAGGAACGACACCGCGCCGAGGGTCAGCACGAACAGCAGCAGCAAATAGTTGATGTCGAACGGCACCCCGAACACGAAGATGCCCAGCAGGTACAGCGAGGCCGCGACGCTGTAGGCGATCATCATCCGCGACATGAACAGCCCGGCCAGGAACGGCACCGGCGAGACGTCGATGGTCTTGATGTTCTTGTACAGACCGTGGTGCTCTTCCTCGATCAGCAGCGCGCCGAAGCCGTTGAGGCCGACGATCAGCAAGGTCATGCCGATCAGGCCCGGCAGCAGGCTGATGATCTTGGAACCGAACTTGCCGATCGCCACGGTCTCCTGCTGCGGCCCGGCCGGCGCCGCGCCCTTGCGGTAGTAGCCGTCGAGCACGCTCTGCAGCGCGGTGTTCTCGACCCGGTTCTCGGCCAGCGAGTTGGCGTACAGGCGCGCCGGCGCGCCGGCGCCGGGCGCGGCGAACTCCAGGTAGTGCTTGAGCTGGTTGTTCTGCAGCGCCTCGCGCGCCGGCGTGGCGGCGTCCGCGTAGCGCTCCAGCTTCACCAACTCGTGCTTGTCCAGGTAGGCCACCAGCGCCTTGGCCTCGGCCGTGGCGACGTCGCCGCCGTAGGCCAGGGCGATGCGCGAATCGCCGGCGTAACCCACGCCCAGCAGCAGCAGCACCGGCAGCACGTAGCAGAAGAACAGCGCGCTCTTGTCGTAGGAGATCTGCAGCATGCGCAGTTTGAAGAACACCCAGGTCTTGCCGATCATTCGCGCGGGTCCTTGACGGTGTGCGAAAGGAACACGTCCTCGAGGCTGGGACGGTCGATGTCGAAGTTGATGACGTCGATGCGCTGGCTCTGGCTCCGTTCCAGGATGCTGCGCATGGTCTGCGCCACCTCGCGCGTGGTCACGCGCAGGCGATCGGTCTGATCGTCCCAGTGCAGGTCGGTGGCGTCGGCCAGGTCCTGCACGTATTCGAGCTTGAACTGGCCCTTGGCGAACTGGAACTGGATCGCCTGGCGCGCCTGCATGCCGCTGACCAGCTCGGCCGGGTTGCCCTGGGCGATGACCCGACCGTCGTTCATGATCATGATCTCGTCGCACAGGCGCTCGGCCTCTTCCATGTAGTGCGTGGTCAGGATCACGGTCTTGTTCGGGTCCTGCTTGAGCTGCTCGATGAACTCCCAGGTCAGGTGGCGGCTGTGCGGGTCCAGCGCCGAGGTCGGCTCGTCGAGGAAGATCACGTCCGGATCCTCGAGCAGGGCGATGGCGATCGACAGGCGCTGCTTCTGCCCGCCCGACAGCTCGTCGACCTTGAACTTGAGCTTGTCGCTGAGCCCCAGCCGCTGCAGCAGCCACTCGATCGACTGGCCCTTGCGCGGCGGCCCGCCGGCGCGGCGCAGCTGCTGGTAGAACTTCAGCAGCTGGGCCACGCTGAGGAACTGGAAGTAGTTGTTCTGCTGCAGCTGCACGCCGATGCGCGGCTGGATCTTGCGGATCTGCGTGGCCACGTCCATGCCGAGCAGGTTTATCGAGCCGGAGGTGATCGGCACGATCCCCTCGATCATGCCCAGCAAGGTGGTCTTGCCGGCGCCGTTGGGACCGAGGATGCCGAAGCAACTGCCCTGGCGGACCTTGAAGCTCATGCCTTTGACGGCCTGGAAATCGCCGTAGCTCTTGCGGACATCGTGCACTTCGAGCGAGTGGATCATGGAGCCTCCAGCGATTCGGGTTCGGCCGCCGCGGCGAGGATTTCGCCGCGGCAGGCGGCTTCGAGCGCGGCCTGCGCCGCCTCGGGGTCGTCGCTGCGGCAGGCGCAGTGCACGATCAAACGTCCGTCGGCGACCGCGGCCTCGAACAGCAGGCCGCGGAAATCGCCGAGCTTGGCCAGCAGGTAGTCCTCATCCAGGCCGGCGGCGAGCGCGGACGCGGCCTCGGTCTGGAAGTTGAACTGCACTTCCTCGGCCAGCGCCGGTAGGGTCGGCGCGCGCGTCGGGCCCGCGCCGGCGGCTTCCAGGGTCGCGTAGTGCAAGCCCTGGCTCTGCAGGAACGCGGTGCGGTCGGACAGCTCCACCAGGCTGGTGTCGGCGGCGACCGCGAACGGGATCTTGTCCAGGAACAGGCCGAACACGTCGAAGTAAGCGCGCTCGCCCAGTTCGCGGCCGTGGTGGTTGAGCACGATGCTGACCCGTTCCAGCCCGGTCAGCCCCAACGCCCAGCGCTTGAAGGTCTCGAACGCCTGCTCGGCGGCGGTGGACTTCGCGGCCACCGGCACGCTGGCCGTGAACACGCGCAGCGGCTGTGCGGCGCGGGCTTGCAGACGCCGCGCGGTCGCTTCCAGCGCCTGCGCCAACGCGGCGTGTCCGAGCACTTGATCGGCGGCGTCGCGCGCTTGCGCCGTGCACGCGGCCTGCACCGCCTGCAAGTAATCGCGATAGCCGTGCTTGGGCGCCTGCGCCTGTCGCCACAGGTGTTGCAGCAGGCGTTCGCGCAGCACCCGCGCCGACACGCCGTCCCAGATCAGGTGATCGACCGCGAACACCAGGCAATGGCGGGTATCCGACAACGACACCCAGCCGGCGCTGTACGCCAGCGGCGCGCCGCTGCCGTCGCGGTGCAGCGATTCGACCAGTTCGGCCAGCTCCAGATCCTGGCGCAGGCGGTCGGCGCCGCGCAGGTCCAGGTGCGGCAGCGGCGCGGCCGCCAGCGCCTGCGGCGCGAGCAGGCGCCACTGCGCGTCCTGCACGTCCGGCATCGCCCGCAGCAGTTCCTGTTCGGCGCACAGCGCGGCGAAACCTGCGCGCAGTTCCTCGGCGCCATACCAGCCGGCGATCTCGAACACCTCGACGCTGTCGCGGCGGTTCCAGGCCAGCAGGCTGCGCTGCATCGCGCCGAAGCCGAAGGCTTCGGCCGCCGGCGCGGCGCGCAGGGCTTCGCGCCACTGCGCGCGTTGCGCATCGAACCGCGCCACCGCCGGCAGTGCCGGCGCCGGCAAGGCCGATGCCGCCAGCCCCGCGGATTCGAGCGTCGCCGCGACCGCGTCCGGATCGTCCTCGATGCGGACGAAATCTGGCGCGTCCTCGGCCGCCGCCAGCACCCGCTGCAATTCGCCGCGCCGCGCCGGTTCGTCGCCTTCGCGCGCCAGCAGCAGCGCGCTGCGCGCCTGCCCGGTCGGGTCCAACGCCACGCGTCGGTGCGCCCAGCCCTGCGCGCGCAGCCATTCGTCCACGCCGACCGCGCGCGGCGCCGCGGCTTCGGCCAGCGCCTTGACCGTACGCAGCTGGTAGACGTCGGTGACGCTGAAGTCCAGGTCGCGCTCGCGCAGGCGGCCGAGCATGCGGATCAGCAGGATCGAGTTGCCGCCGAGCTCGAAGAAACTGTCGTCGCGGCCGACCTGCGGCAGCTCCAGCAGTTCCTGCCAGGTCTCGGCGATGGCGCGCTCGGCCGCGCTGGCCGGCGCTTCGTACTCAGCCTGCTGCAGCGCCGCCATCGACGGCGCCGGCAGCGCGTTGCGGTCGACCTTGCCGTTGGCGTTGAGCGGCATCGCCTCCAGCATCACGATCGCCGCCGGCACCATGTAGTCCGGCAAGGCGTTGCGCAGGTGGGCCTTGAGCGCTTCCACGCCGACGCCGCCGTCCTGGACCACGTAGGCCACCAGTTGCTTGTCGCCGTGGCCAAGCTCGCGCGCGGTGACGATCGCCTCGGTCACCGCCGGGTGCTGGGCCAGGCAGCTTTCGATCTCGCCCAGCTCGATGCGGAAGCCGCGGATCTTGACCTGGAAGTCCTTGCGCCCGACGTATTCGATGCCGCCGTCGGGCAGGCGCCGGCCGAGATCGCCGGTGAGGTACAGGCGCCGGTCGGCCTCGTGGCGCGCGTACGGATTGGGACGGAACTTGCTTTCGGTCTCGTCCGGCCGGTTGAGGTAGCCGCGCCCGACCACCGGGCCGGACACGCCGATCTCGCCGACCGCGCCCAGCGGCACCAGGCGCAGTTGCTCGTCGACGATGTGCAGGTGCGCATTGGCCACCGGCGTACCGATCAGCACCCGCTCCACCGGCCCGAGGATCGGCTGGAACGACACGTCGTCGGAACACTCGGCCGGGCCGTAGGCGTTCATCAGCGGCACGTCGGGGTATTGCTCGAACCAGCGCGTCACCAGTTCGCGCGGCAGCGCTTCGCCGGTCGGCAGCACCCAGCGCAGCGCCGGCAGCGGCTTGCGGTACGGCAGCACCGCCTGCATCACCGACGGCACCGGTTCCCACACGGTCACGCCCTGCGCATCGAGCCGGTCGAGCAGCGCGCCCGGGTCGCGGGTGGTCTCGCTGCCGATGATCGACACCCGCGCGCCCAGCAGCGGCGCGGTCAGGAACTGCCACACCGAGATGTCGAAGCACTGCGAGGCGGTCTGCGCGATCACGTCCTCGCCCGACAGCGACAGCGGCGCGAACTTCGAGCGCATGTTGTTGATCATGCCTCGGTGTTCGATCATCACGCCCTTGGGCTTGCCGGTCGAACCCGAGGTGAAGATCACGTAGGCCAGATCGTCCAGCGCCGGCAGCGGCAGCGGCGCCGGATCGGCGACGGCGGCCGCGTCGAGCTCGGCCAGGCTGCGCACGCGCTCGCCCTTCCACTTGCGCTTGAGCCAGCGCCGCTCCATCGCCAGCGCCTCGCCGACCCACAGCAGGCCCGGCTGGGCCTCGTCGAGGATCTCCAGCCAGCGCTGCGGCGGATGGGTCGGGTCCAGCGGCAGGTAGGCCGCGCCCGCGCGCAAGGTGGCGACGATCATCGTCAGCAGATCGGTGCCGCGCTGGTCCAGCAGCGCGACGATGCTGCCGGGGCCGGCGCCCTGCGCGCGCAGGGTCTGCGCCAGCGCGGCCGAACGCGCTTCCAGTTCGGCGTAGGTGAGTCGGTGCTGTTCGCACTCCACCGCGATGCGCTCGGGCGTCAGCGCGACCTGATCGAGGAACATGCGCGGCCAGGTGCGGTCGATCAGTTCCGGCCGGTAGGTGTCGTTGAAGCCGTGCAGCAGCGCCTTTTCGTCGTCGCCGAGCAATTCGATCGCGCGCACCGGGCGCGAGGCGTCGGCGGCCAGCGCCTGCAGCACGCGGGTCAGGTAACCGACGTGGCGGGCGATGGTGTCGCGGTCGAACAGCGCGGTCGCGTACTCCATGCTGCCGACGATGCGACCGTCGGCCTCGGCCAGATCCAGGGTCAGGTCGAACTTGGACAGCACGTACGGCGCGCGCTGCGGCGCCAGGGCCAGGCCGTCGAGCTGCAGCGCCTGGGTCGCCTCGGGCTTCCAGTTGATCATCACCTGGAAGATCGAGCTGTAGGCCAGGCTGCGCGGCGGCTGCACCACCTCGACCACCTGCTCGAACGGCATCTGCTGGTGGCGCTGGGCGCTGAGGGTGCGCTGGCGCACCTGCTCCAGCAGTTGCTCGCCGCTGGGGTCGGCGGACAGATCCACGCGCAGCGCCAGGGTGTTGATGAACAAGCCGATCAACGGCTCGATCTCGACCTGCATGCGGTTGGCGATCGGGCTGCCGACCACCAGGTCGCGCTGCCCGGACAGGCGCCCGAGCACCACCGACCACGCCGCCAGCAAGGTCATGAACAAGGTCGCGTCGCAGCGCCGGCTCAGCGCCTTCAGCGCGTCGGTCAGTTCGCGGTCGAGCTCGAACTCGTAGACCGCGCCGTCGTACGCCTGTTGCGCCGGACGCGGCCGGTCGGTCGGCAGTTCCAGCAGCGCCGGCGCGCCGGCCAGCGCCTGCGCCCAGTAGTCGACCTGCGACTGCAGGCGCTCGCCCGAGAGCCAGGCGTGCTGCCAGGCGGCGTAGTCGGCGTACTGCACCGGCAGCGCCGGCAGCGGGTCTTCGCCGCCGCCGCGGTAGGCGTTGTAGAGCGCGCCGAACTCGCGCAGGGTCACGTCCAGCGACCACTCGTCGGTGACGATGTGGTGTTGGGTGATCAGCACAGCGTGGTCGTCGTCGGCCAGCGCGACCAGGCGGCCGCGCACCATCGGGCCGGCGGCGAGGTCGAACGGCGCGCAGGCTTCCGCGTCCATCAGTTCGCGCAGGCGCGCCTCGGCCTCGGCGACGCCGCGCAGATCGCATTCGTCCAGGGCGAAACCGCCGCCGGGCGGGTCGATCCGCTGCATCGGCTCGCCGTCGACCAGCACGAAGCGGGTGCGCAGGGTCTCGTGGCGGTCGACGATGCGGTCCAGCGCGCGCCGCAACGCGGCGCGGTCGAGTGCGCCGCGCAGGCGCAGCACCGCCGGCACGTGGTAGGTCTCGGCCACGCCCTCCATCTGCGCCAGGAACCACAGCCGCTGCTGGGCGAACGACAGCGGCATCGGCGCGCCGTCGCGCTTGACCGGCACGATCGGCGGCAGCTCGCTGTCGATCGCCTGGGCGACCGCGCGGGCGAAGTCCTCGAACACCGGGAACGCGAACAGCTCGGCGATGTTGACCTCGACCTTGAGCTCGCGGCGCAGGCGCGCGATCACCCGCGCGGCCAGCAGCGAATGCCCGCCCAGGTCGAAGAAGGCATCGTCGCGGCCGACCCGCTCGACCTGCAGCAGTTCCTGCCAGATCCGCGCAAGCGCCAGCTCGATCCGGCCGACCGGCGCGCGATAAGCGGCGCCCTCGGCCTGTACCTCCAGCGCCAGCAGCGCCTTGCGGTCGGCCTTGCCGTTGGCGCTGAGCGGCAGCGCGTCGAGGATCACGAACTGCGCCGGCACCATGTAATCGGGCAACCGCGCGCGCAGGTGTTCCTTCAGCGCCTCGGCCGGCAGCAGCTGCGCCAGCGCGACATAGGCGAACAGCTGCTTGTCGCCGCCGGCGCCTTCGCGCGCCAGCACCACCGCCTCGCGCACCTCGGCGTGCTGAAGCAGCGCGTTCTCGATCTCGCCCAGCTCGATGCGGAAGCCGCGGATCTTGACCTGGAAGTCGGTGCGGCCGAGGTATTCGATGGCGCCGTCGGCGGCCCAGCGGCCGAGGTCGCCGGTGCGGTACATGCGTTCGCCGGGCACGAACGGATCGTCGAGGAAACGCTCGGCGGTCAGTTCGGGCTGGCCCAGGTAGCCGCGCGCGACCTGCACGCCGGCGATGTACAGCTCGCCGGTGGCGCCGGTCGGCGCGAGTTGGCCGAGCCGGTCGAGCACGTACATGCGGGTGTTGGCGATCGGCCGGCCGATCGGCACGCTGGCGCGCGCGTCGCCCGGCCGGCACGGCCACGCGGTCACGTCCACCGCGGCCTCGGTCGGGCCGTAGAGGTTGTGCAGTTCGGCGTTGGGCAGGTAATCGTGGAAGCTGCGCGCCAGCGCCAGCGGCAGCGCTTCGCCGCTGCAGATCACCCGGGCGACGCGGCCGCAGCCGGCGACCGCCTCGGGAATGGCCAGGAACACCTGCAGCATCGAGGGCACGAAGTGCAGCGTGGTCACCCCGGCGTCGCGCACGACCTGGCCGAGGTAGGCCGGGTCCTTGTGCCCGTTCGGCCGCGCCATCACCAGCTTGGCGCCGACCATCAGCGGCCAGAAGAATTCCCACACCGAGACGTCGAAGCTGTACGGCGTCTTCTGCAGCACCGCGTCGCGCTCGCCCAGGCCGTATTCCTCCTGCATCCACAGCAGGCGGTTGACCACGCCGCGGTGCTCGTTGACCACGCCCTTGGGCCGGCCGGTGGAGCCGGAGGTGTAGATCACGTAGCAGGCGTCGTCCGGCCGGGCGTCGTTGTCCTCGGCCGCCAATGCGTGCTGCGGGTAGTCCATCCACTCGCGCTCGCGGTCCATGCACAGCAGCTCGATGCCGTCCAGCGGCAGGCCTTCGAGAGCCGTCGGCACCAGCGCGGCGTGGGTCAGCACCACCGGCGGCGCGCTGTTTTCCAGGATCCAGGCGACGCGGTCGCGCGGATAGTCCGGGTCCAGCGGCACGTAGCAGCCGCCGGCCTTGAGCGTGGCGTACAGCGCCACCACCATGTCCACGCCGCGTTCCAGGCACAGCGCCACGCGGGTGCCGGCGCACACGCCGCGCTCGCGCAGCCAGCGCGCCAGCGCGTTGGCGCGGGCGTCGAGCTGGGCATAGGTCAGCACGCCGTCGTCGGCGGTGACCGCGATCCGGTACGGCGTCTCGCGCGCCTGCGCCTCGAACAGGTCGTGCAGGCGCAGCTGCCGCGGATAGTCGCGGCGCGCGCCGGCGCGTTCGACCAGCAGGCGTTCGCGTTCGCCCGCGCCGATCACGTCCAGGCGCGCGACCGCGGCGGCCGGGTCGGCGATCATCGCCCGCAAGGTGTGTTCGAGGTAACCGGCCCAACGTTCGGCGGTGGCCGCATCCAGCAGCGCGCGGGCGTAGGTCAGCGCGCCGCTGAGGCCGCCCTCGCCTTCGCCCAGTTCCAGGCTCAGCTCGAAGCCGGCGCGCGCGCGCGGCAGGCGTTGCAGGCGCGCGGCGCAGTCGCCGAGCGCGACCGCGTCGGCGCGCGCGCCGCGCCAGTCGAACACCGCCTGGAACAACGGCGTGTGTGCCAGCGCCGGCGCGGGCTGCGCCGCTTCGACGACCTGGCCCAGGCTCGCCGGCGCCAGCGCGTCGACGTCGATGCGGGTCTGCAAAGTGGCAACCCAGGTCGCGACGTCGGCCGTCTCCGGCAACTCGATCCGCAGCGCGTGCAGATCGACGGCGCCGGCCGGCGCGTCGCCGCGCGCGGCATCGGCGCGGGTGCGGCCGAGGACGAAGTCGGATTGCCCGGACAGGCGCGCCAGCGCCGCGCTCCAGGCCGCCAGCAGCACGGTGTCGAGACTCGCGCCGTGGGCCGCACCGAGCGCGCGCGCGGCCGCGGTCAGTTCGGCGTCCAGGCGCAACGGCACCACCGCGCCTTCGTCGTCCTGGCGCAGCGGGCGGGCGCGGTCGAACGGAAGCTCGATCAGCGCCGGCGCCGCGGCCAGGCGTTCGCGCCAGTAACCGGCGTGTTCATCGGCCAACGCCGGCGCCTCGGCCGCGGCCGGCGCCGCCGGTCCGGCCGCATCGCCCTCGCCTTCGACGGCCTGGTGATACAGCCGGGCCAGTTCGGCCAGCGCGCGCTCGGGCTGCCAGCCGTCGGCCGCCAGCGCGTGCACCGTCAGCACCAAGGCATGCTCGCGCTCGCCCAGGCGCAACAGGTTCGCGCGCAGCGGCGCGGCGTCGGCGAGATCGAACTCGGCGTACGCGGCTTGGTCGATGTACGCGGCCAGCGCCGCTTCGCGGTCGTCCGCCCCGCCGAGATCGGCGAACTGCAGCGCCGCCATCGGCGCCGCGGCCGGCGCGCGCAGCGGTTCTTCGTCGAATTCGGCCACGCGCAGACGCAGCGCGTCGAAGCGCGCGGCCCACAATTGCAGCGCGCGCTCCAGCGCGGCGCGGTCGAAACCGCCGTCCAGGCGCAGCACGCAGGTGGCGTGGCGGGTGCGCGCGGCTTCGCGCTGCAACTGCCAGCGGCGCAGCGCCGGCAACGCCAGCGGCGTCCAGCCCGGTGCGCGTTTGGTCCGCGCCGGGCCGCGTCCGGCCAGCGCCTCGCCGACCGTGCGCGCCAGGTCCTTGAGCACCGGCGCCTCGCGCAGCGCGGCCAGGGTCAGTTCGGCCTTGAGCTCGCGACGCAGGCGCGCGAGCACACCCATCGCCTGCAGCCACTGGCCGCCGAGTTCGAAGAAATGATCGTCGCGGTGCACGCGTTCGAGTTGCAGCAGGTCCTGCCACATCCGCGCCAGCGCGACCTCGATGCGGCCGTTGGGCGCACGTTCGCCGCGCGCCTGCGCGCGCACCGTCTGCGCCGCCAGTTCGGCGCGATCGACCTTGCCGTTAGCGCTCAGCGGCAGCGCCTGCGCCAGCACGATCGCCGCCGGCACCATGTAGTCGGGCAGCAGCGCCTGCAGGTGCAGCTTGAGCGTGTCCGGCGAGACCGGCGCGGCGGCGACCACGAAGGCCACCAGTTGCTTGCCTTCCTGCGCGCCCGCGGCGGCCACCACCGCCGCCTCGCGCACCGCCGGATGCCGGGCCAGCGCGCTTTCGATCTCGCCCAGCTCGACCCGGAAGCCGCGGATCTTGACCTGGAAGTCCTTGCGTCCGACGTATTCGATGCGGCCGTCGCCCAGGCGCCGGCCGAGATCGCCGGTCAAGTACAGGCGGCCGTCGCGCTCGTGCGCGGCGTGCGGATTGGCGACGAACGCGGCGCGGGTCTCGTCGGGACGATGGAAGTAGCCGCGGCCGACCACCGGGCCGGACACCGCGATCTCGCCGACCGCGCCCAGCGGCGCCGGTTCCAGCGCGTCGTCGAGCACGTGCAGCGCGGCGTTGGCGACCGGCGCGCCGATCGCGACCCGCGCCACCGGCGCCAGGATCGGTTCGAAGGCGACGTCGTCGGAGCATTCGGCCGGGCCGTAGGCGTTCATCAGCGGCACGTCGGGGTATTGCTCGAACCAACGCGCCACCAGTTCGCGCGACAGCGCCTCGCCGGTCGGCAGCACCCAGCGCAGCGCCGGCAACGGCTTGGCGTACGGCAGCGCGGCCTGCATCACCGACGGAACCGGTTCCCACACGGTCACGCCATGGCGCTCCAGCGCGTCGAGCAGCGATTCGGGATCGCGCACGGTGTCGCTGTCGAGGATGCAGGTGCGCGCGCCCAGCAGCGGCGCGGTCAACAGCTGCCACACCGAAATGTCGAAACACTGCGAAGCGGTCTGCGCGATCGCGTCCTCGCTCGACAGCGACAGCGGCGCGA
This sequence comes from Lysobacter enzymogenes, assembly GCF_023617245.1. Lineage (NCBI taxonomy): Bacteria > Pseudomonadati > Pseudomonadota > Gammaproteobacteria > Lysobacterales > Lysobacteraceae > Lysobacter > Lysobacter enzymogenes. The sequence continues at coordinate 3,611,336 of NZ_CP067396.1, forward strand.
ACTTCGAGCGCATGTTGTTGACCATGCCGCGGTGTTCGATCATCACGCCCTTGGGCTTGCCGGTCGAACCCGAGGTGAAGATCACGTAGGCCAGATCGTCCAGCCCCGGCGCGGGCAGCGCCGGCGCATCGACCGGCGCGGCTTCGCTCAGTTCGGCCAGGCTGCGCACGCGGCCGGTGGTGGCGCCGGTGTCGAGTTGTTCGTGCAGGTGGCCCAGCGAATCGCCGAGCAGCAGCAACTGCGGCTGGGCCTCGTCGAGGATCTCGCGCCAGCGCAGCGGCGGATGGGCCGGGTCCAGCGGCAGATAGGCGGCGCCGGACTTGAGCACCGCGGCGATCGCCACCAACAGGTCGAGCCCGCGCTTGTCGAGCACCGCGATCACGTGTTCCGGCCCGGCGCCGGCCTCGCGCAGCGCCGCGGCCAAGCGGCCGGCGCGGCGCTGCAGTTCGCCGTGGGTCAGGGTCTGCTCGCCGCACTCGGCGACGATGCGTTCGGGCGCGCGCGCGGCCTGGGCGTCGAACAGTTCGACCCAGGTCTGCGCGTACAGCTCGGGCCGATGGGTGTCGTTGCACTGCGCGATCAACGCGCGCTCGGCCGTGTCGAGCAGCGGCACGCGCCGCGCCGGTTGCGCCGCGTCGGCCACCATCGCCCGCAACACGCGTTCGAAGTAGCCCAGCCAGCGCTGCACGCTGGCGCGGTCGAACAAGGCGGTGGCGAATTCCACGCCGCCGCCGATGCAGCCGTCGCTTTCGCCCAGGTCCAGCGACAGGTCGAACTTGGCGGCGACCTGATCCGGCGCCTGCAGTTCGATGCGCAAATCGCGCGCCGACACGGTCTGGGCCTGCTCGCCGAGCCAGTTGAACATGACCTGGAACAGCGGCGTGTGGGCCAGGCTGCGCGGCGGCTGCAGCGCCTCGACCACCTGCTCGAACGGCATCTGCTGGTGCGCCTGCGCGTCCAGCGCGCGCTGCTTCACCCGTTCGATCACCTGCGCCAGGCTCGGTTCGCCCGACAGGTCCACGCGCAGGGCCAGGGTGTTGACGAAGAAGCCGATCAGCGGCTCGACCTGCGCCTGCAGGCGGTTGGCGACCGGGCTGCCGATCACCACGTCGTGCTGCCCGGACAGGCGCCCGAGCACCAGCGCCCAGGCGCTGAGCAGCGTGGTGTACAAGGTGGTGCCGTGGTCCTGGCTGAGCCGCTTGAGCGCGCCGCTGAGCTCGCGGTCCAGGCGCACGCCGACCAGTTCGCCGTCGTAGCGTTGCTCGGCCGGACGCGGCCGGTCGGTCGGCAGCTCCAGCAGCGCCGGCGCGCCGGCCAGCGCGCCGCGCCAGTAGTCGCCCTGGCGTTGCAGCCACTCGCCGCCGAGGTGGCGGCGCTGCCAGTCGACGTAATCGGCGTACTGCACCGCCAGCGGCGGCAGCGGATCGTCCTGGCCGGCGCTGAACGCGTTGTACAGCGCGACCAGCTCGCGGATGGTGAGCTCCAGCGACCACGCATCGGTGACGATGTGGTGCATGCAGATGATCAGCGCGTGCTCGTCGGCCTCCAGCGCGACCAGGGCGCCGCGCGCGAGCGGGCCGGTTTCCAGGTCGAACGGCGCGCCGGTTTCGCGTTCGATCAGCGCCTGCAAGCGCGCTTCGCGGTCGTCGCGGCCGCGCAGGTCGTGTTCGCTCAGGGCGAAGCCGACGTGCGGCGGATCGATGCGCTGCACCGGATCGTCGCCGAGCAGCTCGAAGCGGGTACGCAAAGCTTCGTGGCGGGCGACGATCCGATCCAGCGCGCGCTTCAGCGCGGCGCGGTCGAGCGCGCCGCGCAGGCGCAGCACGCCCGGCACGTGGTAGCTCTGGCTCACGCCCTGCATCTGCGACAGGAACCACAGCCGCTGCTGGGCGAACGACAGCGGCAGCGCGGCGTCGGCCGCGCGCGGCTGCGCGCCGATCGGCGGCAGCGTGTCGCGGGCGGCGCCGCGCAGTTGCGCGGCCAGTTCGGCCAGCACCGGCCGCTGCAGCAGGTCGGCGACGCCGACGTCCAGGCCCAGGCGCTCGCGCAGCTGCGCGGTGGCGCGCATCGCCAGCAGCGACTGGCCGCCGAGGGCGAAGAAATCGGCGTCGATGCCGATGCGCTGCGCCGGCAGCTTCAGCACTGCGCCCCAGACTTCGGCGATGGCGGTTTCGATCGCGTCGCGCGGGGCGATGTACTCGCCCTCCCCGCCCGCTTCGATCTGCGGCACCGGCAGCGCCTTGGCATCAAGCTTGCCGTTGCCCGTCAGCGGCAGCTGCGCCAGCTCCATCGTCGCTTGCGGCAGCATGTACTCGGGCAGCGCACGACGCAGTCCTTCGCGCAGTTCGGCCAGGAACTCGGCCTGCGGCTGCGCGCGCGCGTCCTCGTGGCGCACCACCCAGGCCAGCAGGCGGCGCTCGGCGCCGTCGCCGTGCGCCAGCACCGCGGCGTCGCGCACGCCGGCGTGTTCGCGCAGGCGGTTCTCGATCTCGCCCAGTTCGATGCGGAAGCCGCGCAGCTTGATCTGGCGGTCGCGGCGGCCGATGAATTCGATCCGGCCGTCGTCCAGCCAGCGGCCGTGGTCGCCGGTGCGGTAGACCCGCTCGCCCACGCGCCAGGGATCGTCCAGGAACTGCTGCGACGTCAGCTCGGGCCGGTTGACGTAGCCCTGGGCCACGCCGGCGCCGCCGATCCAGATTTCGCCGAGCAGGCCCGGCGCGCACAGCTGGCCGGCGGCGTCGACGACGTACATCGTGGTGTTCGATATCGGCCGGCCGATCGACAGCCGCCCGGCCGCCAGTTCGGCGTCGTCGGCCGCGGGCATCCAGGCCGAGGACAGCACCGTGGTTTCGGTCGGGCCGTAGGCGTTGACGTAGCGGCAGCGCGCGCTCCACGCGCGCGCCAGCTCGACGGTCGGCGCCGAACCGGCGGTGAGGATGCTCAGGTTCGCCGGCACCTGCGCTGGGTCGATCTGCTGCAGGTACGGCGGCGGGAACGCGGCGAACGCGATGGCGTGTTCGCCCAGGTACGCGGCCAGCGCGCGCGGTTCCTGGATCAGTGCGTCCGACAGCAGGTGCAAGGTCGCGCCGGCCAGCAGCGCGCCGAAGATTTCGCCGATGGACGCGTCGAAGGTGTGCGGGGCGAACTGGGTGAAGCCCTGGCCGCGGCCGTACAGTCCGGCGCCGCCGAGCCACAGGCTGAAGTTGACCAGGTTGCGATGGCTCAGCGCCACGCCCTTCGGCGTGCCGGTGGTGCCGGAGGTGTAGATCAGATAGGCGGTGGTGTCGCTGCTTTGCGGTTCGGCGTCTTGCAGCGCTTCGACGTCGGCGCTGCTGTCCGTCGCCTCCGCATCGATCTCGTCCAGACACAGCGCGCTCAAGCCGCTGCCGTCGGCCAGCGCCGCGTGCGCGCGCACGGTCAGCAGGCGGCCGATACCCGCATCGCCGGCGATGAACGCCAGGCGCTCGGGCGGACAATCCAGCGCCACCGGCACGTACGCCGCGCCGGCGCGCATGATCGCCAGAATCGCGGCGATCAGCTCCGGTTCCTTCGGCAGCGCCAGCGCGATCCGGTCGCCCGGACGCACGCCGCCGCGGCGCAGCCACGCCGCGACCTCGGCGACCCGCGCCGACAGCCGGTTCCAGCTCCAGCGCTGGTCGCCGCAGACGATCGCATCGCTGTCGCCCAGCGCATCGGCCTGCTGCTGGAACAGTTCGTGCGCGCACCGATCCAACGGGTAATCGACCTCGCTGCGGTTCCATTCGCGCACCGCGCGCTCGCGCTCGTCCGCGCTCAGCGGCGACAGCTGTCCCACGCGCTGGTCGAAGCCCTGGGCGAAGCCGGCCAGCAGGTGGCCGAGGCGGTCGAGCATGGCGCGCGCAGCCGCGTCGCCGAACTGGCGGCGCTGGTAGGCCAGCTTCAAGGTCAGGCGCGGGCCTGGGTAGGCGATCAGGTTCAGCGGGAAATCGCTGCGCTCCACCCCGCGAGCGTCGAGCACGCGCAGCTGCTCGCCGTCCATGCTCGGCAGGCTGCGGTCGAGCGGGAAGTTCTCCACCACCACCAGCGCGTTGAACAGCGCCTGGCCGGCGCGCGCGCCGCAGGCGCGCTGGATCGCCGCCAGCGGCAGGAAGCCGTGGTCGCCGTGGTCGAGCTGCATCGACTGCACTTGGCGCAGCCACGCCGACAGCGTTTGCGCCGGATCGATGCGCAGGCGCAGCGGCAGCGAGTTGATGAACAAGCCGACCATGCGCTCGATCCCGTCGAGCTCGGGCGGACGGCCGCTGGTGGTGTAGCCGAACAGCACCTCCTCTTCGGCGCTGTATTTGCTTTGCAGCAGGCCCCACGCGGCCAGGATCGCGGTGCCCAGGCTGACGCCTTCGTGCTTGAGCGCGCGGTCGAGCTGCGCGGTCAGCGCGACCGGCAGCTCCAGCACGTGCGCGCGCTGCTCGCTTGGGCCGGTGGCGTCGGTGTCGGCCTCGTCGTCCAGGCGCGCGCTCAGCGCGGCGCTGGCGGCCAGCGGCAGGCCGTCGAGGTAGCGTTGCCAGTAATCGGCGGCAGCCTGATGGTCGCGCGATTCCAGCCACGCGATGTAGTCGCGGTACGGCGGCGGCGCTGCGTCTTCGCTCTGGCCGGCGTAGACCTGGAACAGCTCCTGCGCCAACAACCCCATCGACCAGCCGTCGATCAGCGCGTGGTGGTGGGTCCAGGCCAGGCAATGGCGGCGCGCGTCCAGCCGCGCCAGCAGTACCCGCATCGGCGGCGCCTCGCCGAGCGCGAACGCGCGGCGGCGTTCGTCGTCGAGCGCGCGTTCGAGTTCGGCGTCGCGCTGGTCTTCGGCCAGTGCGCTCAGATCGATCTCGCGCCACGGTAGCGCGACCTCGCGCATCACCGCCTGCAGCAGGCGTTCGCCGCCGCGGTCGAGGAAGGCCGTGCGCAGCACCGGATGGCGCCGCACCAGCTCGACCCAGGCCGCGCGCAGGCGCTGCGGATCGGCGCCGTCGAGCGTCAGCCGCAGCTGGGTCAGGTACACGCCGTCGGGGTTGGCGCCGTCGCTCATCAGCAGCAGGCCCTGCTGCATGCCGGTGCACGGGTACAGGTCCTGCAGCGTCGGGTAGTGGCGGCGCAGGTCCTGCAACTCGGCCGGGGTGCAGTCGGCCAGCGACCACGCCGATTCGGACGCGCCGTCGTCCTGCGTGCCCACGCCCACACCGGCGCCCGGGCCGCCGTCGTCGTCGGCGATCTCGGCCAGCGCGCGCTCCAACTGCGCGGCCAGAGCGGCGATGCTCGCGGCCTGGAACTGGCGTTCGCTGTAGTCGATGCGCAAGGTCAGCGCGCCGTGTTCGACGCCGCCTTCCACGTTCAAGGCGTGGCTGCGGCGGCGACGCGCGCCGATGCGGCTGCCGCCGCGATCCGGATCGAACGCGCCGAGGTAGTTGAACAGCACCTGCGATTCGCGGCCGTCGCGCGCCTGTTCCAGGTCCTCGTCGCGGGCCAGTTCGTTGAGCACCCCGAAGCCGATGCCGGCGTGCGGCACCGCCGCCAGCGCCGCGCCGGCGGCGCGCAGCTGGCTGCGCAGGTCGTCGCGCAGACGCGCCAGGCGCAGCGGATACAGCGCGGTGAACCAGCCCACGGTCTGGCTCAGGTCGACGCCGTCGAAGCCCGGCACGTCGCTCAGATCCGGACGACCGTGGCTTTCCAGATCGATGCGGATCGCATCCACCGATTGCCACTGACCCAGCGCGCGGCCGAGCGCGGCGGTCAGCAGCTCGTGGATGCGCAGGCCGTGGCGCGACGTGGCCTGGTCGAGCAGGCGCCGGGTCAATGCCGACGGCAGGCGCAGCTCGTGCTGGCGGCTGCTCGACTGCGCGGACGCTTCGTCGTCGCCGTCGAAGGCCAACGCCGCCGCAGGCGCGCGCAGCTGTTCCAGCCAATAGCGCTTCTCGGCGTCGAGCTCACCGCTGTAAGCGTAATCGTGCAGGCGCGCGGCCCAGTCCTGATACCCGGTCGCGCCCTTGCGCGCCAGCCGTACCGCTTCGCCGCGGCCGAGCTGGTCGAGCGCAGTGGCGAGGTCTTCGGCCAACACCTGCCACGACACCACGTCCACCACCAAGTGATGCATCACCCACAGCAGCCGCGAGCCGTTGGCGTCGCGCAACCACAGCCAGCGCAGCAGCCGGCCTTGCTTGACGTCGAGCTCGGCCATCGCCGCGTCGACCTGGGCGTGGATGTGCTCGCGCGCGGTCGCCGGCGCCTGCGCGGCGTCGCCGTCGATCTCGACGATGGCGTCGTCCCAGGCCTCGGCCGACAAGGCCTCGGCGCGGTACTGCGCCATCCAGCCGCCGGCGCTTTCGCGGAACTTCAAGCGCAGCGCGTCGTGACGCGAGACGAGGGCCAGCAACGCCGCCTGCAATTGCGCGCGGCCGATGCCGTCGGCCAGCGCCACGTCGGCGTATTGCACGTAGCGGCCGTGTTCGGCGCGGTCGGCTTGCAGGAAGCGCGCCTGGATCGGCAGCAAGCGCTGCTCGCCCTTGCTCGCCTCCTCGGCGTTCGCATCGACGACGACAGCGACGGCGGGCGCGGCGGCCGGCGCCGCGGCGGCGCCCAGACGCGAGGCGATCTGGCGGATGGTCTTTTCCTCGGTCAACAGACGCGGAGTCAGCGCGATGCCGCGCTTGCCGGCGCGCGACACGACCTGGATCGCCAGGATCGAATCGCCGCCGATGGCGTAGAAGCTGTCGTCGACGCCGAAGCGGTCGCTGCCCAGCACCTGTTTCCACACCTCCCACAGCGCGGTTTCCAGCTCGCCCTGCGGTTCGACGAACGCGCTGTGGGCGTAGGCCGAATGATCGGGTTCGGGCAGCCGCGCGCGGTCGGCCTTGCCGTTGGCGTTGCGCGGGATCGCCTCGATCAGCACGAACGCGGCCGGCACCATGTACTCGGGCAATTCGGCCTTGAGCTTGGCCGCGAACGAACCGATCAGGCGGCTGCGCGCGGCGTCGTCGGCCGGCCACTGGCGCGGCACCACGTAGGCCACCAGTTGCTTGCGCGCGCCGTCGTCGCGCGCGGCCACCAGCGCCTGGCGCACCTGCTCGTGCGCGGCCAGGGCGTGTTCGATCTCGCCCAGTTCGATGCGGAAGCCGCGCACCTTGACCTGATGGTCGAGGCGGCCGAGATATTCGACCGTGCCGTCGGCGCGCCAGCGCGCCAGGTCGCCGGTGCGGTACAGGCGTTCGCCGGCGACGAACGGGCTGTCGAGGAAACGTTCGGCGGTGAGCTGCGGCTGGCCGAGATAACCGCGGCCGACCGCGACGCCGCCGATGAACAGCTCGCCGCCGACGCCGACCGGCAACGGCCGCAGGCGTTCGTCGAGCACGTACAGGCGGGTGTTCCACAGCGGCCGGCCGATCGGCACGATCGCGCTGTCGGCGCGCTCGACCGCGCAACCGCTGGCTTCGATCGCGGTCTCGGTCGGCCCGAACAGGTTGTACAGCGCCGCGTCGGACGTCGCCAGGAAACGCGCCGCCATCGCCCCGGGCAGCGCCTCGCCGCTGGCGAACAGGCGCCGCAGCGAGGCGCAGCCGCGCAGTTCGTCCTCGTCGAGGAACACCTGCAGCATCGACGGCACGAAGTTGAGCGTGGTCACGCCGTGCTCGCGCACCATCGCGCCGAGGTAGGCCGGGTCGCGGTGGCCGCCGGGCTTGGCGATCACCAGGGTCGCGCCGTTGAGCAGCGGCCAGAAGATCTCCATCACCGATACGTCGAACGACAGCGGCGTCTTCTGCAGCACCACGTCGCTGGCGTCCATGCCGTAGCTGGCCTGCAGCCACTGCATCAGATTGACCAGCGAGCGGTGCTGGTTCATCGACGCCTTGGGCTTGCCGGTCGAGCCGGAGGTGAAGATCACATAGATCAGGTCGTCCGGGCCGACGCCGCTGTCGGGCGCGACCGCGTCGTGCGCGGCGATCCGCGCCCAATCGGCGTCGAGTTCCAGCGTGCGCACCGCGGCGTCGAGCTGGGCCAGCGCCTGCTCGCGCAGATGATGCTGGGTCAGGACCAGATCGACGCCGATGTCGGCGACCATCGCCGCCAGCCGCTGCGCCGGCAGTTCCGGGTCCAGCGGCACCCAGGCGCCACCGGCCTTGAGGATGCCGAGCACGCCGACGATCATCTCCAGCGAACGTTCGGCGCACAGGCCGACCACACGGTCCGGGCCGACGCCGAGCGTGCGCAGGTGCTGCGCCAGCCGGTTGGCGCGCGCGTCGAGTTCGGCGTAGCCCAAGCGCTGGCCGTCGAACACCAGCGCGGTCGCCTGCGGCGTGCGCGCGGCCTGCTCGGCGAACAGCTCGTGCAGGCAACGGTCGTCGCTGTAGGCGTGGTCGGTGGCGTTCCATTCGTGCAGCAGGCGCTGGCGCCAGGCCTGCGGCAGCAACTCGGCTTCGCTCCAGCGCACGCCCTCGCCGTCGAGCAGCAGGCCGACCAGATGCTGGTACAGGTCCAGCCACATCGCGATGGAGGCCTCGTCGAACAGGCCGGCGTCGTAGCCGATGCGCACGCCGTATTCGAGTTCGCCGTCGCCGTCCTGGCGTTCGATCAGGCCGAAGATGAAGCGGTAATTGGTGGATTCGTAGCCGCCGACCAGCTGCGGCCGCGGCGCGTCCTGGCGCTCGCCGTAGCGGTGGCTTTCGATGTTGAACAAGGTCGCGAACAGCTCGTCGTCCAGGCGCGGCTTGACCGCTTCGTGGATCTGCGACAGCGGGAACGCCGCGCCTTCGCGCATGCGCGCGAGCTGGCGGTCGACGCTGGCGACGACCGCGTCGAGCGCGCGTTCGCCGTCGATGTCCAGTACCAGCGGCAAGGTGTTGACGCAGCAGCCGGTGATCGTCTCGACCCCGGCGATGTCTTCCATGCGCCCGCTCTGGATCACGCCGCAGCGCACCTGCGCCTGGCCGCCGAGGCAGCGCAGCAGGCAGGCGTAGCCGGCCAGCCACAGGCTGTTGGCGGTGACGCCCGACTGCGAGGCGCGCGCGCGCACGCGGCCGCCGAGTTCGCGGTCGATGGACGCGGTGAACAGGCGCGTGTCCTGCGCCGCGGTCTCGACCGGCAACGCGCTCGGCAGCTGCGCCGACAGCGGCGCCCACGGCAGCCCGGTCCAGTGCGCCAGCCACGCCGGATCGGCCTGCAGGCGGCGCTGCTGGGCGACGACGTCGGCCATGCCGGCCAGCGGCGCGGCCGGCAGCGGCACCGCTTCGCCGAGGTGGTGGCGGTAGCTCTGCAGCAGGTCGGCCAGCAGCAGGTCGATCGACCAGCCGTCGTGGATCAGGTGATGGATCGACAGCAAGGCATGGAAGTGCTCGCCGCCGTCGTCGATGGCCTGCAGTTCGAACAACGGCGCGCGCTCCAGCCGCACCGGCTGCAGCCGCGCCTGCTGCTGCAGGCGCTGCGCCAGCGCCGCGCCCTCGCCCGTCGCGGCGCGATGCACGCGCGGCTCGAACGCCAAATGCGCCAACACCAGCTGTTGCGGCTCCAGGCCATCGACCTCGCGCACCACGGTGCGCAGGCAATCGTGGCGCGCGATCCAATCGGCGGCCGCGCGGCTCCAGGCCTCGCCGTCGAACGCGCGCGGCATGCGATAGACCATCTGCACCTGGTAGGTGTCGGGATGGCGGTGCATGGTCCGCTGCATGTCGGTCAGCGGATACAGACCTTGCGGCTGCGCGTCGGCGGGTACCGCCGCGGCCTGCGCGCGGTCGAGCCCGGCGAGCGGGAAATCCGCCGGCGTCCAGCGCCGCTGCGCCGGGTCGCAGCAATGCGCGACGATCTCGCGCAGCGCCTGGATCAGCGCCGGGCCGAAGCGTCCGGCGCTGTCGCCGGGCCAGCCGGCCGGATCGTGGTACAGGCTCAGGATCAGCTCGCCGTCGCGGATCTCGCCTTCCACCGACAGCGCGTACGGGCTGGCGTTGCCCGCGCCGAGTTCGATCGCCGCCATCGGCACGGTGCGCCAGCCCTGCTGCTGGCGCTGGATCACGCCGGAGAAATTGAACAGCACCTGCGGCGCGCGATACGCGGCGAACGCCGCGCGCAGCGCCGGGTCCTGGGCCAGATAGCGCAACGCGTAGAAATCGCGGCCGCGCGCCGGCACCGCGGCGCGGGTTTCCTTGAGTTCGACCAGCCAGTCGCCGAGCGCGTCGGCGCCGGTCTGCGCCGGCACCGCCAGCGCCAGCGGATGCACGCTGGTGAACCAGCCGACAGTGCGGTCCAGGCCCTGAGCGCCGGCGTACTCCTCGTCGCGGCCGTGCCATTCCACATCGATGGCGACGCGCTGCGCGCCGAGCGTGCGCGCCAGCGCGAGATAGGTCGCGGCCAGCACCAGTTCCTCGGCGCTCTGGCGGTAGCAGTCCGGCGCCTGTTCGAGCAAGCGGCGGCTGTCCTCGCGCGAGAGCCGATGCTCTGCAACGACAACCTCGCCGACGATGGCTTCGCCGGCCGCGCCGCGCGCGGAGGCGATCGGCAGCGGCGGCGTCGCCGCGACCGCCTCCAGCAGCGGGCTCCACTGCGCCAGTTGGCGCGCCGGCTCGCGGCCGGCGTCGGCGTTGAGGCGCTGCGACCAATCCAGATAGGCCAGGCTCTTGCCCGGCAGCACGTCCTGGGCCGAGGCCGCGTCGGCGTCGTAGAGATGACGCAGGTCGTCGAGCAGGATGCCGTGGCTGACCGTATCCACCAGCAGGTGATGCAACACCCACACCACGCGCGTGCGCTGGGCGGTGCGCAGCACCGCGATGCGGAACAGCGGCGCCTGGGCCAGATCGAGTTCGCCGGCGAGTTCGTCGCGGCAGCGCGCGGCGGCGGCGTCGAGCTCGGCCTCGGCAAGATCGCGCACGATCAGCGGCGGCAGCTCGAACCCTTCGGCGGCGCCCGCGTCCGGCTGGATGTCCTGGCGCCACGAGGCGGCCTCGCGGCCGCGCGCGCCCAGGCGCACGAAGCGCGCGCGCAGTTGGTCGTGATAGTCCGCCAGTTGGGCGAAGGCGCGGCGCAGGCGCTCCAGGTCCAGCGGCTGCGCGCTTTCGAACGCGAGCGTCTGGCAGAAGTCGCCGGGGTTGCCCAGGTCGAGGTCGAAGAACCAGCCCTGGATCGGGCTCAGCGGCGCGCTGCCGTGCACGCTGGCGTAGTCGCGCTGGGCGTGACGGCCGCCGCGGCGCAGCAGTTCGGCGAAGTCGGCCAGGCGCGGGCGCGCCAGCAACTGCGCCGAGGTCGCGTGGTAGCCCAGGCGCTTGAGCGCCGACATCACCACCAGCGAGGTCAGCGAGTCGCCGCCGAGGTGGACGAAATTGTCCTCGCGCGAGACCTGCGGCTGCTGCAACACGCCGCTCCAGATCCGCGCGATCTGCTGTTCCAGTTCGTCGGCGTGATCCTCGCCGCCCTGCTCCGGCTGCGGCGCCGCGGCCTGGGCCAGGCGCTCGCGCAGCGCGCGGTAGTCGGTCTTGCCGTTGACGGTCAGCGGCAGCGCGTCGAGCCACACCAGCCGGTTGGGCAGCGCCCAGGCCGGCAGCGCCTGGCCGAGCGCGGCGCGCACCGCGTCCTCGGGCTGGGCGGCGCCGGCGCAGAACCCGACCAGCTGCTTGCCGGCGTCCAGGTCCACCGCGACCACCGCCGCGGCGCCGACGCCCGGCAACTGGCGCAGCGCGGCTTCGACTTCGCCCGGTTCCAGGCGATGGCCGCGCAGCTTGATCTGATCGTCCACGCGCCCGGCGAAGATCAGCCGGTTGCGTTCGTCCAGGCACGACAGGTCGCCGCTGCGGTACCAGCGCATGCGCTCGAAGCTGAGGAACTTGTCGCGGGTCATGTCCTCGCGCTTGAGATAACCGTGGGTCACGCCCGCGCCGCCGATCAGCAGCTCGCCGATGGCGCCGCGCGGCAGCGCGTGGTTGAAGCGGTTGACCACGCGCACGGCGGTGTTGGCGATCGGCTCGCCGATGGCGATGGGTTCGTGCGGATCGGGCAGATGGCGCGCGTGCCACGCGGTCGAGAGGATCGTGGTCTCGGTCGGGCCGTAGGCGTTGACGTACTGCAGGTGCGGCTGCCAGCGCCGGATCAGCTCGTGGTCGGGCGCCGAGCCCGCGGTCAGCAGGGTGCGCTGGTACGGCAGGCGTTCGGGCGAAAGATGCTTGGCGTACTGCGGCGGGAACGCCGAGAAGCTGACCCGGTGCTCGCTCATGTACGCCTGCAGGCGCTCGGGATCGTCGATCAGCGCGGCCGGCAGGATCACCAGGCTCAGGCCGTTGAGCAGGGTCGAATGGATCTCGGCGACCGAGGCGTCGAAGGTGAACGGCGCGAACTGCGAGACCACGTCGTCGGCATCGACCAGCTCGGCGATGTGGCCGACGAAGTTCAGCAGGTTGCCGTGGCCGACCTTGACCCCCTTGGGGCGGCCGGTCGAGCCGGACGTGAAGATCGCATAGGCCAGGTCGTCGCTGGCCAGCGTCTGCTCCTGGCGCGGCCGCGACGGGCCGCGCTCGGCCGGCAGCGCGTCGATGTCCAGGCAGTGCGCCTGCGCCAGCGCGGCGCGGATCGGCGCGACGCAGTCGGCTTCGGCCAGGACGAAGCGCATGTCGGCGTCGTCGGCCATCGCCTGCAGGCGCGCGGCCGGCTGCTGCGCGTCCATCGGCACGAACGCCGCGCCGATCTTCAGCACCGCCAGCTGCGCGGCGACCATGCGCCGGTTGCGGCCGAAGCACACGCCGACGAAGTCGCCGACCCCGGCGCCGGCTTCGTGCAGGGCCTGGGCCCAACGCTCGGCCAGCGCGTCGAGTTCGGCGAAACCGATCCGGCCCTCGCCGTCGATCACCGCGACCTTGTGCGGGTGCTCGGCCACGCGCGCGGCGAAACGCTCGACCAGATTGCCGGCGATGGGCGCGTCGGGGCCGGCCATGTGCGCGCGCACCGCGCCATCGTGATGGGTCCCGTCGGACAGCGCGTCCAGGGCCGACAGCAAGGTCTCGGGCTGATCGGCCATGGCCGCCAGCAAGCGCGTCCACAGGCCGATGGCGAAACGCTGGTAGGACTCGCTGAAACGGCTGGCGTCGCAATCCACGACCCAGCGGCCGCGCTCGTGGATCAGCGCGAATTCGGTCTGGCCCGGATCGCTGGCGCCGTGCAGCAGCACCGCGTGGCAGCGCAGCTGGTCGGCCAGGCCGACGTGGGTGGCGTCGTCGCGATCGAGCCAGCCGGCTTCGTCCTCGCGCCATTGCCGCTGCACCTGCTCGCGCAGTTCGCCCAGCGAGGTGGTGGCATCGACCGCGCTGGTCAGCGGCCAGCACTTGCCTTCGCGCCGGCCGAGCAGGCAGGTGATCACCGGCTCGTCGTTGTAGCGCAGCCAATGCAGCGCCGCATGCCAGGCCGCCACGCAGGTGGCCAGGTCGGCGGTCGCCGGCGCCGCGCATTCCAGCGCGCGGCGCTGGCCGTGATCCTGCGCGCAGGCGTTGCCGTCGTTGAGCGAGCTCGAAAGATCCAGGCCGTGGTCGGCGTAAGGCAGGCTCACGGTATTCGTTGACTCGTGCTCGACGGACATTCCTTGCTCTCCACCGTTGCGTGCTGCGGTCTGCGGGTTGCGGATGTGGGGACGGCTGCGCCGGCGCGGCCGCGGCTACGCGGCCAACTGGCCGAGCAGGCGCTGCACCGTTTCCAGGTTGCGGCCGAACTGGTTGATCGACACCGCGTGGGCGACGCGGTCGCCGTAGCCGTGCTTGATGAAGCCCGACAAGGTGCCGGTCGGGCCGAGGTCGACGAAGCGGATCGGCTCGCCCTGGCTGAGCGAGCCGATCAGCTGGTGGAAGTCCACCGGCTGGCGGATCACGTCCCAGAAGTACTGCGCGTCGAAGGCCTCGACCTCGCGCCCGCGCATCGCCGAGTACATCGGCAGGCGCGGCGCCTGGCTGCGCACGGCCTGGGCGTGGCGGCGGAATTCGGCCTCGATCGGATCGACCCCGGCCGAATGGAAAGCGTGATCCACCGGCAGCAGCAGCGACGCCACGTCGACTTCGTCGAGCCGCTGCTTGATCGCCTGCAAGACATCCTGCGCGGCGCTGACCACGAAATTGCGGCCGAAGTTGACGCTGGCCAGGGCCGCGCCGGCGTACAGCTGCGGATGGCGCTGGAAGTGATCGACCGAGGTCAGCACGGTCAGCATGCCGCCGCCGCGGGTCTGCTGGTCGAGCAGGCCGGCCTGGCGCACCACCAGCGCCATGGCGTCTTCCAGCGAGATCGCGCCGGCGACGACCGCGGCCACGTATTCGCCGAGGCTGTAGCCGAGCACGCCGTCGGGCTCGATGCCGGCGTCGATCAGCACCTGGGTCAGGCTGTAGCCGAGGCTGAACAAGGCCGGATGCGACAGCCGCACGTCGGTCATGTCGTGATGCTTGCGGCTGTCGTCGTAGAGCTCGGCGACCATGCCGCGGCCGGTGTGGGCGCGGTGCAGCGCATCGCAGGCGTCCATCGCCGCGCGGAACGCGTCGTTGTGGCGGTACAGCTCCTGGCCCATCAGGTAGTACTGCGAGCCCTGGCCGGAGTACATGAACACCGTGCGCGGGCGGCCGTCGCGCGCGGCGGCCCGCGCCGGCGCCGCGGCGGCCGCGGGCGCTTCGCTCAACGCCAGCGGCGCCTGCTTGATCTTGAATTGGAGGTTGGTCAGCACGTCGCCCGGACCGATCTCTTCCAGCTCGACCGGGCCCTGCGCCAGCAGCCACGACATCGATTCGTACCACTTCACCGGATGGGTGATCTGGCGCACCAGCAGGTCGCGGTAGTCCTGCGCCGGATACGGCCGCGCGCTGACGTTGGCGATCACCTGCGCGCGCAGCGGGCGCAACTCGAAACCGGCGGCGAAGTCGGCGAAGCGCGCCTGCACGTCCTGCATGAAGCGCGAGTGGAACGCGGCGCTGACGTTGAGGCGGACGAAACGCGCGCCGGCGTCGGCGAACAAGGTCTCGCATCGTTGGATCTGGTCGAAGTCGCCGGAGATCACCGTCTGCATGGCCGAATTGACGTTGGCCAGGTCGATCCGGTCGAATTCCGATTCCGCCAGCAACCGCGCGACCCGCGCCTGGTCGATGCCGATCACCGCCGCCATCGCCCCGCGCGGCGCCTGCGCCATCAGCCGGCCGCGCTCGGCGACCAGGGCCAGGCCGGTGCGGAAGTCGAACGCGTCGGCGGCGAACAGCGCGGCGAACTCGCCCAGGCTGTGGCCGGCGTAGACCGCCGGCAGCGCATCGCCGCGGTCGCGCCGTTCCAGGAACGCCAGCGCCGACACGGCGAACAGCGCCGGCTGGGTGTACTGGGTCTGGCGCAGCAGGTCGCCCTTGCCGTCCAGTGCGTCCTCAAGGCACAGCTCGCGGATCGAATAGCCCAGCACCTCGTCCGCTTCGCGGACCAGGTGCGGATAGCGCTCGAAACCGGCCGCGCCCATGCCCTTGTGCTGGGACCCCTGTCCCGGGAACACCCAAACCGATGTCATGCGTGCATCTCTCTGGCGTTGCGCTGCGTGCGCAATGGTGTGCGTGCGCGCGCGGCCGGCGCGGGCCGGCCGCGTGGCGGGACGGCTCAGGCGGCGGCGACGGCTTCGCGGCCCGCGTCGGCGCCTTCGAGCTTGCGCTGCAACAGCGCGACCACATCGCCCAGGGTGTACAGGTCGCGCTTCTCGGCGTCGCCCACGGCCACGCCCAGGCGCTGTTCCAGCTCGTACCAGATCTCCAGCATCTCGCGCGAATCCACGCCCAGGTCGCCGCCCAGGTAGGAATCGTGATCGACCGTATCGCGGGTGAAACCGGTTTTCTTGATGTCGTTGATGACGTCCAGAACCGCGTTCGTCGCCTCGTCTTGCTTGCTCATGGCTGCTCTCCTTTTCGACTCGTTGCTGGTGCGGGACCGCGCTGGCGCGCGCGGCGCTTACAGCGCGCCGTGCTCGCGCGCGACCTGGGCGATCATCTCGACCGCGGTATCGATTTCTTCGTGGGTGTGGGTGGCCATCACCGACAGGCGCAGGCGCTCCAGGCCCGGCGGCACCATCGGGTATTCCATGATGTTGGCGAACAGGCCGCGGCGATAAAGCGCGCGGTTGATCTTGCGCACCACGCCGTCCTCGCTGAAGAACACCGGGATGATTCCCGAGTCGCCGCGGATGATGCGCATGCCCTGCGCTTCGAGCTGGTCCTGCATGTAGCGCACGTTCGCGTGCAGGCGCTCGATCCGCTCCGGCTCGCGCTCGATCACGTCCAGCGCGGCGGAAATCGCGGCGATGGTCGGCTGGGCCAGACCCGAGGTGAACAGGTAGGGATACGAGAAATTGCGCAGCAGGAAGATGTGCTCCTTGCTGCCGGACACGAACGCGCCCTGCGCGCCGATGGCCTTGGAGCAGGTGGACATGCGCAGGTCGACCTGGCCCATCAGGTCCAGGTGTTCGAGCGTGCCGCGGCCGTGCTTGCCGACCGTGCCCAGGCCGTGGGCGTCGTCGAGGATGACGATGATGTCGTGGGCGCGGCAGATCTCCAGGTACTGCTTGAGCTCGATGATGGTGCCGTCGATCGAGCGCACGCCCTCGACGGTGGAGAAGATCTGCACGCCGGGCTTGGCTTTCTGCTTGATCCGCACGATCAGCTTTTCGAACTCCTCCAGCCGCTCCGGATCGAAGGTGTAGAACGGCACGTTGGTCATCTTGATCGCGTTGATGACGCTGGCGTGGCTGTTCTTGTCGTAGACGATGATGTCGTTGCGGTTCATCAGGCCGTTGACCCAGCACAGGTTGGCCATGTAGCCGCCGGGCAGCAGCACCGCGTCCTCATGGCCGGCCAGCGCCGCCAGGCGCTGTTCCAGCTCCTTGTGCTGGCGGGTGTAGCCGGAGAACGCAGGCGAGCCGCCCGAGCCGATGCCGTACTTCTCCACCGCCTCGATGACCTTGGCCTTGACGTAGGGATCGTTCGACAGCCCCAGGTAGCTGTTGGAGCCGAACACCAGCACGTCGTTGAACTGGTCGCTGTTGAGGTCTTTGTACTTCATGCGCCGGTCGACCGGGCCGAAGCCCTCGCGCCCGGTCATGAAGCCCTGCTCGACCTCGTTGAGGTAAAGCGAATACTGGAAGGCGAGCCGTTGTTTGAAGGGCTGGCGTTCGAGTTCGATCAGCGCGCGGGAGTCCATGGATGCGTCCTCTGGTCAGATGTAATGGGTGTGCGCTTATGCGAGCGCGGCGTCTTCGGCCGGGGCTTGCGCCTCGGCCTCGGCCTGCGCCTGCGGGCCGAAATAGCCGTTGCGGCGGTACCAGTCCGCGCAGTCGCGCAACATGTGTGCGAGCGGGGCGGAACGGTAGGACAGCTCGCGCTCGGCCTTCGCGCTGTCGAAGTAGTAGCTGCCGGCGAACACGCGCATGCGGTAGGCCTCGACGATGGGTTCGCCGGGCAGCAGATGCGGGTGTTTTTCCTGCAGCAGGGTCTTGTAGTACAGGCGCTGGTAGTCGCCGCCGGGGCGGTCGAAGTCCTTGCCGAGGACCTCGCCGATGGCGTCGAGGAAATCGACGTAACGCACGTCGTGGCCGGCCAGCAGGTAACGCTCGCCCGAGCGGCCCTGGCTCAGCGCGGCGACGTGGGCGCGGCCGACGTCGGCGGCGTGGCAGAAGCTGCCGCCGCCCGGCGGCAGGAACGGCACCTGGTTGTGCTGCACGGCCAGCAGCATCCGGCCCCATTGCAGGTTGTGGTCGTAGGCGCCGATCACTTCGGCCGGATTGAGAATCACGCAGTGCAGGCCCTGGCGCGCGCCGTCGAGCACCGCTTCCTCGCCGAGGAACTTGCTCTGCGCGTACGGGCTGCGCGAACGGAAGCCGCGCAGCGGCCGGTCCTCGTCGCTGCGGCGCGCGGGATCGTCGACCGCGCCGACGGTGGAGGTGGTGCTGGTGTAGACCAGCCGCGGAACCCCCGCCGCCAGCGCGGCGCGCACCACGGTGCGGGTGCCGTGCACGTTGACCGCTTCCAGCGCCGGCCAGTCGCGACGGTTGCAGCTGGTGTTGCCGGCGGTGTGGACGACGCCGCCGGCGCCGCGCAGCGCCGCGGTCAGCGCGGCCTCGTCGGAGAGTTCGCCGCGCACGATCTCGACCCCCATCGGCGCCAGGTGGGCGACGTTGGAGCCTTCGCGCACGTAAGCCACCGGGCGATGGCCGGCGCGGATCGCCTGTTCGACGATGTTGAGGCCGACGAAGCCGTTGGCGCCGGTGACCAGCACTTTCATGCCGGTCGGCGAAGTCGCGGGTGCGCTCATTGGTTCACCTTGTCCAGGGTTTTCCAGAAGGTTTCGCGGCCTTCGCGCTTGCTGCGCATGGCCAGGGCCGCGGGGTTCTTGTCCGGGTTCTCCGCCAGCGCCTCCAGCAGCGCCTGGAAGTGCTCCAGCAACACGGCCGCGGCCGCGTCGTCGTCGCTGCCGGACGGATACAGCAGGCTCAGTCCGATCGCGTCGGCATCCACCGTCACCGCCAGCTCCATCGCCACCCGGCTCTGCGCGGCGAACAGCGCCGAGGCCAGCGGCTCGGCCCGCTCGCCATCGGGCCCGCCGCGGTCGAACACGATCACGCTGTCGAACAGGTGTTCCTGCCCGGTCCACTGCTCGATCCGGTCGATCGGCACGTGGGCGTAGGCGTGCTTGCGGTCGAGCGTGCGCTGCAGCGCCGCCAGCCAGCCGCCGACCTTGTCGCGGCCGACCGTGCACACCCGCACCGGCACCAGGTTGCGCAGCGGTTGCGCGTCGGCCTCGCCCTCGCCGGCGCGCGGCGCGGCGAACGAGCGCAACACGCCGAACTGCGAGCAGCGCGCCTTGGTGTAGCGGTTGACCAGGATCGCCCAGGCCGCGGCGACCAGGGTCTCGACCTCGATCCGGTGCGCCTGGGTGCAGCGCTGCAGGCTGCGCACCAGTTCCTCGTCGAGGCGGCCGCTGACGCTGCGCAGCGGCGCGGCGGCGCGCTCGCCTTCGTCCTCGTCGGTATCGCCGCGCGCGCTCAATACCGACGGCGCCAGGGCGAAGCTGGTGTCGGCGAGATCGCGCAGGTAGTCCAGCCAGTAACGGCGGGCCAGCTCTTCGCCGGCGTCGCCATCCTCGCCCTCGGTTTCATCATCGGCCGACGCCGCGACGGCGGTCGCGCCGTCGCGCTGGAACCACTGCTGCGGCAGCGCATCGGCTTCGGCCTCCGCGCTTTCCGGCGCCGCCATCGGCGCGAGCGGCTGCGGCTGCGGCCGCTGCGCGCCGACCGCGGCGTACAGGTCGCAGACCTGGGTTTCGAACGGATAGCCCGGGAACGACAGGCGCCGGCGCGCGGCGCCCGCGTGCAGGCCGGCCCAGTCGATCTCGCCGCCGCGGGTCCAGATCGAGCCGAGCTTGTCCCACTGGCGCGACTGCATCAGCGCTTCGACGAACTCGCGCCCGGCCTCGCCGTCGAGCAGCTCGGCCAAACCGCCGGACTGGCGCGCATCGCCGGCGTGGATGCCGCGCGCGGCGGCGGCGCCGGTTTCCAGATAGGCGACCAGCCGCGCCGCCAGTTGCGCGCGGTCGGCGGCGACGATGGCCAAACGGTGATCGAAGGCGACGCGGCCGACTTGGCTGGAATAGGCCAGGTCCGCCAACGCCGCCGCGTCGATGCGCTCCTCGCGCAACTCGCGCAGCAGGCGCTCGGCATAAGCGCGCAAGCGCTCCTCGCTGCGCGCCGACAGCAGCACCACCGACGCGTCGGCGGCCGCCGACGGCGGCGGCTGCGGCACCGACTCCAGCACCACGAACGCGTTCGAGCCCCCCATGCCGAAGGAGTTGATCGCCGCCAGCCGGGTGCCGCGCGCATTGGCCGGCCACGCCTGCGCTTCGCGCGGGAACCGGAACGGCGAGCGCTCGTGGTCGAACGAGGCGTTGACGGTCTTGAGCCGCGCGCATGGCGACAGCCGCGCGTGGCGCATGCTCAGCAGCACCTTGATCAGCGAGCACACGCCCGAGGCCGCCTCCATGTGGCCGAGGTTGGCCTTGCTGCCGATGGCGCAGAAGCCGTCGGCATCGCTGCCGCGGCGCAGTGCGTTGGCCAGCGCCTTGAGTTCGATCGGATCGCCCAGTTCGGTGCCGGTGCCGTGGCTTTCCAGGTAGCCCAGTTCCTCCGTGGCCACGCCGGCTTCGGCCAGCGCGCGCGACGCAGTCTCTTCCAGCACGCGGATGTTGGGCAGGTACTGGCCCGCGCCGGTGCCGGCATGGCTGATGCTGGAGCCGCGGATCACCGCGTGGATGCGGTCGCCGTCGGCCTGGGCGCGGCTCAGGCGCTTGAGCATCACCACGCCGACGCCCTCGCTCGGCACCAGGCCGTTGGCGGCATCGTCGAAGGTGCGTTCCACGCCGTCCGGCGAGAGCACCTTCATGTCGTTGAGCATCAGGTACTTGCTCGGATGCAGGCTGAGGTTGACGCCGCCGGCCAGGGCCAGCTCGCATTCGCCGTCGAGGATCGCGCGCCGCGCCAGATGCACCGCGGTCAGCGAAGACGAGCACGCGGTCGACACGGTCAGGCTGGGGCCGCGGAAGTTCATCAGGAACGACAGCCGGTTGGCCAGTTCGCTGATCACCGAGCCCGGGCCGGGATAGCGCCCGATCCGCGCCTGCAGTTCGGCCATGATCCAGGTGAAGTCCTCGTTCATCGCGCCGACGTAGACGCCGACGCGCTGCTCGGCCAGCGCCTGCGGCGTGTAGGCCGCATCCTCGACCGCGTGCCAGGCCGCGCGCAGCAGCACGCGCAGCTGCGGGTCGAGCTTGGAGGCTTCCTCCAGGCTCATGCGGAACAGGCCGGGATCGAAACGGTCCACGTCGGGCAGGAAGCCGCCGCGGCGCGCATAGCCGCGGCGCGCGCCGTCGGCGGCGGCCGCCGGCCAGCGCTCGTCGGGAATCGCGCCGAGGCAGTCGCGGCCGTGTTGCAGGTTGTCCCAGAACTCGGCCAGGTCGGCCGCCTGCGGGAACTGTCCGGCGAAGCCGACGATGGCCACCGCGTCGTCGGTCTGCGGCTGCGCCGACGGCATCGCCGGGCGGCGCTTGGCCGAGATCGGCAAGGCGCTGCGTTCGGCGCGCGGCGCGACGGGCGCCGGCGCCGCGGCAGGCGTCGTTGCGGCGGGCGCGGCGGCCGTCGCCGCGGGTTCGCCGACCAGCGCGCGCAACGCCGGGCCGTGCTGCTGGATCAGGTATTGGGTCAGCCGCGCCGGGGTGTCGTGTTCGAACAGCACCGTCTTGGGCAGCCCGGCGAAATCGCGGCTGAGGCTGTCGCGCAGCTCCATCAGCATCACCGAGTCCATGCCCAGTTGCTCGAAGCTGACGTTGGAACCGATGTCGTCGGCGCCGGCCTTGACCACCACCGACAGGCGCTGCTTGAGCAAGGCTTCGGCGCGACGGGCGAAGTCGTCGCCCGCCGCGGGCGCGGCGGCGACCGGCGCGGGCGCCGCGTCGCGCACCGTCGCCGGCGCGGCCTTCAGCGGCAGCGCGGCGGGCGCGGCGACGGTGCGCGCGGCGGTCTGCGCCGGCGCCGCCGGCTCCGACGACGCCGGCTGCGACGCCGCCGCGTGCACGCGCAAGGTCCGCGCGATCTTGGCCGCATCGCCCACCGCGACCAGCACCTGCGCCTGATCGCCGCGCAGCAACCGGCCGAACGCGTCCAGGCCTTCGGCCTCGCTCAGCGCCGACATGCCGGAGAAGCCGAACAGCGAGGCGTCCTCGCCGGAAATCTCCATGCCGCCGCTGGCCCACAGCGGCCAGCCGATCGCCACGGTCTTGCCCGAGCGCTTGCCCTGTCGGCGCTGCGCTTCGCGCCACAACGCATGGCTGTCGAGGAAGCGGTTGCCGACCGCGTACGCGCCCGAGCCCAGGTCACCCAGTTGCGCCGACACCGAGGAGAACGTCACGAACACGTCCAGCGCCTCGCCGGCGCTGGCGCGGTCCAGCGCCAGGGTGCCGTCGAGTTTGGGCGCCAGCACTTCGGCGAAACCGGCGTCGTCGAGTTCGACGATGGCGCGGTCGCTGGCCACGCCGGCGCAGTGGATCACGCCGTCGAGCCCGCCCCAGGCCGTGCGCGCCTGCGCCACCGCGGCCTCGGCCTGGCCCGGCCGCGCCGCGTCGGCGGCGAAGTACTGCACTTCGGCGCCGGCCGCGCGCAGCGCCTGGATCTGGCGCTGGGTGTCTTCGTTCGGCTGGGCCGAGCGGCCGGTCAGCAACAGCCGCGCCTGGAAGCGCGCGGCCAGGTAACGGGCCACGACCAGACCGAGCTTGCCGGCGCCGCCGCTGATCAGATAGCGGCCGCGCGGCTTGAACGGCAGCGCCGCGTCGGCGCCGTCGGCGCCGGCGGGCTGGTGCGGCAACAGCGCGCGCAGCAGGCGGCGGCCGTTCCAGTGGGCGATCTCGTGCCCGGTCTGGGAACCGCCGGCCTGCAATTCGGCGGCGACCACGGCGGCCAGCGCCGCGGCGTCGTCGAGGTCGCTGCGCAGGGTGAACAGTTCGAAGCGGTGATTGATCGTCAGCAGCGACTTGGCGTAACCGGACACCGCATCGTGCTGCGGCTGCACCGCGTCCTCATCGCAACGGTGCACGCAAGCGCAGCGCAGCGCGCGGCCCGGCAGGCTGCGCTCCAGCGCCACGAACAGGTGCCGCAGCGATTGCGCGCTGCGCTGCACGGCGGCGTAGTCGCCGCTGTCGGCGGCGGCGGCGAAGTCCGGCGCCTCGTCCAGCACCTGCACGATCGCCGCGGGCGCTAGATCCTGCGCGGCGAGGTGCGCGATCAGCGCATCGGCGCCGGCGGCGCTGTCCGGGTCGTAGCGGAACGTATCGTCGGCGAGCGCTTCGAAGCTCTCGCCCGGCTGCGCCAACAGCACCCGCGCGGTCGGCAGCGACTGCGCCAAGGCTTGCGCCAGGGACTGCATCGATCCGACGCGCGGCGCCAGCACCAGCACGTTGCGGCCATCGAGTGCGGCACCGGCCGCAGCGGCCGGCGCGTCCAGCCATTCGTAACGGTAGTACTGCAGGCTGCGCGCCGGCGCCGGTTCGGCCTTGACCAGCGGCCGCGCCGAGAAGTCGTGCAGCTTGATCAGCACGCGGCCGTCGGCGTCGGTCACCACGATCCGGTACTTGCGCAGGCCGGTCGCTTCGGCGCCGTCGCCGGTCTCCACCGCGTAGGCGTAGCACTCTTCGGTCAGCGGATGGCGCAGTTCCAGTTCGCCGAGCGCGAACGGCACGATCGGCACGGTCGCTTCGCGGCGGTCGACGCCGATCGCCAGGCACGCGCGCAGCGCGCCGTCGAACAGCGAGGGATGCAGGACGAACTCGCCCGCGTCCTCGCGCAGCGGCTGCGGCAGCGACAGCTTGCACAGCGCGCCGTCGGCGAGGCGGTAGCGGGTCTGGGTGACGCGGAACGCCGGGCCGTAGTGGAAGCCCATGCGATGGAAACCGGCGTAGACCGGTTCCAGCGACTCGGTCGACACCGCGGCGGCGCGCAGCGCGTCCAGGTCCAGCCATTCGTCGGCCGGGACTTCGTCGCGGCGGCGGTAGACCAGCTCGCCTTCGACATTGGCGTCGCGCGAAGCGGCGCGCACGATCTCGAACTCGACCGTTTCGCCGTTCTGGCGCAGTTCGACGTGCACGTCCTCGGGCGCGTCCTTGACCTCGACCGGCTGCACCCAGATCAGGTTGCGGATCGCGTCGACCGTCCACTCGCCGCCCATCGCCAGTTCGCCGGCGACGCGGGCCATTTCCAGATAGGCGACGCCGGGCAGGATCAGGCGCGGCTCGCCGGTGGCGACCACGTGGTCGCGCAGGTAGAACTCCTTGCCGGTGAGGCGCTTGGCGTAGCGTTGTTCGGTCAGGGTCGAGAGGTTGCGGTCGAGCAGCGGGTGCAGGCGTTCCACCGCCTCGCCCTCGCCCGCCGCGGCGCGTTGCTGCACCCAGTGGCGGCGGGTCAGGAACGGCAGACCCGGGAACGACAGGCGCCGCACCGACGGCGCGCGGCGCGCGCCGCCGGCATCGGCGTACAGCAGGTCGGCGTAGCGCTCCCAGTCGACGTCGAGCATCGACACCCAGGCCTTGGCCAGCTGCGGCAGGCGCCCGGCCTGGACCAGGCTGCGCAGCAGCGCGTCGCGCTGGGCTTCGTCGAGGATGCCTTCGAGCTTTTCGTTGTGCTTGCGCAGGCTGCCGCGGTGCACGCCGGCAGGCAATTCGCCCTTGCGGTACTGCGCCAGCGCCTGGATCAGTTCGGCCACGCTGGACGCGACCACGGCGACGCGCTCGTGCATCGCCTCGCGGCCGATCTGCGAGGAATACGCCAGGCTGCGCAGGTCGGGCGTGCGGCCGTGAGTGCGGGCGCGGTCGAGGAAGGCGACCACGCGGTCGATGTACAACCCCAGGCGTTCCTCGCTGTCGGCCGAGAGCACGAACAGCGCGGGCTGCGCCGCGGCGGCGGCGCGCAGCGGCGCGACGTGCTCTTCGATCAGCAGGTGGGCGTTGGCGCCGCCGGCGCCGAACGAACTCAAGCCGGCGCGGCGCGCGGCCGGCAGGCCGGCGACGCCCGGACGGCCCGGCGCGTCCCACGGCTCCAGCGCCTGGACCACGCGGAACGGCGTCTTGGCGAAGTCGATGTTGCTGTTGAGCGGAGTGGAATGCAGCGACGGCGCGATGCTGCGGTGGCGCATCTGCAGCAGGATCTTGGTCAGCCCGGCGATGCCGGCGGCCGATTCGAGATGGCCGATGTTGGTCTTGACCGAACCGATCCGGCACGACTGCGGCGCCACCGCGCCTTCGCCGTCGCGGCCGCGCGCTTGCTTGAGCGCGTCCTGGGCGGCGCTGGCGAAGGCCTTGGACAGGCCGGCGATCTCGATCGGATCGCCGAGCGAGGTGCCGGTGCCGTGGGCCTCGATGTAATCGACGCTGCCCGGATGCCAGCCGGCGCGGCGCAGCGCCTTGCCGATCACCTGGCTCTGCGCGACCTGGTTCGGCACGGTGTAGCCGTTGGTCTTGCCGCCGTGGTTGACCGCCGAGGCCTTGATCACGCCGTGGATCTGGTCGCCGTCCTCGATCGCCTGCTTGAGCGGCTTGAGCAGTACCGCGCCCATGCCCTCGCCCGGCACGTAGCCGTCGCCGCCGTCGCCGAACGCGCGGCAGCGGCCGTCGGTGGACAGGAACTGGCCCTGGGCGAGCTGGTGGTACTTGACCGGATGCACGATCAGGTTGACGCCGCCGGCGATGGCCATCTGGCAGTCGCCGTTGCGGATCGCCTGGCAGGCCAGGTGGATCGCGGTCAGCGACGACGAGCACATGGTGTCCAGCGCCAGGCTCGGGCCGCTGAGGTTGAGGAAATACGACACGCGGTTGGCGATGGAGGAATGCAGCGCCATCGGCCGGCCGTAGCGGCGCTGTTCGTCGGTGACGTCGAGGTATTGGTAGTGGTCCCACATCACCCCGACGAACACGCCGACCTCGCGCTCGCGCAGCGACTGGCGGGTGTAGCAGCCGTCCTCGATGCATTCCCACGCGGTCTGCAGGAACAGCCGCTCCTGCGGGTCCAGGATCTCGGCCTCGCGCGGCGAGATGTGGAAGAACTCGGCGTCGAACTGGTCGACGTCGTCGATGAAGCCGCCCCACTTGCTGTAGACCATGCCGCGCGCGTTGCGGTCGGGATGGAAGTGCGGCGCGTGGTCCCAGCGCGACAGCGGGATCTCGCTGATGCCGTCGCGGCCGGCGCTGAGGTTGTTCCAGAAGTCCTCGACCGTGCGCGCGCCGGGGTAGCGGCCGCTGAGGCCGACGATGGCGATGTCCTGGCGCTCCAGCGCGGCGCTGCGCGCCATCAGGCGCGAGGCGCCGGGCACGCGCGGGCGCGGCGCGGCGGCTTCGGCCGGATGCGGCTGCGCGTCTTCGGCGCCGGCGCTCTCCAGGCTGGCGCCGGCGATCGCGGCCAGCGCGCGGCTGGCGCGGGCGCTGCCGGCCGGCTTCTCGCGCAGCTGCGCGGCCCACTCGGCGAGGCTGTCGTGGCGATAGACCGCGCTGTCCTCGACGCCGTCGTAGAGCTGGCGCAGGCCGTGCAAGGCCTCGATCAGGTTGACCGGGTCCAGCGGCCACTGCGCCAGCGGCGTGTCGATGCCGCAGTCGTGCGCGGCCTCGCCGAGCAGGTGTTGCAGCAACAGGTGCAGGCGCGCGGCATCGGCGCCCGACGCGGCTTCGGCCGGCGCTGCTTCGACCACGGCCAACTGCGCCAGCGCCGACTGCGCGGCGGGTTGCGCCGCCGCGGCCGGCGCGGACGCCGGCACGTTCGCCGCCGCCAGTCCGCGCACCGTGTCGGCATGGCTGTCGAGGAAGTACTCCGACAGGCTGTGCAGGTCCTGGTATTCGAAGAACAGCGTCTTCGGCACTTCGCCGAAGGTCACCTGCAGGCGCTCGGTCAGGGTGAGGATCATCACCGAGTCGATGCCGTAGTTCTCCAGCGCGCTCTTGGGCTCGATCTGGTCGGCCGGCACCTTGGTGACCTTGGACAGCAGGTCGACCAGGTGGGCGATGATCGCCGCGTACATGGCTTCGTCGCTGGCCGCGCCCGCGCCCGCGGGCGCGGCGGCGACGACCGCCGCCGGCGCCGCGGCCTTGGCCGCGACCGGCGCGGCGCTGGCGACGACCGCCTCGCTCCTGGGCGCTGCGCTACGGCCCAGGCCCAACTGCGGCGCGGCCTGGATGCTCAGCCGCTCCAGCCGCACCAGCACCCGGCCGGAACCGTCGAGCACGTCGATGTCGTAATGGCTCTGCTCGGCCGGCGCGCCCGGCGCCTGCACCTTGCGCGCATAGGCGTAGCACTGCCCGCCGACCGGATGCAGCGCCTGGATCCGGCGCAGCCGCACCGGCACCTTGATCGTCGTCGCGGTCGCGACCAGGCCGTGGTCGATGCCCAGCGCGGTGCGCACGGCGCCGTCGAGCAGCGACGGCGGCAGGGTGTAGCCGGCCAGCGCCTGGGTCTCGCCCTGGGCCGGCACGCCGAGCCGGGCCAGCGCTTCTTCGCCGTTGAAATGCAGCAGTTCGAACACCCGGAAGCCGGGGCCGAAGTTGAAGCCCATGCGCGCGAATGCGGCATCGATGGCGTCGCGTTCCAGGCGCTGGCAGCGCGCGGCGATGGCGTCGAGGTCGAACGCGGCCGGCGTCGCCGCCTGCTCGGCTTCGCCGTCTTCGTATTCGAGCACGCCCTGCGCATAGACCGTGCGCGATTCGCCGCGGGCCTGGTACAGCTCGAACTGCACGCCGTCTTCATCGGGCAACAGGCCGATGTCGTAGCTTTCCGGCGCGGCGTTGACCTGATCGGGACCGATCAAGATCGGCTTGAGCCAGCGCACCTCGCGCAGCGCGCGCACCGCCGCGCCGCCGCCGGCCAGGCGGCCCGCGGCCAGGGCCATTTCCAGGTACGCCACGCCCGGCAGGATGCGGTTGCTGCCGAGCTGGTGATCGCGCAGGAACGGCTCGTCGGGACGGAAGGTCTTGCGGAAGGTCTGCTCGTCCAGGGTGGAGACGTTGGCGTCGAGCAGCGGATGCAGAGCCGCCGCGCCGGCACCCGCGCCCGAAGCCGGCTGGGCGTTGGCGCCGGAGTGCGCGACCCAGTAGCGCTGGCGCTGGTAGACGTAGGTCGGCAGCGGCAGGCGCCGGCGCGCGCCGGGCGCGTGCAGGCGTTCCCATTCGACCGCGTGGCCGTCGACCCAGGCGCCGGCCAGCGCGTCGAGATCGCGCCGCGCCAGCCACTCGGCCAGCGCCGGCGTTTGCGCGGCGCGCTTGGCGTTGTCGCGATGGCCCAGGCGCAACGCGGCGTGCGCGCGCTGCTGCGCATGCGCGCGCAGCGCCTCGACGACGTCCTCGACCCGCGTCGCGCGCACCGCCAAGCGGTGCTCCATCGCCACCCGGCCGATCTGCAGCGTGTAGGCGGCGTCGTGCAGCGACAGCTGCGGATTGCGCTCCAGGTGATCGGCCAGATTGCCGGCCATCGCCTGCAACGCGGTCTCCTTGCGCGCCGACAGCACGATCAGCGCCGGCTGGCCGCGCTCGGCCGGATGTTCGGGACGCAGCGGCTCGATGTATTCCTCGACGATCACATGCGCGTTGCTGCCGCCGGCGCCGAACGAGCTGATGCCGGCCAGACGCGGCAACTCGACCTTGCGCGCGACGCCGTCGGCGCCGGTCACCTCGAGCTTCGGCCGCTTCCACGGCTCCAGCGCGCGCTGCACGTAGAACGGGCTGCGCTGGAATTCGATGTAGGGATTGAGCGTGTCGGAATGGATCGACGGCACCAGGGTCTGGTGCTTCATCTGCAGCAGCACCTTGCTCAGGCCGGCGACGCCGGCCGCGGCTTCCAGGTGGCCGATGTTCGACTTGACCGAGCCGATCGCGCAGTACTGCAGCTCCTGCGCGGCGCCGGCCGGCGCCGCGAACGCGCGGTTGAGGCCGGCGATCTCGATCGGATCGCCCAGGCTGGTGCCGGTGCCGTGCGCTTCCAGGTAGCTGATGTGGCGCGGATCGACGCCGGCGTGGTCCAGCGCCTCCTGCACCAACGCCGCCTGGCGCTTGGAATTGGGCACGGTGAAACCGGAGGTCTTGCCGCCGTGGTTGACCGAGGTGCCGCGGATCACGCCGTAGATGTGGTCGCCGTCGGCCTGCGCCTGCGCCAGCGGCTTGAGCAGCACCGCGCCCACGCCCTCGCCCGGCACGTAGCCGTCGCCGCCCTCGCCGAAGCTGCGGCAGCGGCCGTCGCTGGACAGGAAACGCATGTCCGCCAGCAAGTGGTACTTGTTGAAATGCAGCGACAGGTTGACCGCGCCGGCCAGCGCGACCGCGACCTCGCCGTTGCGGATCGCCGCGCAGGCCAGGTGGATCGCGGTCAGCGACGACGAACACGCGGTGTCGATGGTGATGCTGGGGCCGGAGAAATTGAAGCAGTGCGAGACGCGGTTGGCGATGGCCCAGTACAGGCTGTGCGGCGTGGTCCAGGTGTCGGGCGCGCCCTCGATGCCGTAGAGCTGGTAATCGCCCCACATCACCCCGGCGTAGACGCCGACCGGGTTCTCGCGCACGCCCTGCGGCGCGGCCAGCTTGTCCGGCGTGTAGCCGGCGTCCTCGATCGCCAGCGCCGCGGTCTCCAGGAACAGGCGTTCGCTGGGGTCCATGATCTCGGCCTCTTTGGGCGAGATGTTGAAGAACAGCGGATCGAACTGGTCGACGCGGTCGAGGAAACCGCCCCACTTGCTGTAGCTCTTGCCGATGGTCACCGGGCCGGGCTGCCAGGTGCTTTCGATGTCCCAGCGGTCCGACGGGATCTCGACCACGCAATCCAGGCCGCGGGTCAGGTTGTCCCAGAACTGTTCCAGGTCTTCGGCCTTGGGATAGCGGCCGGAGATGCCGACGATGGCGATGTCGTCGCGGCCCTCGGGCGCGGCGCGGCGCACCGGCGCCGAGGCGCGCGCGGGCAGCGCGGCGACCGGCGCCGCGACGGCGGAAACGGCGGCGACCGGCGCCGCCGGCGCCGCGGCCGGCGCGTCGAGTCCGGCGACGCGGCGGCTGGCCTGCGGGTGCTGTTCGATGAAATAGGCCGTCATCTCGGCCAGGGTCTGCTGCTCGAAGAACAGGGTCTTGGGCAGGCTGCCGAAGTCCTTCTCCAGCAGGTTGACTAGGTCGATCATCACCACCGAATCGAAGCCGTAATCGCGGAAGGCGCGGTCGGGGTCGAAGTGCGCGGCGATCTGCAGGTGAGCGGCGAACAGCTGCGAGAGATGGCGCGCGATCGCCGGGCGCAGGCGCTCGACATCGTCGCCGCTCGCGCCGTCCGCGGTGCTGTCCGCGGCGGCGGCGGCGACCGGCGCGGCCGCGACCACGCCCAATACCTGCGCCACGCGCGCGGCGTCGCCGGGCATGGTCGCCAGCTGCGGCGAGGCCTGGGCCAGGCCGTATTCGAAGATCGCCAGCCCTTCGTCGTTGAGCAGCGGCACGATGCCGAAGCTGTTGCGCAGCATCTGCTCTTCTTTCTCGCCCAGGCGCATGCCGCCGTCTTTCCAGTACGGCCAGTTGACCGACAGGGTCTTGCCGCTGCGTTCGCCGCGGCCGCGCAGGGCTTCGCGGGCGTGGGCGAAATAGTCCTCGAAGGCGTTGCCGAAACCGTAGTCGCACTGGCCGACGTTGCCGAGCACGCCGGTCACCGACGAGAACAGCGCGAACACCTCCAGCGGCTCGGCGCGGGTTTCCTCGTCCAGGTGCCAGGTGCCCAGCGCCTTGGGCGCGATCACCCGACCGAACGACTCGGCGTCCTTGCGCAGGATGAAGCCGTCCTCGATCACGCCGGCCGAATGCAGCACGCCGTTGAGGCGGCGGCCGTCGGCATGGATGCGGGCGACGGCCGCGCGCACGTCCTCGCGCCGCGACACGTCGCAGGCCAAATACAGCGCCTGCCCGCCGAGCGCGTTGAGCGCATCGAGTTCGAGCTGCTGCGCTTCGTTGGGCGGCTTGCGGCCGGTCAAATAGACGGTCGCGCGGTAGCGCCCGCACAGGTGGCGGGCGAAGATCAGGCCGAGCGCGCCGAGGCCGCCGGTGATCAGGTAGGTGCCGTCTTCGCGCAGCGCGGCGCCCGCGCCGGCGGCGACGCCGGCGTCGGCGCGGCCGTCGGCGACCACGAAGTCGCGGACCTCGCGCCGGCCGTCGCGATAGCGCACGTCGGCGTGGCTGTCGTCGCCGGCGAATTCGGCCGCGATCAGCGCGCCCAGGTCGGCGCCGTGCCATTCGTTCGGATCGAACTGGACCGCGCGGCCGGAGTAACTCGGCTTCTCGATCCGCAAGGTCTTGTAGAAACCGCTCAGTCCCTGCGCATCCGGGCGCGGCGCCGGGTCGGCGATCAAGTGCACGAAGCGCGCGTTCTTGGTCCCGCGCAGCATCGCCTTGGCCAGGACGAAGGCGCTGCGCGCGCCGGCGTCCACGTAAGCGCCGAGGTCGGGTTCCTGCGCGCCGTCGCGCGGCGCGATCCACAGCACCTTGGCCAGCGACGCGCCGCGCGCGGCCAGCGCGGCGACGGCGGCCTGGGCGTCGTCCCAGTCGCCGGCGCGCATGCGCACGGTGTCGCCATCGGTATCGAGCGATGCGCCGAAGCACAGGCGCTCGATCCGGGTGGCGGCGTAGCGCGCGTCGACGCGCAGCCGCGCCTGCAGCCAATCGACGTCGGCACCGGCACCGATCAGCAGCAACTGCTCGGGCACCGCATCGGCAGCGGGCAACGGCAGCGCGCTCCAATGCGGGCGGTACACGCTCGCCGCCAGCGCTGGCGACAACGCCGGCAGCTCGGCCGCGGGCGCCGCCGCGTTGACGGGCTCGGCCTGCAGCGGACGCACGCTCAAGCCGCCCAGCAGCGCGCATACGCGGCCGCTGTCGGCGTCGCTGAGTTCGATGTCGATCTTGCCGTCGGCGCGGCGCAGGCGCGCGCGCATGCGCGGCGTGCACGCGGCGCGCAGGTCCAGGCGATCGAGCGCGAACGGCACCCGCGCGCTCGGCGCGGCGGCCGGTTCGGGCCCGAAGCCGGCGCTCCAGGCCACCGCGGCCTGCAGCGCCGCATCGGCCAGGCTCGGATGCAGCACGTACTGGCCGAACTGCGCGTCCAGTCCCTCGGGCAGTTCCAATTCGGCGACGCATTCCTGCTCGCCCAGGCGCAGCGAACGCAGCGCACGATGCGCGGCGCCGTAACGCATGCCGGCTTCGTCGAAGCGCTCGTAGCAGGCCTGCGCGGCGAGTTCGAGCGCGCCCGCATCGGCCGGCGCCGCCGGCCATGCCTCGGCGGCCGCATCCTCGCCCCACGCGGCCTGGCCGCGGCAGTACAGCGCACTGCCGTCCTCGGCGACGATCTGGAACGACAAGCGCTGGCCGGCCAGCGCGTCGCCGTCGGCGTCCGCGGCCAGATCGACGTGCACGCTCACCGGCGCGTCGCGCTGTTCCAGCGGACGCAGCCACAGCACGTCGCGCAGCTGCAGGCGCGCGCCGCGCAGCGGCTCGCCCAGCGCCTCGACGATCGCCGCGCGCACCATCTCCAGATACACCACCGCCGGCAGCACCGGCTGGCCGCCGATGACGTGGTCGGCGAGGAAGAACTCGCGGCCGTCGAAACGTGCCGAAAAGCGCGGCGCACCCAGCGACGGCACCCGCGCGTGCAGCGCTGGATGCAGTTTGCCGTCGGCGCGAACGGCCGCGGCCTGCGTGCGCTGCGGAATCCAGAAGCGTTCGCGCGCGAACGGATAGGTCGGCAGCTTGGCCGGGCGCAGGTCGCGGCCGCGGAACAGGACGGCCCACTCCAATTGGGCGCCTTGCGCGTACGCGGCCGCCAGTTCGCGCGCGGCCGCATCCCACTGCGCGCCCTTCGGCGCCGACTTGCCGCTCATGCGCAGCAACAGCGCCGCCGCGGCCTCGGCGAGCGCGGCGTCGATCTGCGCCGGCGCCGGCTCGGCGGCGTCGCCGGCCTGCGCGCGCTCGCGTTCGGCGCGTTCGCCGGCGTCCACCGCCGCGACCAGCGCCTGGCGCAGTTGCGCCGCGTTCGCCGCGACGCAGGCATAGCGATAGTCGAAATGATCGCGCCCGGCCAGCAGGGTCGCACTGATGTCGGCCGCCTCGGCCGTCGCGCCGGCATCGTCGAGCCAGGCCAGCAGGTCGCGCTGGCGTTGCAGCAGCGCCTGCGGGGTCTTCGCCGACAGGCCCATCGGCCACGCCAGCGGCTTCGCCTTCGACGGCTTGCGCGCCGGCGCTTGCGGCGGTTCTTCCAGTACCAGGTGCGCGTTGGTGCCGCCGAAACCGAACGAGCTTACGCCCGCGCGCAGCGGCGCATCGCCCAGCCGCGGCCACTCGCGGGTGGCGTCGAGCATGTAGAACGGCGTGCCGTCGATGCTGATGCGCGGGTTGAGCGTGGCGAAATCGTGCAGCCCGGGCAACTGGCGGTGGCGGAACGCCATCATCACCTTGATCGCGCCGGCGACGCCGGCGGACGCTTCCAGGTGGCCGATATTGGTCTTGACCGAGCCCAGGCCGCAGTAGCCCACGTCGAGTTCGACCTGCTGGCGCTCGGCCAGGGTGCGGAACGCGGTGGCCAGTCCTTCGAATTCGATCGGATCGCCCTTGGGCGTGCCGGTGCCGTGCGCTTCGACGTAGCCGACGCTGTTGACCGGGATGCCGGCGCGCTCGTGCGCGGCCACGATCACCTCGGCCTGCGCGCGCGGGCTCGGATAGGTCAGGGTGTAGGTGTCGCCGCAGTGGTTGACCGCGCTGCCCTTGATCACGCCGTAGACGCTGTCGCCGTCGGCCAGCGCCTTGTCCAGCGGCTTGAGCAGCAGCAGCGCCGCGCCTTCGCCGCGCACGTAGCCGTCGGCGCGCTCGTCGAAGGTCTTGCAGGTGCCGGTCGGCGACAGCATGCCCATCTTCGAGAACGAGATGTGCCGGGTCGGCGTCAGCAACAGATTGATGCCGCCGGCCAGGGCCATTTCGCAATCGCCGTACTCGATCGCCTGGATCGCGCTGTGGATCGCGTTGAGCGAGCTCGAGCAAGCGGTATCGACCGGAATGCTGGGGCCGCGCAAGTCGAAGTAGTGCGAGACCCGGTTGGCGATCACCGCGGTCGCGGTGCCGGTGGAATGGTGCGCTTCGATCTCGGATTCGCCGCGTTCCTGCAGCTCTTTGTAGTCGTGGTTGAACACGCCCACGATCACCCCGACCTTGCGCCCGCGCAGCGACGAGGGCGCGATGCCGGCATCCTCCAGGCAGGCCCAGCTCAGCTCGAGCATGATCCGCTGCTGCGGGTCCATGGTCTGCACGACCTTGGGCAGCAAGCCGAAGAAACGGTGATCGAACGCGTCCACGCGCTCGATGAAGCCGCCCCACTTGCTCAGGCTCTTGTTCGCCTCGACCCGCGGATCGCCCCAGTACGCGGTCCAGTCCCAGCGATCGCCGGGGACCACGCGGATGCTGGCTTCGCGCGCGGCCAGGTTGCGCCAATAGGCGTGATGGTCGTCCGCTCCGGGAAAACGACAGGCGATGCCGATTACAGCGATATCCATTCCCTTGCCCTCAACACGAACCACGCCCCAACACGGAAGACGGCGTCGCAGGCGGCGCTATCGGCCGCATGCAAGCCGTCGAGGTCGACTTCGCTGATCCAGTCGCTGCAAGCGCGTTCGCACGCGCATGGCCGTTCGATTCCCCGGTTCCTGCGTGACACCGGGCAAGGCGCAAACGCTCAATACGCCGTACCGAATCCGCACGAAGCGTATTTAACTGCACGCCAACACGCGCAACTACTGTCCTGCCGGCCCTGTCCAAAAGGGCCGCAACGGTTGCGCGAGCGCATCGAAAAGCGCGCGCCACCTGTCTCAACGAACCAGTATCCGTGGCCGCGAACACACCCACCTGTCCTTGCCCACCTGTCCGTCCGCACCTGTCCCGGACACCTGTCCGCGAGGACAGACCCGATGCGGATCGCTTGGCTTATCGTGCGCATGATCGCGATCAGGTCCCGGACTTGCGCGACATCGCGAACAATTTCGAACCACGAACGCTTTCGCTCCGGCGCGCCGCGCCGGCGCCGCCACGGATCGCCGAATGCACCTGCACGCCGACGACATCGCGATCTGGATCGCGCGCCTGGACGAGGCCGACGACGGCGCGCTCGCGGCGCGATGGCGCGCCCTGCTGGACGGGTCCGAACGCGCGCGCGAACTGCGCTATCGCCTAGCCGACGACCGCCGCCGCCATCTGCTCGCGCGCGCGCTGGCGCGCACCGCGTTGGCGCGCCATACCGGCATCGCGCCGCAGCGGCTGCGTTTCGTCCGCGGCCGCCACGGCAAGCCGGAACTGGCCGGCGACAATCCCGGCGACCATCGCTTCAACCTGTCCCACGCCGCGGGCGTGGTGGCGCTGGCGGTCGCACGCGGCCGCGCGCTCGGCATCGACACCGAATCGCTGCGCGCGCGCGCGTTGTCGCTGGGCGCGGTCGAGCGCAACTTCGCCGCCGACGAGATCGCCGAGCTGCGCGCGCTGCCGGCGGCGGCGCGGGCGCGGCGCACGATCGAGCACTGGACGCTCAAAGAGGCCTATGCCAAGGCGCGCGGCATCGGCCTGTCGCTGCCGCTGGACCGGTTCGGCGTGCGTGTGGACGACGCGCGCTTGCGCTTGTGGATGGCGCCGGGCTTCGACGATGCGCCCGAGCGCTGGCGCCTGTGGCAGTTCCTCGACGGCGAGGACCAACTGCTGGCTTTGTGCGCGCAGCATCGCCCCGGCGCCGCGCCGGCGCGAATCCAGGCCATCGCTTGCTCGCCGCTGCGCTACGAAACGCCCATCGCTCTGCGCCTGCTGCGCGCGAGCGGCGAAGACGCGCTTCCTTTATCGGAAGCATCCGGTGAAAACGACGGTCGCCCGCGTCTGGCACCGTACTGACCGCGCATTCACCCCGCCCTCAAGACCGCGCGACTACGGTGACCGCACCCCATCGAGCGCCGCCGCCATGTCGCGCCCTTCCCTGCTTCGCGCCACCGCCCTGCTCGCCGCCACGTTCGCCGGCGCCTTCGCCTGCACTGGCGTCGCTTATGCCGCCGCGCCGACGCCGCCGTCCGCTCCGCCGGCCGCTGCCGCATCGCCGCCCGACCGCGCCGTCGATGCCGCGCGCGGCTGCTGGATCCAGCGCGACGCGCCCGACGGCCGCGCCAGCGCGCTGCTGCGGTTGTTGCCGGATCGCGATCACCCCGAATGGCTCAGCGGCCAGCTGTCGCGGCCCGAAGGCGACGATCCCGACCGGCGCGTGCAGCTGTGGCTCGCGCGCGACGGCCGCAGCGCCGTGCTCGCCAGCCGTCCGCTCGCCGATCCGCGCGCGCCGGCGCCGGCCGCCGCCGACGAACCGCAGCTGCGCCCGCTCGCGCCGACGCATGCGCCCGGTCGCGCGCCGGGCTCGACCCAGACGCTGGTGCTGTTCCCGCAAGCGCGGATCGAATTCGCGCGCGTCCCCGAGCGGCCGTTGCCGGCCGGCGATTGGCCGCAGGCCACCTTGTCCGCCGAATTCCTCGCCGGCGCCGGCA
This sequence comes from Lysobacter enzymogenes, assembly GCF_023617245.1. Classification (NCBI taxonomy): domain Bacteria; kingdom Pseudomonadati; phylum Pseudomonadota; class Gammaproteobacteria; order Lysobacterales; family Lysobacteraceae; genus Lysobacter; species Lysobacter enzymogenes. Next base: position 3,647,449 of record NZ_CP067396.1, read on the forward strand.
CCGGGCCGAGCCGGCGCTTGCGGGTGCAAGCATCCGAAGAACGCCTGGCGCTGATCCTGGTGTCCGCGCGCGGCACCGGCGCCGGCCGCGACACGCCGCTGTTCGACGGCCGCCGCGACGGCTGCGACTGAGCGCCGCGCTCAGCCGCCCGCGGCGGTCACCCGCCACACCGTGTTGCCGACGTCGTCGCTGACCAGCAGCGCGCCGCGCGCATCGATGCGCACGTCCACCGGCCGGCCCTGCGCCTGTTCGCTCGCGTCGAGGAAGCCGCCGAGCACATCGCGCGGCGGGCCCGCCGGCGTGCCGTTGGCGAACGGTACGAAGATCACCTTGTAGCCGCTCTTGGGTTTGCGGTTCCACGAGCCGTGCTGGCCGACGAACAGGCCTTGCGCGTAGACCGCCGGCAGCTTGGCCTTTTCCGAAAAGGCGATGCCGAGCGAGGCGGTATGCGGTCCCAGCGCGTAGTCGGGCGCCTTGGCCTTGGCGACCAGATCCGGCCGCGGCGGCTGCACCCGCGCGTCGACGTGTTGTCCGTAGTAGCTGTACGGCCAGCCGTAGAACGCGCCGTCTTCGACCGAGGTGATGTAGTCCGGCACCAGGTCGCTGCCGATCTCGTCGCGCTCGTTGACCGCGGTCCACAACGCGCCGGTCTGCGGTTCCCAGGCCAGGCCGTTGGGATTGCGCAGGCCGGTGGCGAACAGGCGTTTCCCGCCGCTGGCCGGGTCGAGCTCCCAGATCGCCGCGCGGCCTTCCTCGGCGGCCAGTCCGTTCTCGCCGACGTTGCTGTTGGAGCCGACGGTGACGTAGAGGCGGTCGCCGGCGGCGTTGGCGATCAGGTTCTTGGTCCAGTGATGGTTGATGCCGGCCGGCAGGTCGGTCACCTTCTCGCCGGCCGCGGCGATCGCGGTTTCGCCGTCGCGGTACGGGAATCGCCACACCGCATCGGCGTTGGCCACATACAGCCGGTCGCCGATCAGGGCCATGCCGAACGGCGAATGCAGGCCTTGCAGGAACACTGTGCGGGTCTCGGCGGTGCCGTCGCCGTCGGCGTCGCGCAGCAGGCTGATGCGGTCGGCGCTCGCCACCCCGGCGCCGGCTTTCTTCATCAGGCGCGCGGCGAACCAGGCCTTGATCCCGGACGGTTTGTGCTCGCTGCGCGGCGCGTTGCTTTCGGCCACCAGCACATCGCCGTTGGGCAGCACGTACAGCCAACGTGGATGGTCCAGGCCCTGGGCGAACGCGTTGACCGCCAGCCCCGGCGCGGGCGTGGGCCGGGCGCCATCGCGCCAACCGACGGCGGGCGCGACGTCGACGGTCGGAATCAGGGTCGGGTTCGGCTTGGGCAGTTGCGGCGCCGGGCCGGTGCCGTCGGCGACCTGCAGCGCGGCGCGCTCGCCGCAGCCGGCGCAGGCCAGCGCTAATGTCGCCGCGGCGATCCAGCGACAGCCTCGATCCAGCGCAGCGGCCATGCGATCCTGCCTCGTCGGTGCGGACGCACGAGCATGCCGGCGCGGCGATTAAACTGGCGAGAAGGCCGTCGCAGACCGGCGTTGGCGCAGGCGTAACGACGGCATCGCAGTTTCGCCGCGACCCCGCGCCGTGGCCGCGCGCGTTCGTATCCGTTCTCCTCGCGGCGCGCCATCGCCGCGCCGCGCTGTCACCGCACCGCCGCCACGAGGTCTTCATGCCGCGCCTGCCCGTTCCACGCTCCGCCGCCGCCGCGCTGTGCATGCTCGCCGCGGCATTCGCCTGCGCGGCCGCCGATGCGCCGCCGGCGGCCGCGCAGCAAACCGCCGACGCCGCCGCGGTCGATCTCGCCCGCGGTTGCTGGATCCGCCACGCGCCCGCGCGGCCCGACGGCCGCGACACCGTGCTGCTGCGCCTGCTGCCCGATCCCGAGCGCCGCGACTGGCTGCGCGGCGAGATCGCGCGGGTCGGCGACGATCCCGGCCGCCGCCTGCAACTGTGGCTGGCGCGCGACGGCCGCCGCGCGCTGCTGAGCGCCGCGTCGGTGCGCGATCCCGACGCGCCCGCGGCGCGGGTCGACGCCGAACCCGGCTCCATCCCGATGTGGACGCCGCCCGGTGCGGTCCATCCCGTGCCCGATCTCGACCCGGACGGCCTCGCCCGGCTGCTGCTCGGCGGCGACGACCGGATCGCATTCGGCCGCAGCCCGCGCAGGCTCACCGCGGTCGGCGGCGCCGCCGGCCGCTCGGCCGAGATCGACTACCGCGCCGAGGCCGGTCCGCCGCTGCGCCTGCGCGTGAACGCCGCCGAGGAACGCTTGAGCATCACAGTCGGCGGCGCCGACACCGGCACCGGCGCGCCGCTGGCCGTGTTCGCCGGCGTCCGCGACGGCTGCGACTGAGCGCGGCGACGGCGCGCGCGCCCGCGAATGCAACGATAATGCGCCTGCGATGAAACTCACCCTCGACGAACTGCTCGCCTTCGTCAGCGTGGTCGACACCGGCTCGATCACCGCGGCGGCGCAAACGCTGGACCAGACCGTCTCCGGCGTGAGCCGGGCGCTGGCGCGGCTGGAGGACAAGCTCGGCACCACCCTGCTGCGGCGGACCACCCGCCGGCTGGAACTGACCGAGGAAGGCGAGGCGATGCTGACGCGGGCGCGGGCGATCCTGGCCAGCGTCGAAGACGCCGAGGAATCGCTGGCGCTGCGCCGCCAGCAGCCGGCCGGACGGCTGCGGATCAACGCGGCCTCGCCTTTCATGCTGCATGCGATCGTGCCCCTGGTCGGCGATTTCCGCCGCGCGTTCCCGCAGATCGAGCTGGAGCTCAACAGCAACGACCAGATCATCGACCTGCTGGAACAACGCACCGACGTGGCGATCCGCATCGGCCAGCTCACCGACTCGACCCTGCACGCGCGGCCGCTGCCGGGCAGCCGCCTGCGCGTGCTCGCCAGCCCCGCCTACCTGGCCGCGCGCGGCACGCCGCGCGAGGTGTCGGACTTGGCCGGCCACACCCTGCTCGGCTTCGCCCCGACCCAGGTGCTCAACCGCTGGCCGCTGCGCGACGCGCACGGCAACGAGCTCGACATCGCCGCCGACCTGCACGCCTCCAGCGGCGAGACCCTGCGCCAGCTCGCCCTGGCCGGCGAAGGCATCGTCTGCCTGTCGGACTTCATGACCCGCCAGGACCGCCGCAGCGGCGCGCTGGCGCAGTTGTTCGCCGACCGCACCCTCGACGTGCGCCAACCGATCAACGCGGTCTATTACCGCAACACCCAGCTGGCCTCGCGCATCGCCTGCTTCCTGGATTTCCTGGTCCGCCGGCTGGCGCCGGACGGCGAGGCCGCGGCCTGGGAATAAGCGCGCCGCGACGGCCCGCGCGATGGCCCGCGCGATAGCGCCGGCGCGCGCCGCAGGCGGGCACGCCAAGCCGCCGCGCGCGCAGCAGCGCACGTCCGGGCCGGCGAACGGAAAAGCGAACGAGGAAGAGGGCCCCGCACCGCGTAGCGCCGCGGTACGGGGCCGGAAGTGGCTCGGCGGTCACGGTACCGCCTCGCCACAAGCAGGCGCCGGCACCTGGAGAAAATGCCGGCGTGTCGACTGGGTACAGTCGTCATAGGCAAGAACGCCGGCGATGGCGGATCACCCTACCCTCGCCGGCGGCGGAACCGGCGAAGCGTCGCCGGCGGCGGGCGCGGGCGCGTTCGCCGCCGTGCTGCGTCGCTGCGTCCGCGCCCGCTCAGCTCCCCGCCTTGGCCTCGCTCGCCGCCACCGGCGCCAGGCGCAGGTCCTGGAAGTCGAAGCTGAAGTCGGTCAGCGGCGAGACCGCCTCCATGCGCAGCTCGCGCACCTTGCCGTCCGGAGTCAGGGCGAAGTTGAGGAAGGCGTCGGCGTTGAGCCAGCGCTGGTCCCAGCGCACGATGAAGGTGTCGTGCTGCCAGTGGCTCAGTTCGCCGGTGAGGTCCTTGGTGCGGCCGAAGCGCAGCCGCAGCTTGGACCCGGCCTGTTCGATGAAGACATCGCCGTACCACGGGTCGCGGTAGGCGCCGGCGTAGCCCGACAGCGGCAGCGAAGGCTTCGACCTGGCGTCGCGCGCCTTGAGGTGCTTGGCCCAGTCCTCGTCGGCCTTGCCGCGGCTCTTGGCCAGCGCCGCCGCGTAGGCCGCGTTCCAGTCGGTCTTCGGCGCGCCCAGATAAGCGTCGAGCGCGCGCATCGTCACCGCCTGGAACGCGCCGCCGAGTTCGGCGTTGGTCAGCACCACCACGCCGAGCTTGTGCGCCGGCACCAGGGTCACCCGCGAGACCATGCCCGGCCAGCCGCCGGTGTGCCAGACCAGTTTCTCGCCGCGGTAATCGGTCAGCTGCCAGCCCTCGCCGTAGCCGGCGAAGTTCGGCTTGACCGGCGCCAGTTCCGGCACCAGCGGCTCGGCGATCGGCATCGGCGTCACCACCGACCACATCTCGCGCTGGCGCTTGGCGCTGAACAAGCGCAGCTCCTTGTCGCCGTCGCGCCCGTACACGCCGCCGTCGAGCTGGGCGCGCATCCACTTGCCCATGTCGTGCACCGACGAATACAGCCCGCCGGCGCCGGCCACGTTCGACCAGGTCATGCGCGGGGCGACCTGCAGGTCCTTGAAGTCGGCCTTGGCGTGGCCGCTGGCGACCTTGTCCGCGCCGCGCAACGCATCGGCGTTGTAGCGGGTCTCGTCCATGCCCAGCGGCCGGAAGATGCGCTCGGCGAGGAAGTCGCGATAGCTCTGGCCGCTGGCCTTTTCGACCACCAGCTGGGCCACGCCGTAGAGGATGTTGTCGTAGGCGTACTGGCCGCGGAAGCCGCCGGTCAGCGGGACGTGGGCCAGGCGCCGCGCCACGTCCTCGTTGCTGTAGTCGGTGCCGGGCCAGTACAGCAGGTCGCCCGCGCCCAGGCCGAGGCCGCTGCGGTGGACGAGCAGGTCGCGCAGGCGCATCTCCCGGGTCACGTAGGGATCGGCCATGCGGAACCACGGCAGATGGTCGATCACCCGGTCGTCCAGGCTCAGCTTGCCCTCGTCGGCCAGGATCGACAGCGAGGCGGCGGTGAAGGCCTTGGTGTTGGAGGCGATCGCGAACAGGGTGTGGGCGTCGACCGGCTCGGGCTTGCCGGCCTCGCGCACGCCGAAGCCGCGTTCGAGCACCACGCGTCCGTCCTTGACGATGGCCACGGCGATGCCGGGCACCTCGAACTGCTTGCGTACCGCATCGACGTAGGCGTCGAAGTCCCGCAGTTGCTCCGGCAGCGGCGGCGCGGCGGCGGAGGATGCTTCGGTGGAGGACGCTTCGGCGGCGGGCGCCTGCGCGGCGGCGCCGGCGGCGGCGCTCATGCAGATCAGCAGTCCGGCGCCTTGCGCCTTCCAGTCGGTGGCTCGCATCGGGGTTCCTGGCGATTCTGGGAATCGGCGACTGTGGCCCAAGCCAACGCGCGACGCCAGGGCCGGGCCGGACGCGCGCCGAGGCCGGCCGATCCGGCAAGGCCGCGGCCGCACCCGGCCTGGACGGGGCAGCGGGCATAATGCGCGCCCGACCGCTTCGCCCCTCGCTCCGTGTCCGCACCCGGCCCCGCCCCGTCCCTGCCCGAAACCCTACCCGCCCTGGCCGTCGTCGGCGGCGGCCCCGCCGGCCTGATGGCCGCGCATGCCGCGCGCGCGCTCGGCGTGGAGGTCGACCTGTTCGAGGCCAAGGGCTCGGTCGGGCGCAAGTTCCTGATCGCCGGCAAGGGCGGGCTCAACCTCACCCACGGCGAACCGCGCCCGGGCTTCGACGCGCGCTACCGCGAACGCGCCGGCGAGGTCGCGCGCTGGCTCGACCGTTTCGACGCCGACGCCTTGCGCGAATGGGCGCGCGGTTTCGGCGTGCAGACCTATGTCGGCAGTTCCGGGCGGGTGTTCCCGACCGACCGCAAGGCCGCGCCGCTGCTGCGCGGCTGGGTGCGGCGGCTGCGCGAGGACGGCGTGCGTTTCCACGTCCAGCACCGCTGCACCGGGCTCGACGCCGACGGCACGCTGCGTTTCCACACGCCCGACGGCGAAGCGCGCACCCGCGCGCGCGCCTGCGTGCTCGCGCTCGGCGGCGGCAGCTGGCCGCAGCTGGGTTCCGACGGCGCCTGGGTCGAGTGGCTGCGCGAACGCGGTCTCGACATTGCCCCGTTGCAGCCGTCCAACTGCGGCTTCGACGTCGGCTGGAGCGAACACTTCGCCCAGCGCCACGCCGGCGCGCCGCTCAAGCCGGTGGTCGCGCACTGGCGCGAAGACGGCGAGGAACGTTCGCTGCAGGGCGAATGCGTCGCCACCGCGAGCGGGATCGAGGGCAGCCTGGTCTACGCACTGTCGGCGATGCTGCGCGAGCGCATCGCCACGCACGGCGAGGCGACGCTGGAACTGGACCTGGCGCCGGGCCGCGAACTCGAGCGCCTGCAGCGCGACTTCGCCCGTCCGCGCGGCGGCCGCAGCGTCGGCGAGCACTTGCGCCGGCAGACCGGGCTGGACGCGGTCAAGGCCGCGCTGGTGTTCGAAGTCCTCGGCAAGGACGGCTTGAACGACGCCGCCACGGTCGCGCGCGCGATCAAGCGTCTGCCGCTGCGCCTGTTGCGCGCGCGGCCGATCGCCGAAGCGATCAGCAGCGCCGGCGGCGTGCGGCTGCAAGCGCTGGACGACTCGCTGCGCGTGCGCGAACTCGCGCCGGCGCTGTTCTGCGCCGGCGAAATGCTCGACTGGGAAGCGCCGACCGGCGGCTACCTGCTGACCGCGTGCTTCGCCAGCGGCTTGATCGCGGGCGAAGCGGCGGCGCGGGCGGTGCTGGAAAACGCGTCGGATTGAGTCGAAGGCCGTCGCTGCAACCGCAGCGACGCTGCACTGCCGCTGCGTCCGAAGACCGGCTCCCCCAACTCGTCATTCCGGCGAAAGCCGGAACCAACCGCAGCGACGCTGCACTGCCGCTGCGCCCGAAGACCGGCTTCCCCAACTCGTCATTCCGGCGAAAGCCGGAACCAACCGCAGCGACGCTGCACTGCCGCTGCGTCCGAAGACCGGCTCCCCCAACTCGTCATTCCGGCGAAAGCCGGAACCAACCGCAGCGACGCTGCACTGCCGCTGCGCCCGAAGACCGGCTCCCCCAACTCGTCATTCCGGCGAAAGCCGGAACCAACCGCAGCGACGCTGCACTGCCGCTGCGTCCGAAGACCAGCTCCCCCAACTTGTCATTCCGGCGAAAGCCGGAACCAACCGCAGCGACGCTGCACTGCCGCTGCGCCCGAAGACCGGCTCCCCGACTCGTCATTCCGGCGAAAGCAGGAACCCATTTTGCCGTTGCTTCATCCGCTCCCGGTCGAGCAGAGCGCGAGCAAGATCAAAATGGGTTCCGGCTTTCGCCGGAATGACGGTATTGAGGGCGATGCCGCGAGCCTGAGAGTGACCTCGCGACCTTTAGCGAGCCGTCGCGCCCGCGCCTGCGCGCGGTACCGCTACGACGCGGGCGCGACCGCCCCCCGCCGGCTTACGAGGTCGCCTTGTCCGGCAACGCCTTGCCCATGTAGAACATCGACGCGCACAGGCCCACGCCCTGCGCGCTCGCCGCCGGCAGGTCGCTGCCCTGCAGCGCGATCAGCTTGATCACGTCGCCGGTGGCCTCGCTGACCTTGGCCAGGGCGATGAAGCCGGTCGGGTGGGTGCCGCAAAAGGCGTTGGCGGGGGTTTCCTTGGGCGGGGTCTGCTCGATCACCCGGCGCAGTTCCACCGCCTGGCTGGCCTCGACCTGCATGGTCGCGCCATAGGTCTGGCCGGCGCTGTACTGGTCGCCGCCGCGCACGATCGCGACCCGCTCGGTCTTGTACAGCGAACCGTTCTCGCCCTTCATCTCTAGATCGTCGATGGTCAGCTTGCCGGTGGTGGCCTGGGCGACCGGGTTGCCGGGGTCGAAGGTGCCCAGCGCGACCGGCGTCAGCATCGGCGGCGAGGCGCGCGAGACCGGATCGGCGTCCGGATCGGGCACGGCCTTGGGCGGGGCCGGCGGCGCGGCGGTGGTCTCCTGCGGGGCGGCAGTGTTGACCGGCGCGCTCTGGCTGCAAGCGGCCATCGCCAGGACGGCGGCCGCGAGCAGGCCTACGGCGGGGAACAGGCGTCGGTTCATCGTGATCCTCATGGCGATTCAGTGCCGGCGGCGGCGCGGGGCGCGGGCCGGCGTCCGTTGGCGATGGCGGGGGACGGCGCGGGGCCGGTCCATCGCGAACGCGCAGCCTAACCGCAGGCCGCGTTTGGACGGGTTAACGATTTGTAATGAATGGCAAAAAAAGCCAGTCAGGCGGCGGCATCGCGCAAAGGCCGCAGCTGCGGGTCCAGCGCCACGCGTTCGTCGAACACGAAGCAGCCGCCGTCGTAATGACGGCCGCCGACCCGCTCGAAGTAGCCCAGGATGCCGCCGTCGAGCTGCAGCAGGTTGTCCATGCCGTCCTCGCGCAGCCACAGCGCGGCTTTTTCGCAGCGGATGCCGCCGGTGCAGAAGCTGACCACGGTGGCCTCGCGCAGCGCTTCGCGGTGCGGCGCCAGCGCTTCGGGCAGCTCGGTGAAGTTGTCGATCGGCAGGGTCAGCGCGTTGTCGAAACTGCCGTAGCCGACTTCCTCGCGGTTGCGCGTGTCCAGCAGGACCACGCGCTTGCCGGCGTCGTCGTGGCCCTGGTCGAGCCAGCGCGCCAACGTGTCGGGCGTCACACTCGGTGCGCGGCCGCGCAGCGGCGAACAGCGTTCTCGGCGGAACGCGATGATCTCGCGCTTGAGCTTGACCTTGAGCCGGGCGAACGGCTGCGCGCGGCTGCAGCTGTACTTGGCCGCGAGCGTGTCGAAGCGCGGGTCGGCGCGCAGGTCGGCGAGCAGCGACTCGATCGCCTCGCCGTCGCCGGCCAGGAACAGGTTGATGCCTTCGGGAGCGACCAGCGCGGTGCCGCGCAGTTGCAGGCGTTCGGCCTGCTCGCGCAGGCGCTGGGCCAGCTGCGGCGGATCGTCGATGACGGCGAAATGATAGGCGGCGATGTTGACGACCATGGCGCCATTGTACCGCCCGGCCGCGGCGGCGATCCCACACCCTGACATGTCGCCGCTGGGCCGAAGCTGAACGCAGCGAGAACCTTCCGCGCGGGCGCCGGTCGGAATTCCTGCGTGGCCGACAAGCCGACCGAACGACGGCGGACCGCGCAGACGCCGGGCAAGGGCCCGCGCGTCGACCCGATATCTGCGCCACAAGGAGGCGTTTGCATGAAGATCCAGCTCAACACCGACCACCATGTCCGCGGCGACGATTCGCTCGAGCACCACGTGGAAGGCGTGATCGACCAGAACCTGGGCCGTTTCCGCGAACAGATCACCCGCATCGAGGTCCACCTGCGCGACCTCAACGGCGAGAAGAGCGGCGGCCACGACAAGCACTGCACCATCGAGGCGCGGCTGGAAGGCCGGCCGCCGATGGCCGCGACCGAGGACGCGGCGACCATGCGCGCGGCCATCAGCGGCGCGGCGCGCAAGCTGCAGCGCGTGCTCGACAGTTCGCTGGGCCGGTTGTCGGCGTGAGCTTCGCGGGCGGCGCCGCGGCGCCGCCCTTCCCTCCACGCGGCGGCCAGGCCGCCCCGATCCACGGCGACCGCGGCACGGCCGCGACGCCCTTCCCTCTCCCCCGCGATGGCGACCCGGAGGCGCCTGCTTCATCGGTCAACGACGCACCCGCGTCGCACGCTCGACGGCAGCGGCGGCCTCGCGCCGCCGTCCTTCCCCACCGCACCGGCGGCCGCGCGCAGCGGCCGCCGTTTTTTGTGGGAGGGGCTTCAGCCCCGATGCCTTTCGATCCGGTCGCGATGAGGGTTCCAGCGATCGGAGCCGAAAGCGTCGGGGCTGAAGCCCCTCCCACAAGAGCGAAAACGCCGAAGCGCCGGATCGCCCGGCTGTTGCGGGAGGGCTTCGGCCCCGACGCTTTCGGTGCAGACCGCCCGAGAACCCATCGCGACCGGATCGGAAAGCATCGGGGCTGAAGCCCCTCCCACGACGCCGGTGTCGCCGGCGCGCTCCTGCTGCAGGAACGCGCCGGCACGGGCGCGCTCAGCGCTTGGTGGTGATCGCGCGCCGCAGGTTGCTGCGCGCGGCCGCGTCGTAGCGCTCGTGGAAGAAGTCGCTGAGGAAGATCCGCTCGCGCTTGAGCAGCGCCTTTAAGAACCGCCGGCGGTTGAGCCGGAACAGCGGGCCGGGAACGTGGCCGCGGTACTCCGAGGCGATGCCGCGGTCGTAGGCGTCGAACACCGCCGGTTCGGCGCCGAGGATGGCCATGTCGCCGTCGAGGAACAGGCGGGTCTGCTCGTCGACGTCGTCGCGGGCGATGGCGCCGTGGCGCGCGGTCAGTTCGATCAGTTCGGCGACGCGGTCGGCGTCGATGTCCGCCTGCGGCAGCCAGCGCGCGAGGTGCTCGCGCGCCAGTTGCGCCGAACGCGCTTCGTTGTCGCGGCGGCCGGCTTCGTAGATGGCGTCGTGGTACAGCACCGCCAGCGCGGTTTCGCGCGGCTGCGTCCAGCCCGGGCCGGCGGCGACGTCGGCGTAATGGCGCAGCACTTCGGCGACGTGGCCGATGTTGTGGTACGCGCGCGGCGGCGCGGCGTAGGCGGCGTGCAGCGCGTCGAGCTGTTCGGCCGGCAACGGCAGCGGCAGCAGCGCCAGCGCGTCCTCGCCGAGGCGGTCCCTGGCGGCGCTGGCGAACGCGGGCGTGGCGGAATCGGACATGGCGGCGGAGTCGTGGGGACTGCGCGCATCTTGGCATTTTCGCCGTCGCGGCGCGGTGCGCCGCTGGTAGCGGCTGTTGTGGGAGGGGCTTCAGCCCCGACGCTGTTGTGTCGGACAAACATGCAGGCGCCGGCGATCTGCGCCGAAAGCATCGGGGCTGAAGCCCCTCCCACGGCGCGAGTCGGACTCGCTTCGCTCGCTTCCCCGCCTCGAACCGAACCAAGCCAAGCGAAGCCGAACCAAACCAAATCAAACCAAGCCGTCCGCGACCCGAGCCCCACCCGCGCCGAGGCGGCCGCGCGCGAAGGCCAGGCCAACCCGCGCGCAAAAAAACGGCGGGCGCCCGAAGGCGCCCGCCGCCGCTGTCATCGCGCTTCGATCAGTACTTCTTTTCGATATTGATCATGAAGCTGTTGTCGTCGTCGTTGCCGCTGCCGAACAGGCCGCGGTATTCCAGCCGCAGCGCCCAGTCGCGCTCGGTCTGCAGCACCGCGCCGAGGCCGAACACGAAGCGGTTGCGGTCCAGGCCCTGCAGGCGGGCGCGATAGAACGGGCCGCCGACCATGTCGGCGTAGCTCATGATCGCGTAGCTCGCATCCTGGAAGTCGTGCTGGTACTCCAAGCGCAGCTGCGGCGAGAACGTGCCCCAACGCACCGGGTGGCGGTAGTCCAGGCGCAGGCCGAGGCTGGTGGTGGTGGTGTCCACGTCCAGGTCGCGGTAGTTCAGCGCGTACTGCGCGTCGCCGCTCTCGGTGTAGCCGTCGAGGGTGGCGCGGGCCACGTCCAGGCGGGCGTACGGCGAGATCCGCAGCTTGTCGCGCTGGTACTCCAGGCCGGTCGAGACCGAGGCGAACCACTGGCTGCCGTCGCGGCTGCCGCGGACCATGCCGCCGGTGTCGGTGACATAGCGGCGTGAGTCGAACGACAACCACTGGTAGCCGAGCAGGCCGTCGAGGAAGAAGCTCTCACCGGGGTGGTAGCTGGCGTACAGCACCGCGCTGTAGCTCTCGCCCTTGCTGCGGCTGCCGCGGGTGCCGACGTCGGTGTCGTCGCGGCCGTAGCCGACGCCGCCGCCGAAGGCGAAGTCGCGGCGCACGCGGTAGTCGGCGCCCAGGCTCACGCCGCTGGTCTTGAAGTCCAACCCGCCGGAGCCGCCGCCGCGACCGTCGCGGTTGCCGCTTTCGATGGTGCCGCCGGTCCAGATGCCGTACTGCGGGCCGGTGCCTTCCACGCGCGGCTTGCCGTCCACGCCGGCCTGCTCGTCGCCGAGATCCGGATCGCGGCAGTCGCTGCTCGGAGTGCGGCGCGCGCCATCGCGGCAACGCGGGTCGACCGAGAAGCTCAGGCCGTTGTCGAAGCGCGAGCCGCCGGTGCCGCCGTCGTGCAGGCCTTCCATGCGCTTTTGGAAGTTGCCGATCTGGGCGTTGGCGAAGCGGCGCGCGGCCTCGGCCTGGGCGTTGAGGATGCCCAGCACTTCGGCGTCCTTGGACGGATCGCTGCGCGGGGCGACGTCGATCTCGACCGTCGCCGGCGCCGAGGTGGCGTAGGCGTTGCTCAAGGTGAAGGTCGCCACGGTCAAGCCGGAGTAGCCGATCTGCGGGGTGTAGCTGAGCGTGTAGCCGCCGTTGGACGCGCTGACCGTGGCTGTGCCCGAGCTGGCCGGGGTCAGCGAGACCAGGGCCGCGCCGGTGAACGGACCGCCGCGCGCGTCCTGGGTCAGCTCGACCTTGACCGTGGCGCCGGCGATGGTGCGCACGCGCTTGGGCGTGGCCACCGGCACCGGGTTGACGGTGATGGTCGAGGTGATCGGGGCGGAGGCGCCGAACGGGTTGTTGAGGGTGTAGTTCAGGGCGATCGCGCCGGCGGTGTCGGCCGCGGGCGTGTACAGGATCTGGGTGCCCTGCACCGTCGCCGTGCCCGAGCTCGGCGGCGCCAGCAAGGTCACGCCGGTGAACGGCGCGCCGGTGGCGCCGGTGGCGGCGTCGATGGCGACCGGCTGGGTCGACAGCGTGGTGACGTTCTGCGGCTGGCCCACCGGCACCGGCAGCGCGTTGACCGTCATCGTCACCGTGGCCGGGGCCGAGGTGCCGCCCGGACCGGTCGCGGTGTAGGTGAAGCTGTCGCTGCCGAAGTAGTTGCTGGCCGGGGTGTAGACGATGCTGGTGCCGCTCGGCGTCGCGGTGCCGTGCGTCGGCGCCGAGACCACCGCCACCGAGGTGATGATGCCGGTGTCGTTGGCGATCACGTTGACGGTGACGGCCTGGTTCGACTGGGTGCTGGCGCTGTCGTCGACCGCGACCGGCACCGCGTCGGCGACGGCGATGCTGTAGTTGACCGTGGTGTTGTAGCCGGCGTCGTCGGTGGAGCGGATCGCGAAGCTGTAGTTGCCCGCCAGCGTCGGCGTGCCGCTGATCGCGCCGGCCGAACTCAGCGCGATGCCCGACGGCAACGCCCCGGAGGCCAGCGCATAGGTGTACGGCGCGATGCCGCCGCTGCTGCTCAGGCCCTGGCTGTAGGCGGTGCCGACCACGCCGCCCGGCAGGGTCGCCGGCGAAATGGTCAGCGTCGCCGGAGCGATGGCGAAGGTGTAGACCTTCGACGCGGTCTGGCCGTTGGCATCGGTCGCCTGCAGGGTCAGGCTGAAGTTGCCGTCGCTGCGCGGGGTGCCCGACAGCACGCCGGCCGAACTCACGGCCATACCGACCGGCAACGCGCCGGCGGTCAACGAGAACGTGTACGGCGCGACGCCGCCGCTGGCGCTGAAGGTCTGGTTGTAGGCGACCGCGGCGGTGCCGTTCGGAATCGACGCCGGATCGATCGCGATGCTCGGCGTGGCGACCACGACGGTGTAGCTCTGGTCGATGCGGAACGGCGCGCCGGTGCCGGTGCTGGAATCGGTCGCGCGCACGGTGACGTTGTAGTTGCCCGGCACCGTCGGCGTACCGCTGAGCACGCCGGCCGAGCTCAGGCTCACGCCGACCGGCAACGAGCCGGCGGCGAGGCTGAAGGTGTACGGCGCGGTGCCGCCGCTGGCGGCGAAGTTGATGCTGCTGGCGACGCCGTAATTCATTGGCAGGCTGCCCGGCGCCGGGGTCATCGACAGGGTCGGCGCGCCGATCGCGAACGCGAACAGCTGGCCGACGGTGAACGGCCCGTTGCCGGTGCCCGAATCGCGCGCGCTGACGCTCGCGTTGAAGGTGCCGGCCGCGGTCGGCGTGCCCGACACGGTCAGGCTGTCGGTGCCGGTGGCGGTCACCGTCAAGCCCGTCGGCAGGTTGCTGGCGTTGAAGTTGCCGTACGGCGCGGCGCCGCCGGACCAGGTGAAGGTCTGGGTGTAGGCCACGCCGACCTGGCCGGTCAGCGGCCCGGAGGTGGCGATGGTGATGGTCGGATCGGAGACGCTCACCGTCACCGTCGCGGGCGTCGACGTACCGGCGCTGTTGGTCGCGGTGTAGGTGAAGCTGTCCGGACCGGAATAGCCCGCGACCGGCTGGTAGGTGATCGAGGTACCGGTGGCGACCGCGGTGCCGTGCGTCGCCGCGGCGCCGATCGCGACCGAGGCCGGGATGCCGCCGGTGATGTTGAGCGTCACCGGATTGGCGCTGCTGCCGTAGCCGACCGTGACCGAGACCGGATGGGCCACCGGCACGATGTCGTTCACCACCAGCGTGTAGCTCTGCGGCGCCGAGCTGTAGGGGCCGGTGCCGCCGCTGGAATCGGTGGCGACGACGCTGAAGATGAACGTGCCCGGCGCGGTCGGCGTGCCGCTGAGCGTGCCGTTGGCGTTCAACAGCACGCTGGCCGGCAGGTTGCCGCCGGTCACCGCGTAGGTGTACGGCGCCGTGCCGCCGGTCGCGGGATTGAGCGTGGCGGTGTACGGCGAGGTGACCGTCGCGTTGGCGAGCGAGGTCGTCGGCAACAGGATGGTCGAGGCGCCGATCGCGACGGTGTAGGTGCGCGTGCCGCTGTACGGCCCGCTGCCGGTGCTGGAATCGGTCGCGGTGACGGTGAAAGTGAAGCTGCCGCCCGCGGTCGGCGTGCCGCTGAGCACGCCGCCCGTGCTCAGGCTCAGGCCCGGCGGCAGGTCGCCCGGCGGCGCCGAGAACTGGTAGCCGCTGCCGACCGTGCCGCCGCTGGCGGTGATCGTCTGGCTGTAGAGCTGGGCGACGTTGCCGTCCGCCAGCGTCGCCGGCGACACGGTGATCGTCGGCACGGCCACGTTGAAGATGTAGGGACGGTTGCCGGTCTGCCCGTGCGCGTCGGTGGCGATGACCATGAAGTTGAACAGTCCGCCCGCGGTCGGCGTACCGCTGAGGGTGCCATCGCTGGACATGCTCAGGCCGGGCGGCGCGCTGCCGGGCGGAATCGCGTAGGTGTACGGCCCGATGCCGCCGGTGGCGCTGACGCTGGCGGTGTAGGCGGCGCCGACCTGGGCGCCGGCCGGCAAGGTCGTCGGCGCGAGGTTGATGCTCGGCGCGGCGACTTGCATCACGTAGTTCTGGGTGCGCGAGAACGGTCCGCCGGTGCCGGTGGAGTTGTCGGTGGCGCGCACCGAGAAGGTGTACAGGCCGGTCACGCTCGGGGTGCCCGAGAGCACGCCGGTGTCCTCATCCAGCTCCAGGCCGGTCGGCAGCCCGCCCGCGCTGATCCGGTACTTGTACGGCGCGGTGCCGCCGCCGGCGACATAGGTCTGGCTGTAGGCCGCACCGTAGGTCGCGCTCAGGGTGCCCGCCGCCGGGGTCAGGGTCAGGGTCGGCGCCGACACGCTCAGGTTGAAGCTCTGGGCGATGGTGAACGGTCCGTTGCCGGTGCTCGAATCGCGCGCCGAGGCGGTCAGCGTCAGCGCGCCGGCCTGGGTCGGCGTGCCGGCCACGGTCACGCTGTTGGCGGTGTTGCCGGTGACGATGATGCCGGCCGGCAGGTTGGTGACCTGGTACTGGCTGAAGGGCTGGGCGCCGCCGTTCCAGGTGAAGGTCTGGGTGTACGCCACGCCGATCTGCGCGGTCAACGGACCCGAGGCGGTCACGGTGATGGTCGGGTTGCCGACCGCGATGGTCACCGTCGCCGGCGCCGAGGTGCCGGCGCTGTTGGTCGCGGTGTAGGTGAAGCTGTCGCTGCCGGCATACCCCGGGGTCGGCTGGTAAGTGACGTTCAGGCCCGAAGCGATGGCGGTGCCATGCAACGGCGCGGTGCCGATCGCGACCGAGGTCGCCACGCCGCCGGTGATGTTCAGCGTGATCGGATTGGCGCCGCTGTTGTAGGCGACCGCCGCCGAGACCGCATTGGCGACCGGCGGAATATTGATCACCTGCAGCACGTAGCCGCGCGCCGCCGAGTTGTACGGCCCGGTGCCGGTGCTGCTGTCGGTGGCGGTAACGGCGAAGTTGAAGCTGCCGGCCGCGCTCGGGGTACCGCTGATCACGCCGGTATTGAGGTCGAGTCCGAGGCCCGGCGGCAGCCCGCCGGCGGTCACCGCGTACTTGTACGGCGCGGTGCCTTGGGTGGCCGAATTGAGCGTGGCGGTGTACGCCAGGCCCTGGGTGGCGTTGGCCAGGGAGGTCGCCGGCAGGTTGATGGTCGGCGGGTGCACCACCAGGGTGTAGGTGCGCGCGCCGCTGAACGGTGCGCCGGTGCCGGTGCTGCCGTTGTCGGTCGCGGTGATGGTGAAGGTGAAGCTGCCGCCCGCGGTCGGCGTGCCGGACAGGACCGCGCCGGTCAGGTTCATCCCCGGCGGCAGCGTGCCGGTGCGGACGAAGCTGTAGCCGCCGATGCCGCCGGTGGCGCTGAAGGTCTGGCTGTAGCCCGCGCCGACGGTGGCGTCGGGCAGCGTATTGGGATCGACCGCGATCGACGGCGGCGCCACCACGATGGTGTAGGCGCGGCTGTTGAAGAAGCCGTTGGCGTCGGTCGCGCGCACGCTGAAGTTGAAGGTGCCGGCCTGGGTCGGGGTGCCGCTGAGGGTGCCGCCGGTCAAGGTCACGCCGGCCGGCAACTGGCCGCCGGGCACGATCTGGAAGGTGTACGGCGCGGTGCCGCCGGTGGCGCTGAAGGCCTGGCTGTAGGCGACGGCGACGGTGCCGTTGGCAGCCGTGGCCGGATTGACCGCGATGGTCGGCGGCTCCAGCACGGTGCCGGTGTAGGTGCGGATGCGGAACGCCACCGCCGGCACGCCCGGTCCGGGCAGGCTGCTGTCGGTGGACTTGATCGTGACCGAATACGCGCCCGACGCGGTCGGGGTGCCGACGATGGCGCCGCCGCTGATGCTCAGGCCGGCCGGCAGCGAGCCGGTCTCGATCGCGTAGTTGTACGGGCCGACGCCGCCGCTGCCGGTCAGGGCGATGTTGTAGCTGGCGGTGCGGTACAGGGTCGGCAGGGTGGCCGGGGCGAAATCGTGCTGGGTGTTGGGGATCGCGATGGTGTACGACTTGACCGTGGTCAGCGGCGTCGGCGCGGTCGAGTCGGTGACCGTGACCTGCACCGGGAAATTGCCGCGCTGGCGGACCGTGCCGGAGAACGTCCCGGAAGCGAAGCTCAGCCCGGTCGGCAGCACGGCGGCGCCGCCGTTGAGCACATAGGTGTACGGCGCGACCCCGCCCGTGGCGCTCATCGATTGGCTGTAGGCGACGCCGAGCTGGGGCGAGATCGAGGCCGGGCTGACCGTGATCGGGCTGGTGCCCGCAGCGATGGTCACGTTGACGGTGACCTCGCCGCCGACGCCGTCGCCGAAGCTGAAGCTGTCGGTGAGGGTCGCGCCGCCGTTATGGGTGTAGGTGACCTTGTCGGTGCTCTGGTTGACGGTGACGGTGCCGTGCTGCGGCGGGGTCATCAGCACGCCGATGCCGAAGCCCCCCGGCGGCGGGCCGCCGTCGCACATGTCGGCGTCGAGGATGCTGGTGCCGCCGTTGGCCACCGCCAGGGTCATGACCGGGCAGCGGATCGACGGCGCCGCGACCGCGGCGAACGACCAGAGACCCGCCAGGACGATAAGGATCGCCGCCAGACCGCGCCGCCAGGTCCTGGCTGCGGTCGAGTGTCCCCAGTACGAGGCGTGCGAAACGCCCGCAGACTGCGCCGACTGCTGTTGCATGTTGTTCATCCCCTGACGCCGGCGCTGCGCGCTTCATGCGCGGATTCGACGGTCTTTTGCCCGTGAGCGATCTGGTTTCCGTGCGCCGACTGCCCCTGGCGCATCCCTTTCATTGACCTGATACGCAAAACGGATGCGAAAGCGGCCGCCTTCGGCGCCGATTCGCGTTAAGCAAGGGCATGGCGCTGCTGCGCCATACCCGGACCCGGCCGGAACGGCCCGTTTCGCCTTGTGCGGACGGGGCCTGCGGCCGAGGCTCCGGGCACGCAGTCCCGGCGCGCGCACGGCGCCCGGAAACACCTCTGGGGGAAGAGATGACAGAAGTATTCTTGGGGCAGATCACGACCTTCGGCTTCAATTTCGCGCCGAAGAATTTCGCTTTTTGCAACGGCCAGCTGCTGGCGATCGCGCAGAACCAGGCGCTGTTCTCGTTGCTGGGCACCATGTACGGCGGCAACGGCACCACCAATTTCGCCCTGCCCGACCTGCGCGGCCGCACGCCGGTGGGGGCCGGCAACTCGGTCGACCCGGGCTGGAACCCGGCGCCCTACCCTCAGGGCCAGTCCGGCGGCGTCGAGAACGTGACCCTGCTGCCGACGCAGATGCCCAATCACAATCACACCCTGGGTTGCAATACCGGGGCGGCCACCAGCCGCAATCCGAACGGCCTGTTCCTGGGCACCACCGACAAAGAGATCTACTCCGCCACCGGCGGCCCCCAGGTCGCGCTCAGCGCGGCCACCATCGGCACCGCCGGCAGCACCCAGCCGCACAGCAACGTGCAGCCCTACCTGGCGATCAACTTCTGCATCGCCCTGAACGGCATCTACCCCTCGCGCAACTGACTCGCGAACGAGCCTGAGGCCGCGCCGCGGCCCCTCCTATCCGCAGTACGACATTCCTGGAGCATCTCTCATGAGCGAGCCATACCTGGGCGAGATCCGCCTGTTCGGATTCACGCGCGTCCCGCAAGGCTGGTACGCCTGCAACGGCCAAATGGTTTCCATCGCCGAAAACGAAGCGCTGTTCATGCTGCTCGGCACCATTTACGGCGGCGACGGCATCAACACCTTCGCCGTGCCCGACATGCAAGGCCGCGTGCCGGTCCATTTCGGCACCGCCCCCGGCTTGAGCACGTACGTCATCGGCCAGCGCGCCGGCAGCGAAAGCATCACCCTGATCGGCCAGCAGATGCCGCAGCACACCCACACCATGGTCGCGACCACGCTGACCGCCACCGCGAAAACGCCGGCGGCGAACCTGGAGCTGGGCGCGCTCAACGGCGACGTGCTGTACGTCACCGACACCAGCGGCGCGAGCGCGTTCCCCGCCAGCCCCTTGTCGGTCAGCGCGGTCGGCGGCAACCAGCCGCACGAGAACCAGATGCCGACCCTGACCGTGCAGTACTGCATCGCCGCTTACGGCGTGTTCCCGTCGCAGAGCTGACTTTCCGCACTTACCGGCCCGCGCGGGCGACGCCGCCGCGACGGGCCGCAGATCGAGGACCTACCCATGACCGAACCCTTCATCGCCCAAATCCAGCAATTCGGCTTCAATTTCGCGCCGCGCGGCTGGGCCGCGTGCAACGGCGCCACCATGGCGATCCAGCAGAACACCGCGCTGTTCGCGCTGTTGGGCACCCAGTACGGCGGCAACGGCCAGACCACGTTCCAGTTGCCCAACTTCATCAACCGCGCCGCTACCAATCAGGGCCGCGGACCCGGCTTGACCCCGCACGACATCGGCGAGCCGTTCGGGGTCAATGCGGTCACCCTGACCACCAACGAGATGCCGACGCACTCGCATTCGCTGAACATCTACAACCAGCCCACCGACACCAAGAAAGCGCCCTCGCCGTCCAACGGCAACTCGCTGGGCTCGCCGAGCATGAACGCGTTCGTCGCCTCCAACGCCGCCAACGCGCCGTTGGCGCCGACGGTGCTGCAGCCCGCCGGCGGCGGCCAGCCGCACGAGAACCGGCAGCCGTACCTGGCGATGAACTTCTGCATCGCGCTGCAGGGCGTGTTCCCGGCGTTCGGCTGATGCAGTCCATGGCCTCCGCCGCGCCGGCGCTGGCGTTCCCGCCGCGCGCCGAACGCACGGACCTCCCCGCGCCCCCGGAGGGGCGCGGGGACGGCTTCGACCTGCCCGCATCGCTGAGCGAACGCGGGATCGGCCTGCGCCCGGCGCGCGCCGACGACATCGGCTGGCTGCGCGCGCTGTACCGCCAACTGCGCGCGGGCGAGTTCGCGCCGATGGGCTGGCCGCCGCAGGCGTTGGCCGCGTTCCTCGACCAGCAGTTCGCGATGCAGCACCTGCACTACGTGCGCTACTACGAACGCGCCGACTTCCTGGTGGTGGAGCGCGAAGGCGCGCCGATCGGCCGGATCTACCTGCAGCGCGCCGCGCCGGAGCATCTGCTGGTGGACATCAGCCTGGACGCGCGCGCGCACGGCAGCGGCATCGGCGGCGGCCTGGTGCGCTGGGCCCAGCACGAAGCGCACGCGCGCGGACGCGGCATGCGCCTGCACGTGGAACACGGCAACCACGGCGCGCGCCGGCTGTACGAGCGCCTGGGATTCGTGTTGACCGAGAACCTGCCGACCCACGCGGCGATGCGCTGGGAGTCGGACCTGCGCTGAGTCCCGTCGCGACGGCGGGCGACTCGCTGCGTGCGCCGTCGGCGCCGCGGCGGATTTCGGCCGCGCGGAAACGATTCGAAGCGTGCGGCGCGCGATCCCACGGCGCGCGGACGCGACGCCGAACCGAGCCCGCGCCGACCCGCGCGGGCGCTTGCCGGCTTAGTTGAATACGGCCTGGTAGAGGAAGCCCTCGCGCTCGCGCGCGACCGGGACCAGGAAGATGCCGACCTCGCCGATCGAGGCGTGGCGCATCGGATAGATCTGCTGCGGGAACAGGAACGCAGAGGCGTTGCGGAACAGCAGCGAGAACGGCACCCGTCCCGCCATCGGCTGCGGCTGGGTGCTCAGCGCGCGCGCCTCGACCAACACGAACGGGACTTCGCCGTCGTTGATGCGCGCGGCGTAGGTCTCGTTCACGTGCGAAGAAAAATGATCGAGCGTCAGCAGTTCCATCGATGCGGGCCTCCCCAAAGCCGAGGCCGCATCGTCCCTGCGACGGCGTTCGGATGCAAGCCCCCGTTGCGCGGCGTGCGAAGTCGGCCGACCGGCGGCGGCGCGCGACGCAGCGGCGCGCGCGGGACTGCGTCGGCCTGGGCGCGCTGCGCGCATTCGAGTGCATCCGAGCGCATCCGAGCGCAAAGCGTCGGGCCTGAAGGCCCTGCCACGATGGCATTCGAAGCGTCCAGGCTTGTGTGGGAGGGCCTTCAGGCCCGACGCCTTGCGATCCGCGGCTACGCGCCTCCCGCATCGCCCGGCCCCGGCCGCCACGCCGCGCCCAGAGCGGCGCGACGGCCGGAGCCGCCGACGTCGCGGGCATCCTGCCCGCTCGACTTCCATCACTGACGAGGATGAAAGACGTCCTGTTCCTGCGGATGCGTCGCCGCGTGCGCGGTTTCGCGCCCGGCCACGCCCCGCGCGAGACCACGCCCGGCGTTACGTATTCGCCGGCGATCGCGCGAACAACCCAAGCCGGCGCGATCGCCGCGCCGATCCGTCGCCGCATGCAAGCGAGAACCGCTGCATGCGCCGGCCTAGCATCGCGTTTCGGCCCGTACCGGCCGCGGCGGCGCAGATCGATCTGCCTGCGCACGCCGCGACCGGCCGACACCGGGGAACCGCCGCCACCGCCGCGCCCTGCGCGCGACCGCGCGCTCGCTTCGGCCGTCACCACGACGAGACGACCGGCGCAGCGTGCGCGCCAGCGCAACAGGCGCGGGCGGTGGCGGCATCGGCTCGCGCGCCTGGCGCCGGGAGCCGTCCCCTACCCCATTGCGGGGTCTTGCCGGCGCCGCCGCCTTGCGCGGCGGCGCCCGTTTCGCACGGCGGCTACAAGGCCGCCGCGGCCGTCGCCGGCAGCGCGCGGTCGCGGATCGCGGTCACCGCGACCATCGCTTCCGCGCTCGCGCCGCCGGCCTGCACGCGATAGGTGTAGCTGTCCACGCCGGCGAAGCCGGGATCGGGACGATAGGTCGCGCGGTCGCGCTCGATCGTGACCCGGCCGTGGCGCGGCGCCTGGACCAGGCTGTAGCGCAGCGGCGCGCCGTTGCCGACGAAACCGCGCAGCGCCACGGTCGAATCGGCGCCGTCGACGCTGTGGGTGACCAGGTCGCCCGCGCGCAGCGGTTCGAAGCGGCGCAGCTGCGCCAGCTCGCGCGCGATCGGTGCCAGCGCCGCGTCGCCGCGCGGCTGCAACGCGCGCTGGAAACGTTCGCGGTCCGCGCGCCGCTGCTCGGCGTCGTGCGCGCGCGCCTGCTGCGATGCGGCGGAGACGACCTGGCTGAGGGAAAGGTCGAGAAGTCCATCCTTCGACTGCGGGGCGCCGATCGCGCCCGCCCCCAGCGCGATCAGCGCCAGGCTCAGCACGAGGGGCCCCTGGATACTCTTGTACGGCATGCCAACTCCTTCTGGTGGGATCTCGGGGATCGGATGATCCGAAGATTCCGGACCGCGCATCCGTGCGCGCGCCGCTTGCGCGATCGCGTCCATGGCCTGGGTCCGGACCCGTTCGCAAGCGCTTGCCGCCAACGGGAAAACATCATCGCAAGCGGGCGTCGCAGGGGCCGAGACCCGGTGCGAACGCGGTCGAAAAAAGCGATGGAAATCCGCGTGCGCGCGGTTCGCCGCGCGGTCGTTTTCGCGCTGGGACCGGGCTGTGTTTTCGCTGCGACCGGAGCGGAAAGCGTCGGGCCTGAAGGCCCTCCCACAAGAGCCGCAGCGGCCGCAAGTCCAGCGCTGTCGTGGGAGGGCCTTCAGGCCCGACGCTTTGCGCTCAGGTCGCCATGAAATCCCGGCAAAAGCGCGCGTACAACCGCAACGAAAAAGGCCCGCCGAAGCGGGCCTTTTCATTCGAACTCGAATCCGGATTCGATCGGCGGACTCAGTACTGCCCCATGAAATCGCGCTTGCCGATCTCCACGCCGTTGCTGCGCAGGATCGCGTAAGCGGTGGTCGCATGGAAGAAGAACTGCGGCAGGCCATAGTGCACAAGATAGTCGCGGCCGGTGAAGCGGCGCTCCTTCGGCGTGCCGGGACGCAGCACGATCTCGCGGTCGTCCGCGCCTTCGAACAGCGCCGGCTCCAGGCCGTCGAGGAAGGCGCGGGTCTTGGCGATCAACGCCTGCAGTTCGTCGAAGCCGCGCTCGCTGTCGTCGTACACCGGCACCGCGACGTCGGCCAGGCGCGCGCCGATGCCCTTGGCGAAGTCGCAGGCGATCTGGACCTGGCGCAGCAGCGGGAACATGTCGGGGAACAGGCGCGCCTGCAGGTAGGCGTCGGCGTCGATCTTGCGCTCGGCGGCGTGGGCCTGGGTGCGTTCGAGGATCGTGGACAGGCTGCCGAGCAGTTGCTGCAGCACCGGGACGCTGGCGGAGTACATCGATACGGTCATGGCGGAACCGAAGTGGGGGGAAGGCCGACCATGATACGAGGAGCGAGCGTGGAGGAGTGAGGAGTGAGCGAAAGCTTTGGCTCGCTCCTGCGAACTCATTCCTGCGCCTTCTTGCCCCGCCGCTTCGGCCGGCTCTCCTTCAACGCCGCCGCCCAGCGCTGCGCGCCGGAGCCCGCCTCGCCCCAGGCGTCGTCGGGATTGGCCAGACGGCAGCGGTCCAGCGACAGGCAGCCGCAGCCGATGCATTGGTCCAGGGTGTCGCGCATCAGGCTCAGGTGGGCGATGCGCTGCTCCAGCTCGTCCTTCCACGCCGCCGACAGCCGGCTCCAGTCGGCGCGGTTGGGCACGCGCGAATCCGGCAGCGTGTCCAGCGCCTCGCGGATCGTCGCCAGCGGCATGCCGACGCGCTGCGCGACCCGGATCACCGCGATCCGGCGCAGCGTGTCGCGGCTGTAGCGGCGCTGGTTGCCGCCGGTGCGCACGCTGTGGATCAGGCCCTTGGCCTCGTAGAAGTGCAGCGCCGACACCGCCACGCCGGAGCGCTCGGCCACCTGCCCCACGCTCAATTCCATCGCCATGCTCATGCACCGCCTCGGTCGGTCCGCGCGGCCCGGGCCGGAACTGCGGCAAAAAACCGCACGCAGGCCCTTGACCTCAACTTAAGTCCAGGTTCTATGCTGCTCCCCGTCCCAATCAGGCGTCAAGTCATGGCCTTCCAGCGCAAGCGCGCGCCCGCGCACGATCCGCTTCCTTCCCCCCGGGTCAAGGCCGTGGTGTTCGACCGCTACGGCGCGCCGGAGGTGCTGCGCGCGATCGAACTGCCGATGCCGCAGGCCGCCGCCGGCGAAGTCCGGGTGCGGGTGCGCGCGGCCGGCGTGCGGCCCAGCGACATCGCCCTGCGCAGCGGCCTGGGCGCGCGCGCCGGCGGCCGCGGCGGCGCGCGCTTCCCGCGCCGGCTCGGCAACGAGTTCGCCGGCGTGGTCGATCAGGTCGGCGCCGGCGTGAGCGGCTTCCAGCCCGGCGACGAAGTGATGGGCTGGGCCGCGGCGATGAGTTACGCCGAAGCGCTGACGGTGCCGGTCGACCAGTTGGTGCACAAGCCGCACACCATGACCTGGGCGGTCGCCGGCGCCCTGCCCTCGACCGGCCAGACCGCGCACGCGGCGCTGCGCCAGCTCGAGGTCGGCGCCGGCCACACCCTGCTCATCCACGGCGCCGCCGGGGCGCTGGGCTGCGTCGCGGTGCAGTTGGCGGTGGCCTGGGGCGCGCGCGTGATCGGCACCGCCGCCCCGGCCGACCACGACTACCTGCGCACGCTCGGCGCGCAGCCGGTGGCCGACGACGACGGCGGCATCGAGCGCGTGCGCGCGCTCGCCCCCGGCGACGTCGACGCACTGTTCGACGCCAGCGGCGACGACGGTTTCGCGCAATGGCTGCAGCGCATCGCCGCGGCGCGCGCGCTGAGCCTGTCGCCGCGCCACGGCTTGCCGGCGCTGCGCAGCCAGCGCAGCCGCGAACGTCTGGCCGAGCTGGTCGCCGTGCACCAGCGCCACGGCCTGCTGGTGCCGGTGCGCGAGATGTTCCCGCTGACCCGCGCCGCCGAGGCCCACCGCGCGGTCGAGCGCGGCCCCGCGCGCGGCAAGGTGGTGCTGATGGTGTACGAGGCCATGCCGTTGTCGCTGCTGAGGCTGAGCGCATGAGCGAGCGCGGCGGCGATGCCCCGGATGCGCGCGAGCGGACGTTGTCGGGAGAGCCTGCGGAGCCGATGGGCCATGTGATCGGGTCGCAGGGCAGCGGGGCCGCAGGCTCTCCCGACAGCGTCCGCGGCGCGCCGTCTGGCGCGGACGTTTCCACCCCGGTCCCCGACGAACCCATGCTGGCGCAGCGGAGCGGACCGGCCGGGGTGGGAGCGTCCGTGCGAGGCGGTGCGCGGCGGGACGCGGCGAGCGGAACGGAAGGCATCGGGACTGAAGTCCCTCCCACAAGAGTTGCGGTCACCTTCGGTGCGGGCGAGGACGCGGCGAGCGGAGCGGAAGGCGTCGGGACTGAAGTCCCTCCCACACGCGCTGCCGTCGCTGTCGATGCGGGCGCAGACGAAACGAGCGCGGGCGTCGGGACTGAAGACACCGCCGCGCAGGGCCTGTTCGCGCCGCGTTATCGCGGGCTCACCGCCGGCGCGGTCGCGCTGGTGTCCCTGGTCGGGTTCGAGGCGCTGGCGGTGACCACGGCGATGCCGACCGTGGCGCGCGCGCTCGACGGCCTGCCGCTGTACGCGCTGGCCTTCGCCGGGACGCTGGCCGCCAGCGTGGTCGGCATGGTCGCGGCCGGACGCTGGGCCGACGCGCGCGGGCCGGCCGCGCCGCTGCGCCACGGCATCGCCTGGTTCGCGCTGGGCCTGGTCGTGGCCGGGCTGGCGCCGGCGATGGGCTGGCTGGTCGCCGGACGGGTGATCCAGGGCTTCGGCGGCGGGCTGATCTCGGTGGCGCTGTACGTGGTGGTCGGCCGGGTCTATCCGCCGGCGCTGCGGGTCAAGATCTTCGCCGCCTTCGCCGCGGCCTGGGTGCTGCCGGCGATCGTCGGTCCGGCGATCAGCGGCGCCATCGTCGAACACTTCGGCTGGCGCTGGGTGTTCCTGGCGGTGCCGGCGGTCGCGGCGCTGGCCGCGTGCTGGGTGCTGCCGGCGCTGCGCGGGCTGGGCCCGGTGGCGCAGGCCGAACCGGCACGCCGCGGCGACGCGCTGCGGCTGCCGTGGGCGCTGCTGGCCACCGCCAGCCTGCTGGCCCTGCACTACGGCGGCCAGCAACGCGGCTGGAGCGCGCTGGCGTGGCTGCTGCCGGCCGCCGCCGCGCTGATGCTCGCGGCCTCGCAGCTGCTGCCGCGCGGCGCGCTGCGCGCCGCGCGCGGCCTGCCGACCGTGGTCTCGTTGCGCGGCATCGCCGCCGGCGCCTACTTCCTCACCGAGGCCTACATTCCGCTGCTGCTGTCGTCCGAGCGCGGCCTGTCGCCGACCTGGGCCGGCGCGGCGCTGACCCTCGGCGCGATCGGCTGGTCGAGCGGCTCGTGGCTGCGCGGCCGCGATGCCCAGCCGCGGCGGCCGTGGCGCTACCTGCAGGCGGGCATGGCGATGATCGCGCTCGGCGTGGCGACGATCGCGGCGATGGCGCTGCTGCGCGCGCCGGTCGCGCTCGGCATCGCCGGCTGGATCGTCGCGGGACTGGGCATGGGCCTGATCTACCCGACCCTGTCGGTGCTGATGCTGGAGCTGTCGCCGCCGCAGGAACAGGGCCGCAACTCCTCGGCGCTGCACCTGGGCGATGCGATCTACACCGCCGCCGCGCTGGCCGCGGGCGGCTCGCTGTTCGCCGCGCTGCTGGCGCGCTCGCACACGCTGGCCTATGTGTGCGGGTTCGCGATCGCGCTGGCGCTGGCGTTGCTGGGCCTGGCGCTGGCGGCGCGAGTGCGGGTCGCGCGGTGACGCGGATGGGCCCGGACTGTGAGAGGGCCTTCAGGCCCGATGCGCTTGTTTCAGATCGCCGTGATCGGAACCGAAAGCGTCGGGCCTGAAGGCCCTCCCACAACAGCCTGGACCTTGGGCCGCGGCGGCGCTCAGCGCGCGGCCTGCGCCTGCGGCTTCGACGCCGCGAGCTTGCGCGGCGCGGCCTGCGCCAGGCGCTGGTACAGCGCCACCACCTGCTCCATCAGCCCCTGCGTGCTCCAGCCGCGCGCGTCCACCGGCCCTGCCGCCGACAGCTGCGCGCGCAGTTCCGGCGAACGCAGCACCCGGCTCACGTGCGCGGCGAAGTCCTCGACGTTCTCCTCGCTGACGACCGCGCTGCGCGCGTCGCGCAGCACCGTCGCGGTGCCCATCACCGCGGTGGAGACGATCGGCACGCCCAGCGCCATCGCCTCGATCAGCACCAGGCCCTGGGTCTCGGTCGGCGAGGCGAACACGAACGCATCGCCGGCGCGGTAGGCGTCGAGCAAGGTCGTGCGGCGGTCGAGGTTGCCGAAGAAGCGCACGTTGGCGTCGAGCCCGTACTCTTTCGACAGCCGCTTCAGCCGCTCCGCGTCGGGACCTTCGCCGGCGATGATGAACATCAGCTCGGGGAAATCCGCGACCAGCCGGCGCGCCACCTGCAGCAGGAAGGCGATGTTCTTCTCCACCGCCAGCCGGCTCACCGTCACCAGGGTCGGGCGCGTCGCCTCGATGCCGTGCTCGACGCGGAAATGCGCGCCGTCGCCGCGCGAAAATTCGTCCAGGTCGATCCCGGTCGGCAGCACCGTCGACGGTGTGGCGATGCCGTAGCGGTCCAGCACCTCGACCATCTGCGCGGTAGGCACGATCAGGTGATCCACGCCGTGGCAGAGCATGCGCGAGAGCCGGCGCGCGACCAGCCGCAGCAGCGCCACCGGCGCCCACGGCAGGTAGTGGCCGATGTATTCCTCGAAATAGGTGTGGTAGGTCTCCACCGTCGGCCGGCCGGTGCGCTCGGCCAGGCGCACGCCCAGGCGGTGGGCCTGGAACGGGGTGTGGATGTGGATCACGTCCCAGTGCCGCTGCGCCAGTTCCGGCAGCACCCGGCGCAGCTCCGGCGCGCGGATCAGCCGGTCCTCGGGGTCGAAGAAGATCACCCGAGCCGGCAGCCGCACGATTTCGAACTCGTCGCTGTCGTGCAGTTCCTGGCCGCTGCCGGGACCGTAGTCCGGCGCCACCAGGGTCACCGCGTGGCCCATGCGCGCCAGCGACTGGGCGAAGGTGCGGATCGAGGTCGACACCCCGTTGACCCGCGGGAAGTACACGTCCGAGAGCATCAGGATGTTCATCCCGCCCAGCCTAGGCCGGGCCGATGACCGATTTGTGTCCCCGGCCGGCGCGCCGCGACCCTGCTGCGGCGTAGGGTGGGCGGGCCGGCGGTGGCCTAGCCTCAAGGAAAGGCCCTGTGCCTGAGCGGAAGGCCCCTGTGCCTTTGTGGGAGGGCCTTCAGGCCCGACGCTTTCGTATCAGGCCTGATCGAAAGCGTCGGGCCTGATCGAAAGCGTCGGGCCTGATCGAAAAGCGTCGGGCCTGAAGGCCCTCCCACAGAGACATGAGGCCCCTCCCACATAGGCTATGCAGGCCATCCCACAAAAGGCATGAAGCGCTGCGCGAGCGCGCCGCCCGCACCGCCGAGCTTGCGCAAGCGGCCGGCGGTCCCGACCATGGCCCACCGTCCCGCCCACCACGCCGATGCACCACGCCCCCTCCCTCGACAACGACACCGATCCAGGCGCCGCCCCGGTCCGTCGCCCGCGCCGCCTGCGTCTGGCGCTCGCGCTGTTCCTGCTGGCCTGGATCGCCAGCGCCGTCTACCACGTCTACAAGCCGCTGCCGCCCGGCGTCGGCGTCGCCGGCCCGCTGCGCAGCGCGCGCGAGGTCGCCCTGCTGACCGACCTGACCTGGACCGACGCCCAGGGCGCGCGCCACAGCGAGCAGCAGGTGTTCGACGAAGCCCTGCGCCTGATCGGCCAGGCCCGCCGCGCGATCGTCGCCGACCAGTTCCTGTTCAACGATTTCGGTGCTGAGAACCCGGGCGAAGCGCGCTATCGCCGGCTCAGCCAGGAGCTCACCGAGGCGCTGGTCGCGCGCAAGCGCGCCGTGCCCGGCCTCACCGTGGTGCTGATCACCGACCCGATCAACACCGTCTACGGCGGCCGGGTCTCGCCGCAGTTGCAGCAGTTGCGCGACGCCGGCGTCGAGGTCGTGATCACCGACCTCGCCCGCCTGCGCACGCCCAACCCGGCGTGGTCGGGCCTGTGGCAGCTGTGCTGCCGCTGGGCCGGCAACGACAGCGACGGCGGCTGGCTGCCCAATCCGCTCGGCCCCGGCAAGGTCGGCCTGCGCAGCTGGCTGGCGCTGTTGAACCTCAACGCCAACCACCGCAAAACCCTGATCGTCGACCAGGGCGAGGACTGGACCGCGCTGGTCGCCTCGGCCAATCCGCACGACGCCAGCAGCCTGCACGGCAACGTCGCCCTGCGCTTCAGCGGCGCCGCCGCGCTCGACCTGCTGGCCAGCGAGCGCGCGGTGGCGGCGCTGTCGGGCGCGGCGTGGCCGCGCGCGCTGCCGGCCTCGGTGCCGCGCGAAAGCATCGTCGACAGCACCAGCGCGCCGCGCGTGCAGGTGCTCACCGAGGGCCGCATCCGCGACGCCCTGCTCGCCGCGGTCGACGGCGCGCGCGGCGGCGACCGCCTGGACATCGCCGTGTTCTATTTCTCCCACCGCCGCCTGGTCGACGCGGTGACCGCCGCGCACAAGCGCGGGGTGGCGGTGCGGGTGCTGCTGGACCCGAACGAGGACGCGTTCGGGCGCAAGAAGAACGGCGTTCCGAACCGCCAGGTCGCCGCCGAACTGGTCGCCGCCGGCGTGCCGCTGCGCTGGTGCGACACCCACGGCGAGCAATGCCACGCCAAGCTGCTGCTGCGCCACGGCGCCGACGGCAAGATCGAGCTGATCGCCGGCTCGGCCAACTACACCCGCCGCAACCTCGACGACTACAACCTGGAATCCAGCGCGCGCGTGGTCGCGCTCGACGACGCGCCGGTCGCGCGGCAGGCGCGGACCTACTTCGAGCGCAGCTGGAGCAACAGCGACGGGCGTATCTTCAGCGCGGACTACGCCAAGTACGCCGACGATTCGGCCCTGCGCAAGGTCTGGTACCGGATCGCCGAAGCCAGCGGCCTGTCGAGTTTCTGACCGGAAGCCCCTGTAGGAGCGACGCGAGCCGCGACCGCGACAACGCAACTACGCCGGCACTGTCGTCGCAGCTGCGTTGTCGCGGTCGCGGCTCGCGCCGCTCCTACCGTCGGACTCCGCCGCTACCGGGCGCGGGCGCCATGTCGCGCGAACTCGCGACGCGACCGGCGACGATGCCGTATCGTGCGCGCATGGACCCGCTCCGCTACCTGCGCGGCTACCCGCCGCACGTGCTGACCCAAGTGCAAGCGCTGATCGACGCCGGCAAGCTCGGCGAGACGCTGCGCAAGCGCTACGACCACGCCGGCCACGCGGTGCGCGACGACAAGGCCCTGTTCGCCTACGTGGTGGCGATCAAGGACCGCTACATGCGCAAGGCCGATCCGCTCAACAAGGTGATCTACGACAATAAGCTGCATGTGGTGAGCCAGGCGCTGGGCACCCACACCGCGATCTCGCGCGTGCAAGGCGGCAGGCTCAAGGCCGCGCGCGAGATCCGCATCGCCACCGTGTTCCGCGACGCGCCCGAGCCGTTCCTGGAGATGATCGCCGTGCACGAGCTGGCTCACCTCAAGCACCGCGAACACGACAAGGGCTTCTACCAGTTGTGCGCGCACATGAGCCGCGACTACCACCAGCTCGAATTCGACCTGCGCCTGTACCTGACCGCGCAGGAAACCGAGTCCGCCGGCGCGCGCTGACGCCTTCGCGGCCTGCGCTGCCATGCCCCCGACCCTTGCGGCGACGCGAGAGGCGCGACTGTCGCGCCGCCGAGCGCGCCACCGTGGACGCGCGGCGGCGCCAATTCCGGCAAAGTCGCCCTGCCGACGGACCCGCCGCCGCTCCGCGCGCGGGCGAACGCCATGGAAACGGCGCGCGGCGAGGCCAAAGGCGGCCGTTCAATCCCGCCGGTCGAAGACGTTCGACAAGCCCAGTCGTACGAAATACAGCCCGGATGCACAACCGTCGCACCGCCCCACGCACGCCACCGGGGACCCTCCACCCCAGTGCGGTTAGAATCGGCGGCTTCCACCGCACAACCCAGCTCCCGCCATGGACCGCATCGAGATCGGCCGCCTGATCGAACAACGCCTGACCGCCGAGGCCGCGAGCCTGCAGGCCCAGTGGCGCGAACACGGCGCGATCCGCCACTGCTTCGTCGACGACCTGCTGCCGCCGGCGCTGGCGCAGCGCATCCACGCCGCGTTCCCGCCTCCGTCGAGCATGATGCTGCGCAAGAACCTGCGCGAGCTGAAGTACGTGTCGGCGCAGATGGACCAGCACGACCGCCTGCTGGAGGAAATCGTGTTCGCGTTCCAGCAGCCGGGCGTGCTCGAACAGGTGCGCGTCATCACCGGGCTGCGCTCGCTGTATCCGGACGAGCACCTGTACGCCGGCGGCATCTCGGTCATGGGCCAGGGCCACTTCCTCAACCCGCACCTGGACAATTCGCACGACAAGGACCGCGAACGCTACCGCGTGCTGAACCTGCTGTACTACGTGTCGCCGGACTGGAGCCAGGCCGACGGCGCCAACCTGGAGCTGTGGCCGCAGGGCCCGCAGGGCGAACCGATCACCGTGGTCAGCCGCTTCAACCGCCTCGCGCTGATGGTGACCGACCAAAGCTCCTGGCATTCGGTGTCGCCCAACCGCAGCGAGCGCGCGCGTTGCTGCGTGTCGAACTACTACTTCTCCGACCACCCCGTCGGCGACGCCGACTACTTCCACCCGACCTCGTTCCGCGGACGCCCCGAGCAGCGCGTGCGCGACCTGGCGCTGCGCGCCGACGCGTCGCTGCGCGGCTGGGTGCGCAAGCTGTTCCCGAAGGGACTACGGGCGACGCGGCACGTCTACCGCCGCGATCGCTGAGGCGCACCGCGGCCCCAGCGTGGCAACGTGTCCTGCCGCGGCCGTCGGCGAAGCCCGACGATGCGCCGCGGCTCAGCGCGCCGGTTCGTCCTCGCGCATCATCAGCAACGCGATCAAGGTCAGCGCGCCGGCGGCGGCGAGGTAATAGCCGACATAGGCCAGGCTGTAGCGCTCGGCCAGGAACATCGCGATCGACGGCGCCAGCGAGGCGCCGAGGATGCCGGCGAAGTTGAACGCCAGCGAGGCGCCGGTGTAGCGCACCGCGGTCGGGAACATCTCCGCCAGGATCGTGCCCAGCGGCCCGTAGGTCAGGCCCATCACCCCCAGGCCCAGGCTCAGGAACGCGAACACGCCCCAGGGGTTGCCGGCCACGAACAGGCGCTCGAACAACACCCCGAACAGCATCACCGCCAGGGTCGAGACGATCATCGCAAGGCGCCGTCCCTTGCGGTCGGCGAACACCGCCGACAGCGGGATCGTGGCGGCGAAACACAGCACGCTGCCCAGTTGCAGCAGCAGGAACTGGTGGCGGGTGTAGCCCAGGTGCGAGGTGCCCCAGCCCAGCGCGAACACCGTCATCAGGTAGAACAGCACGAACGTCGCCAGCGCGGCGAAGGTGCCGGCGACGAGGGCGCCGGGGTGCTTCAGCAGCACGTTGAGCATCGGCACCTTGACCCGCTCGTGATGGTCCATCGCCTTGCGGAACGCCGGCGTCTCGCTGATGCTCAGGCGCACCCACAGGCCGACGAACACCAGCGCCGCGCTGGACCAGAACGGCACCCGCCAGCCCCAGGCGAAGAACGCCTCGTCGCCCATCAGGTCGGTCAGCAGCAGGAAGATGCCGGTCGACAGGAAGAAACCGATCGGCGCGCCCAACTGCGGAAACATGCCGTACCAGGCGCGCTTGCCCGGCGGCGCGTTCTCGGTCGCCAGCAGCACCGCGCCGCCCCACTCGCCGCCCAGGCCCAGGCCCTGGCCGAAGCGGCACAGCGCCAGCGCGATCGGCGCCACGATGCCGATGCTCTGGTAGGTCGGCAGCAGGCCGATGATCACCGTCGACAGGCCCATGGTCAGCAGCGCCGCCACCAGCGTGGCCTTGCGCCCGATGCGGTCGCCGAAGTGGCCGAACAGCGCCGCGCCGATCGGGCGGGCGAAGAACGCCAGCGCGAACGCGGCCAGCGACTGCAACTGCGCGGTGTTGGGATCGGCCGAGGGAAAGAACAGCTGCGGGAACACCAGCACCGCGGCGGTGGCGTAGATGTAGAAGTCGAAGAACTCGATGGTGGTGCCGATCAGGCTCGCGAACAGCACGCGCGAGGGGGAATTGACCGTGGCCGGCGCGGCTGCGCTCATCGGGTGTCCGGATTGTGGGGGGAGGTGCTGCATTGATACCCGATCCCGGCCCGGTTCGGCAAAGGCCCAATGGTCGTAGCGGTCGCCGTAACCGTCGCCGCGGCCCTTCGTCGCAGTTCTTCGCCGAAGCGGACGTCGCATCGGCACGGTCGTCGCCGCTGGCCGCGCGCGGCGCGATCCGGCAAGGTGGCACCCTCCCCCCTCGATCGCCACGCACATGAGCGAACCCACGCCCCTCCGCGTCGCCCTGATCGGTTATGGCTTCGCCGGCAAGACTTTCCACGCGCCCCTGATCGCGGCCACGCCGGGACTGGAGCTGGCCGTGGTCGGCTCCAGCGACGCGGCCAAGGTCGGCGCCGACCTGCCCGCGGTCGCGGTCGTCGCCGACCCGCTGCAGGCCGCCACCGACGCGCGCGCCGAGCTGGTGGTGATCGCCACGCCCAACCACAGCCATGCGCCGCTCGCGCGCGCGGCGATGGCCGCCGGCAAGCACGTGGTGGTCGACAAGCCCTTCACCCTAAACCTGGCCGAAGCGCGCGAACTGGCCGCGCTGGCGCAGCGTCACGACAGGCTGCTGTCGGTGTTCCAGAACCGGCGCTGGGACAGCGACTACCTGGGGATCAAGCAGGCGGTCGAATCCGGCCGGCTCGGCGCGATCGCGCATTTCGAATCGCACATCGACCGCTTCCGTCCGCAGGTGCGCGAGCGCTGGCGCGAACAAGCCGGTCCCGGCACCGGGGTGTGGTGGGACCTCGGCCCGCATCTGGCCGACCAGGCGCTGCAGTTGTTCGGCCCGCCCGAGCGGGTGTTCGCCAGCCTGGCGCTGCAGCGCGAAGGCGCGGTGGTCGCCGATTGGGCGCACGTGGTGCTGGAATACCCGCGCCTGCGCGCGATCCTGCACGCCGGCATGCTCGCCGCCGGCGGCAGCCCGCGCTTCCTGGTCCACGGCAGCAGCGGCAGCCTGCTCAAGGCGCACGCCGACCGCCAGGAAGCGCAGTTGCTCGCCGGCCTGACCCCGGGCGCGCCGGGCTGGGGCGAGGACCCCGATCCGCTGCACTGGTTCGGCCCGGCCCGCGCCGAACACTGGCCGACCCCGGCCGGCGACCAACGCGGCTATTACGCCGCCGTGCGCGACGCGATCCGCGGCCAGGGCCTCAACCCGGTGCCGCCGGAGCAGGCGGTCGCGCTGATGGCGGTGCTCGAAGCGGCGGCCGAGTCGGCCGCGCAGGGACGCGCGATCGCGCCGGACCTGAGCGAAGCCGAACGCGCCGCCGCCGACGAAATGCGGCTGTGGCGGGCCGAACTGCGCGCGTCCTCGCTCGCGCAGCGCTGAGCGCCGGCGGGCCGCGCGCGGCGCCGGCTTTTGCGCGCGAAGCGAATCGAGCGCGCCGCAACGAAAAAATCTTCGCGCGCGCGCAATCCGCGCGCGCCTGAACCGCGCCGCCGCCGATCACGTTCGCGGCTGGACCGCGCGCACGCCGGCCCCGCACGCGCGCGAAGAATTGCAAGCGCGGCGAAACCCGCAAGCGCGCTGCGCGCACACGCGCAGCGATCAATCCATCGCAGATCGGCAAAGCGGACCTAAGCCCGGCGGCTATTGCGCGAAACATCAAGGTTTCGCCGGCGCGCGCTTTCCTACTCTGTGCGCGCTGCAACCGAGCGGCGCCGCCACTCCCCGACGCGGCGCCGCGGCGCAACGGATGCGTTCTTGCACTTCACCGGTCCCGCTCGATCCGCGGGCCGTTGCTTAGTTGCGCCAGGTCCGGCCGCGGCCGGATCCGAGCCATGACTGCAGTTGCGGCGCGGCCCCGGCCGCGCCGCGTTACCGGGGAGCCCTCGGCGGCCTCGTCCCTCGCCAACGCTTCGGCGCGCCCGCGCCGACGGCGGCGCGTGCGCGCGGCGTCGCGGCCACAACCAACCGTCCCTCCCTCTCCACCGAGCAGGTACTCACCATGAATCAGCGCATCTCCCGCTCCGTCCGCCTGGGCGCCCTCGCCTGCGCCCTGGGCCTGTCCTTCGTCGCCACCCACGCCAGCGCGCAGAGCGCGGAAGTCGTCTCGGCCGGGGTCAAGGCCTGCGCGCTCAGCGGCGGCGTCACCGTCACCGTGCTGGGCCTCAACACCACCCTGCCGCTGCCGTGCACCGGCCAGGCCCAGGTCGTCGCGCCCGGCAGCAAGGAGAACAGCGCGCTCGGCCTCGACGTCGGCCTGCTCGGCCTGGTCAGCGTGGTCAAGCTCGACGTCGCCCGCCAGCGCGCCGACTACACCAACGCCAGCGGCGCCACCGCGCTGGACGGCCGCTCCAGCGTCGGCGGCCTGAGCCTGGTGCAGAACCTGGTCGCGTTGGAAGGCGCCACCGGCGCGCTGTCGTGCGACTCGCTGACCGGCAGCACCGTGCTGCAGTGCCAGGCCAGCGCCGACGTCGCCAACGTGCGCATCGCCGGCGGCGACGTCATCACCGTGCCCTCGCCGCTGCCGAAGAACTTCGCCGTGCCGGTCGGCGGCAGCCTGCGCCTGGTCGTGCTCGGCATCCCGGTGGAAGTGCCGGTCGGCGGCGCGCTGACCCTCAACCGCGTCGACACCGCCGGCGTCGGCAGCGCCAACGTCAGCGTGGTGCACAAGCCGGTGCAGCTGACCCTGGGCGGCAGCGTCTCGGTCGGCGGCCTGGGCCTGATCGGCGTGCAGGTCGAAGCCGCCGCCACGCCCGCGACCATCAACGTGCGCGGCCGCTCGCCGTTCACCGCGATCCAGGTGGACTGAGCTTCGTCGCCGCCGTTGCACACCACGCCCCGCGCCCGGACCGGCGCGGGGCTTTTTTGTTGGTAGATAGCGGCCAAGCGGCGCAACACCGCAAGCGCCGGGGTTTCCGCGACCCGGCGCTGAAGCAACCACCCGAAGCCCCCTGTAGGAGCGGCGCGAGCCGCGACCGCGGCAACGCAACTGCGATGAACCTCTCGCCGCAGTTGCGTTTGCGCGGTCGCGGCTCGCGCCGCTCCTACAGGGCGCCTGCGCGCTCGCACCGCGCTCACGGATTCGCCGTGCGCCGTCGCGCCGCTTCAACGGATTCTTAGCGTTCAGCGCGTTAAGTTTCCCGCATGACGAACCCGACCCGTTCGACCCGTTCGCAATCCCGGGATCGCCTGCGATGAGCGCGCAGTGCGATTACAGCTTCGGCATCGAGGAAGAGTTCTTCCTGGTGCGCCCCCACAGCCGCCTGCTCGCGACCCAGGTGCCCGCGCGCCTGCTCAAGCGCGCGCGCGCCGAACTCGGCGAATGCATCGAAAGCGAACTGTTGCAGACGCAGATCGAGATCGCTTCGCCGGTGCAATGCGACATCGGCCAGGCCCGCCGCCAGCTCGGCGAGCTGCGCCGCGGCCTGGCCGAACTGGCGCACGAGCACGGCCTGGCCCTGCTCGCCGCCGGCACCCATCCGCTCGGCCAATGGCGCGAGCAGAGCCCGACCGACAAGCCGCGCTACCGGCAACTGGTCGAGGATTTCCAGATCGTCGCCCGGCGCAGCCAGGTCTGCGGCCTGCACGTGCACGTGCAACTGCCCGACGGCGTCGACCGGGTCCAGGCGATGAACCGGGCGATGCCGTGGCTGCCGCTGCTGCTGGCGCTGTCGACCTCCTCGCCGTTCTGGGACCGCTTGAACAGCGGGTTGATGAGCTACCGCCAGGCCATGTACGACGAATGGCCGCGCACCGGCATCCCCGACTTCTTCGCCGGCGAAGCCGAATACGACGCCTTCGCCGACCTGCTCAAGCGCGCCGGCGCGATCGCCGACGCCGGCTCGCTGTGGTGGGCGATCCGGCCGTCGCCGAACTTCCCCACCGTCGAGCTGCGCATCGCCGACGCCTGCACCCACCTCGACGACAGCCTCGCCATCGCCGCGCTGTTCCGCTGCCTGATGCGCCACATCGCCCGCCACCGCGCCGAACCGCCGCCGTGCGACGCGGCCACGCGCCGGCTCATCGACGAGAACCGCTGGCGGGCCAAGCGTTCGGGCCTGCAGGCCGAATTCATCGACGCGCGCGGCCGCAGCGAACCCGCGCTGGAACAGCTGCGGCGGCTGCGCGAACTGGTCGCCGAAGACGCCGCCGCGCTCGACTGCACCCAGGCGCTGCGGCGCCTGGACACCATCGCCGAACGCGGCACCAGCGCGCACGCGCAGTTGGCGATCTACCGCGAACACCGCCAGCGCGGCGCCAGCCGCAACGGCGCGCTGAAGGCGGTGGTCGACTGGCTGCTGCACGCCACCGTCCCCGCCGCGGCCGACGCCGCGCCCACACCGTCCGCACCGGATTCGCCATGACCCAGCCCGCCCGCAAACTGTTGATCGGCCTGTCGCCGCGCATGATGCGCAACCTGCCGCCGGAGTACGGCTTCCGCAACAAGACCCTGCAATACCTCGAACAGTCGATGGCGCATTGGGTGATGGGCAGCGGCGCGCTGGTGGTGATGATCCCCACCGTCGACGCCGAAGGCGCGGTGCAGGCCAGCGACCTGTCGGTGCGCGACTACGCCGGCGCGCTCGACGGCCTGATCCTGCAGGGCGGCGCCGACATCGACCCGGTCGCCTACGGCGAGCGCCCCAGCGAACTGCTGATGACCACCGATCCGGACCGCGACCGCTTCGAACTGAACCTGCTGCGCGCCTTCGTCGAAGTCGGCAAGCCGGTGCTGGGCGTGTGTCGCGGCATGCAGCTGATCAACGTCGCCCACGGCGGCAGCCTGTACCAGGATCTGGTCGGCGGCGGCGCGACCCGCGCCGAGCACTACATCCCGGCCCAGTACGACGAACACAAGCACGCCCTGCGCATGCGCGAGGACGGCTGGCTGGCCGCGCTGTATCCGCAGGTGCCGCAGCCGCAGGTCAATTCGATCCATCACCAGGGCATCAAGCAGCTCGGCGAGGGCCTGGAGGTCGAAGCCTGGTCCGAGGACGGCATTCCCGAATGCGTGCGCGGCCAGGGCGAGGGCTTCGTGGTCGGCGTGCAATGGCATCCGGAGTTCCACGACCACCGCTTCCCCGAACTGCTGCCCGGGCGGCCGCTGCTGATGGCGTTCATCGAAGCCGCGCGCGAACGCGCGCGGGCGCTGGCGGGCTGAATCGCGACCGGCCTGGGCCGCGCAGGCGCTGAATCGTGCACTTATCGGGCGTTTGTGCGGCCGCAGCACGCGGCCGACGGCGGCGCGGCGCGCGGCGGCCTTCACAAGGCGCCGGGTATGGTCGGGCCACCTCATCCGCACCAGGATCCGCCGCATGAGCGTTTCGCGTTCCGCCCCGCTGCTCGCCGTCGTCGCCGCCTCCGCCTTGCTCGCCGCCTGCCAGCGCGACCCCGCGCCGTCCGCGCCCGCGGCGGCCGCTCCCGCCGCCGCGAAGCCGGCGTCGACACCCGCCGCAACCGATCCGGCCGCGCTGCAACGCGCCGTCGAGACGCTGATGGCGCAGCAATACGGCGACGCCTTCGACGCGAAGCAGCGCTGCTGGAAATTCCACGCCAAGGTCGAGGGTGGCGTCGACGACGACTACTGCATGCGCGCCGGCGCGCCGCAACTGGTCGACCTGCAGGGCCAGCCGCGGCTCTACGTCGCCGCGCACAACCTCGCCGATGCCCAGGGCTACGTCTACGGCCACGTCTCCTCCGGCCTGATGGGCGCGTTCGTGCTGGGCCC
Organism: Lysobacter enzymogenes; assembly: GCF_023617245.1. NCBI lineage: Bacteria > Pseudomonadati > Pseudomonadota > Gammaproteobacteria > Lysobacterales > Lysobacteraceae > Lysobacter > Lysobacter enzymogenes. The sequence goes on from NZ_CP067396.1 coordinate 3,686,450, forward strand.
GGACGGACGCGGCGGCTGGACGCTGCTGGCCGGCGACAAGCAGATTCCCGCCGGCAGTTCCGGCTACTGCAGCTGCGACGACGCGCAGCTGGTGCGCATCGGCGCCGACACCATGGCCTGGAAATTCGCCAGCGGCGGCACCGGCCAGGGCATCACCGTATCCCGCTACCATCTGATCGCGCCGATCGGCGACAAGGTCCGCGACCTCAGCGCGCTGCCGCAGATCGCCGAGGACGAGCAGGACAGCGAGTACAGCTTCGCCATCGACGACAGCGACACCGGCAAGCCGTTCTTCCCGCTGCGGGTGACCAAGCGCACCCAGCAGCCCGACGGCAAGAGCGCGCAGACCGAACAGGTGGTCGAGTTCGATCCGGTCCGGCAGGTCTACGCGTTGCCGGGGGCGAAGTAGCCGCGACGGCGCAGCGTTGCCTGTGATTGCGACGTAATCGCGGTCGCGGCTTGCGCCGCTCCTACAGGGGCTGTGCACGCATCCGCCTGGGCTACCTGTAGGAGCGGCGCAAGCCGCGACCGCGCCACCTCGGCAACCACGCAAGCATCCATCGAACGAAACGAAAACGAGGCGGCTGAAGCCGCCCCGCCCTCGTGCCGGCGCCGCCTTGACGACGCCGACACGCATCGACACTCGACGATCAGCTCGCCACGCAGTTGTAACAGACCAGGGCGAAATCCTGGTCGGTATCGTCGCCCGAGTTCGGCAAGCCGTTCGAGTTGATGTCGGTCGCCCGCACCTCGATGGTGAACGCGCCGCCGCCGTGCTGCGCGGCCTGCAGGAACACGCCTTCGTTGTTGTTGCGCGCGTCCGCCGCGCCGCCGGTCGCCGACCAGCCGCTGGCGTTGAACACATTGCCCAGGAAGGTGCTCGCGCCCGAGCTCACGCGCAGGTCGAGATTGTTGTTCCAGGCCGGCGTGGTGCCGCCCAGCCCGTGGCCCGGCGCGTCGGTCCACACCAGCATGATCCGCACCGGCTTGCTCGCATCGGCGGGGCGGAAGCTGCGGGTCCAGTTCTCGCCGCTGTTGTTGAACACGTGGCTCTGGTCGACGTACTGCACGGTCTGCGCCGGCTTGATCACCGGATCGATCAGCATCCGGCCCCAGCCCTGCTTGGCGTCGGGCGCGGTCGCCAGGGTGCCGCCGTCGGCGTCGAGCTTGCCGACCAGGTTCTGCGCCACCGCGGTGAACGCCGCGCGGGTCAGCGCCGGGCTCGGCGTGGCCCCGGCGAACTTGTTGCGGTAGTACTGGGTGAACAAGGCGCTGGCGCCGGCGACCTGCGGCGAGGCCATGCTGGTGCCGCACATCAGGCCATGGCCGGTGGCGCTGTTGGCCGAATCGATCGAGCAGCCCGGCGCGACGATGCCGGGAATGCGGCGGCCGTCCAACGCCGGCCCGTGCGCGGTGTTGCTGGACAGGTCGTTGATCGCGGCGATTTGCACCGTGGCCGAGCTCTGGCCCTTGGTCGAGCCGACGGTGAAGGTGTTCTTGGCTTCGTCCGGCGAGCCCTGGCTCTGGGTGCCGCCGTTGCCGTTCATGAACGACAGCACGTAGTTCAGCGGCTGGTCGCCCGGCGCGTTCGGATCGGCGTCGCGCACGCCGACGTCGACCTGGCGGGTGTCGCCGTCGTAGCCGCGCGGCGAACCGGCCGGGCCCCAGCTGTTGCCGGAGATCGTCGCCTTGTTGCGCACCGACTGGGTCATCAGCAACAGCATGCCGCCGGGCTGGGTGAAGAACGGCGAATACACCTGCTCGACCAGCTTCGCCCCCGGCGCCACGCCGAGGCCGCGCAGGAAGCTGCCGGTGGAGGCGCTGGCGCGCACGTTGGACGCGCCGTCGCCGGCCATGATCGCCGCGGTGTGGGTGCCGTGCGCGCTGCTGGCCGAGCCGCCGCAGGTGGTGCCGGTGCAGGCGGTCATGCGCGCGGCGAGATCCGGATGGGTCTGGTGGATGCCGCCGTCGACGTTGGCCATGATCACCCCGGTGCCGTTGACGCCGGCGCCGCTGAGGTAGCTCAGGTAGCCCGGCACCGCGAGGTTGCCGGCGTTGACGTTGCCGGCGTTGATCTGGCTGCTGATCTCGCCGCGCAGGCCGCCGTCGGTCGGCACGCTCTGCACGCTGTACACGCCCGGCGCCTGCGCCAGCAGCGCGATTTGGTCGGCCGCCACGCGCACGGTCTGGCTCTGCAGCGCGCGATCGACGATCTGCGCGCCCTGCCCGGCATCGGCCGCGCCGATCTTGCCCAGGGTCGCGGCGACGCCGGCGCTGTCGCGGCGGCTGATCACGCGCACGTCGAGCGCGCCGGCGCTCTTGGCCGCGGCGGCCTGGCGCAGCTGCGGCAGGACCTTGTACGCGGGCAGGAAATCGCCGCTCCAACGCACTTCGTTGAGCCCTGCCGCACGCCCCAGCGCATCGCGCTTGCCCCACACGATGTAGGTGTACGGATGCAGGTACTGCACCGGCTCCAGCCCCCTGCTGCGCAACTCGTCGAGCCAGGCCTGGCGCACCGGGCCCTTGAACTGCACCAGGCGCCAATCCTCGCCGTCGGCGCGCGCGCGGCCCCACACGCTGGCGGCCTGCACCGGTTGCTGCTTGAGCGGATCGAAGCGCATGCCGCCCAGATCCAGTCGATAGTCGGCCTGCGCCTGCGCGGCGGCCAGCGGGGAAGCCAGCGCCAGCGATACGGCCAGCGCGGTGATCGTGATGCGACGGTTCATGCGGTTTTCTCCAGAAAAAGTTCGGCCGTCGCCGTCCCAGCGGACGGCGTTGGAGGGGAAACGATCGTGGGTCGGCACCGAAGAGCTATGCACCGGACAGCAACGTCCCTGCTGCCTGCGTCGCGGGACGCTGCGAAGACACTGCGCGCCTGCGAGTGGCCGCGTCCACGCCCAGACGAACGGCGCGCAGATGCGGCTGTTGCGGGCGATCACAGAACTTCGAAATAGCGCGCCTGAACGCAGTGCGCGCTTCGCGATCATTGCTACAGAGGCCGTGCGATCCGCACGATCGTGCGGGCATGCGCGCCTTGCGGCGCGCGCGCCGCGCTCATTCAGCGCACGCGACGATGTGCCGCCACGACATTTCGGATTCGCACTGCGCGCGCATTTTTCTCGTTCCTTGTACGCCCACGAAATGCGCAAATAAAAGTTGGCGTTGATTTCCACGTTTCGATTGGTTTTTATGGCGGTGCGCAGGTCGCACAGCGGCCGGCCGCGACTCCACCCCCAACCGCTCCCGACGAGACCGCACGCCATGACGTCCTCCCGCCGCGCCGCCGTTTCTCGCCCACCGCATCGTCGCTGGCACCGCATCGCGCTGTGCGCGGCGCTGCTGGCCGCCGCGCCGCTCGCGCAAGCGCAACTCGTCGTCACCGACCCGGGCAACCTCGGCGTCGCGATCAAGGACTTCATCGACAAGGCCTTCCAGTACGGCGAACAGGCCAAGCGCTGGACGTCGCAGTACAGCCACTACCGCCAGCAATTGATCAAGCTGCAGCAACTGCAGATGCAGCAATCGGCGATGCGCGACGACTTCCCCGAGCGCGATCCGTCCTATGGCATGGACGACATCTGCCCCGGCCCGCGCAGCGAAGGGCTCAGCGGCGCGATGAGCGCGTTCAACCCGCGGCTCGATTCCGACTTGGTCGCGGAGCAACGCCGCCTCTGCCAGCGCATGGTCCTAGCCGACAACGCCAAGTACAACGAATCGGTGCGCATGCTCAAGCAACTGCTCCAGCGCAACCGCGAGTTCTCCCAGGTCGAGGGCCAGCGCGGCCAGGTCGGCGACAGCCAGGGCAGCCTCGCCGCCAACGACAACGAAACCCAGCGTTTCATGGTCCGCACCCGCATGGACCTCGACTACTGGCAGGCGCGGATGAAGGCCTACGACGACTACATCGTCGCCTTGCAGAAGGACCAGGCGCGGCTCGCGCGGCGGGCGCTGGAGGGCAAGCGCCCTGGCGGCGTCGGCAAGATCATTCAGACCGAAGCCATCAAGAGTGCCTTCTCGTTCTAAGCCGGACGCCTGCCCGGACCTCGTTGCTGTATTCAAGGATCGAACAATGCAGTTGTTTGCCGTTCTCGCGGATTGGCTCGCCCCTCTGGCCCAAGGCATCGGCGATTACGCCTACTTCAAGCTGATAAGCGCCTATTTCGACCACAAGATAGGCCAATTCGGGCTCGGCCTGATGAAGCGGACGATGGCGTGGACCAGCCAGATCGCCCTGATCCTGACGACGCTGTGGATCATGCTGTCCGGCTATCGCATCGTTACCGGCCAGTCGCGCGAACCGATGATGGGATTGGTCGTCAATGCCGCCCGCATCGCCTTCATCGTCGCGCTAGCGACCACCATGTCGTTCGGCGGCGCCAGCCTGCACCGCTTCTTCACCAAGGATCTGGACCGCGAGATCCACGAACTGTTTACCGACGACGACAGCTCCAGCGCCGATGCGATCGACAAGAACCTCGCCTACATGCAAATCGCCATGGGCGCGATCGATGTGGTCCAGGTCCCGGACGACAACCCCAAGCTCCAGAAAGAAAAAGAACGCGCGCTTGTGTTCGCCGGCGTCGGCACCGCCGCGCCGCCGATGGTCGCCGGCGCGATGCTGCTGCTCTACAAATTCACGCTCGCCTTGTTCATCGGCCTTGGACCGATCTTCATCCTGTGCCTGATGTTCGACCAGACCAAGGATCTGTTCAGGAAATGGCTGATGTATGGCATAGGAAATCTCTTCTCGATGGCCATGCTCAGCGTCGTCGTCTCCATGACGATGGAGCTGATGGCCAAGGTCGCGGTGGTGCTCTGGGTGGCCAAGGCGACCCGGATCATGGGCACGGCCACCGAAGGCCTGACCACGCAGGCCATGCAGCAAGGCGGGATCGGGCTGTTGATGACGACGGTGATCGTCACCGTACCGCCGGCCGCAGCGATGTTCTTCCAGGGAACCGCGGCCAACTTCAATTACAACACCGCATTCGGCTCTTCCGCCAAAGATCGGGGCAGCCAGCAAGGCGCGAACCAAACGCAGCAACAGCCGCCTGTCGTCACCGACGCTCCATCCAGTCCGGCGCGACATCCCTATCAGCTGCCGTTGGACTCCTCGTCCGACGTCGGCAACAGGACCAAGAAGTATGACGAAGTCAAAAAGCCTTGAGCCGCGCATCCGACCCGGCGGTCGCGATGCACCCGCCGGACGAATGCACACGAGGGCATCGCGACTGCTCGCGGCTGCGCTCATCGCGCTGTCTTCGGCTCCGCTCCATCGCGCCCAGGCGTCTTGCGACATGCAACGTGGAAACGGCTGGCAGGGTTGCGCCGAACGCCCAGAGGCGGCCACGGTTTACTACGACCGCTGGGGCGCTATCGCGACCGACGAATCCAACGGCGCCTTCGGCGCGGCCGAATGGTTCGCG